>JAPSJT010000023.1 GCA_031178045.1 Agromyces sp.
CTCGGGCACGGCGCAGAACATCGTCGTCAACGACCCCGACTCGGTCAACCAGATCACCGCGGTCGCGGCGAAGGCCAGCCCGAGCGTCGTGACGATCTCCGTCACCGGCGGGCAGAACGGCGGTACGGGTTCCGGCATCATCCTCTCCGACGACGGCTACGTGCTGACGAACACGCACGTCGTGACCCTCGACGGCGCCACGGGCGATCCGGCGATCCAGGTGAAGACGGCCGACGGCCGCCTCTACGACGCCGAACTGGTCGGCACCGACCCCCTCTCCGACCTCGCGGTCATCAAGCTCGTGGACGCCTCCGATCTCACCCCCCTCGAGTTCGCCGACTCCGACGAACTCAACGTCGGCGACACGGCGATCGCGATCGGTGCGCCGCTCGGGCTCTCCGGAACCGTCACGAACGGCATCGTCAGTGCGCTCAACCGCTCGATCGACGTCGCCTCGTCGGCCGCCCCCGAGACTCCCGACGACAGCCAGCAGGGCGAGGGCGACCAGGGACAGGGCTCCGACGAGAACCCGTTCGACTTCTTCTTCGACCTGCCCGACCCCGAGGGCGGGCAGCAGCAGCAGCCGACGAACGCCGGTCAGGTCTCGCTGCCGGTCATCCAGACGGATGCCGCCATCAACCCCGGCAACTCGGGTGGCGCGCTCGTCGACTCGGAGGGCAAGCTCATCGGCGTCAACGTCGCGATCCTCTCAGCGGGCGGCGCGACGGCCGAAGCGGGCAACATCGGCGTCGGGTTCGCCGTGCCCTCGAACCTCGCGAAGCGCATCGCGAGCGAGATCATCGAGAACGGCTCGGCGACGCACGGTCTGCTCGGCGCGACGGTGACCTCCGCCGAGTCCGACGCCGAGAGCGATCGGGTCGGCGCGCTCATCTCCGAGGTGAGCGCCGACGGCGCTGCCGCGTCGGCAGGCCTGCAGGCGGGCGACATCGTCACCGAGTTCAACGGCGTGCCGATCACCGACCAGACCGACCTCACCGCTCAGGTTCGCGCCCTTCCGGGCGGCGCGACGGCTGAACTCACCTTCGTCCGCGACGGCGAGACGCAGACCGTCGACGTCACGCTCGGCACGTTCCAGGGGTGACGCGCTGACGGTCACGGATGCTCCCGCGGCGGGGCCGGATCCTCAGGGATCAGGCCCCGCCGCATCCGTTCGCGCTCACGGCCCGCGCGGATGCCGGCTGCTAGGCTCGATCGACCCCAGCGAGTGAGGACCATGCCCGAGCAACACCAGCAGGCGACGCCGTCGCCGCTCGTCGGCGTCTCGTACGTCATGCCGGTCCTGAACGACGTATCGCATGTGCGGGCGGCCGTCGAGTCGATCCTCGCGCAGGACTATTCGGGCCCCGTCGAGGTGCTCATCGCACTCGCTCCCTCCATCGACGGCACGAACGAGCTCGTCGCCGACCTCGCGAGCCGCGATGCGCGCGTGCGGGTGCTCGAGAACGAGGTGGGTTCGACGCCCGCGGGCCTCAACATCGGCATACGTGCCGCCAGGTATCCCGTCGTCGTGCGCGTCGACTCCCACTCGATGCTGCCCACCGACTACGCGCGCGTCGCGGTCGAGGTGCTCGAGCGCACCGGCGCCGACAACGTCGGCGGCATCATGGACGCGCGCGGCGAGACCGACTTCGAACGCGCGGTCGCGCTCGCCTACACGACGAAGGTCGGCCTGGGCGGCTCCGCGTTCCACGTCGGCGGTGCCGAGGGTCCTGCCGACACCGTCTACCTCGGGGTGTTCCGGCGCGACGCCCTCGAGCGCGTCGGCCTCTTCGACGAGACGATCAAGCGCGGCCAGGACTGGGAGCTGAACCGGCGGCTCCGCGAGACGGGCGGCACCGTGTGGTTCACGCCCGCACTCGGCGTCACGTACCGGCCGCGCTCCACCCTCGAGCGGCTCGCCCGTCAGATGTTCTCGACCGGACTCTGGCGCGGTGAGCTCGCACGCCGGTTCCCGGCGGCGAACGGCATCCGCTACTTCGTGCCGCCCGTCATGGTGCTCGGCGTCGTGCTCGGCCTCATCGCGGGCGTGGCCGGCCTCGCGCAGCTCGGCATGGGCGCCGCGCCGTGGCTCCTCCTCGGCTTCGCGGTCCCCGTCGTCTACGTGCTGTTCGTGATCGCGGCGACGATCGCCTACGCCCGCGGTCGGGGCGCACGCACCGCCGGGTGGTTTCTCGTAGTCTTGCCCTGCATACACGTCTCGTGGGGGGTCGGCTTCGTGCTCGGCTACCTGTCGCTGACGAGCAACATCGCCAAGCACACGGGAAGGTGACGCGGATGTCGCACACCGGTCCGGTCTTCACGAGACCGTCCAGCATCGCCGAACTCCGCGAGATCACCCAGCCTCCCGAGGTGCGCGGTCGTCGCAACGCCGAGCACTGGACCGCCTCGCTCTACCTCCGCCGCTTCTCGCCCTACCTCACGTGGCTGCTCCTGAAGACGCCGATCTCAGCGAACGGCGTGACGGGCCTCATGATCCTCGTCGGGTGGTCGACGGCAGCGGCGTTGCTGATCCCCGGCATCTGGGGCGCGCTCCTCGCCGTCGTCCTCGGCCAGTTGCAGATGCTCGTCGACTGCTGCGACGGTGAGGTCGCACGGTGGCGCCGCACCTCGTCGCCCGCCGGCGTCTTCCTCGACAAGGTGGGCCACTACACGACCGAGGCCCTCATCCCGCTCGCGCTCGGGATCCGCGCCGCTGCGTACCCGCTCGAGTTCCCCGCCGACTTCCTCTGGACGACGATCGCCGCGGTCCTCGCCCTCGTGATCGTGCTGAACAAGGCGCTCAACGACATGGTGCACGTGGCGCGGGCGAACGCCGGTCTGCCGAAGCTCGCCGACACCCACGGCGAGACGGCGCCGCGCGGCGGGCTCATCGCGACGTTGCGCAAGGCCGCACGCTTCCTGCCCTTCCATCGCCTGTACCACTCGGTCGAGCTCACGCTCATCGCCCTCGTCGCGGCGCTCGTCGGGCTCGTGGCCGGCCAACCGCTCGTCGATCGCGTCGTCGTCGCCGCCCTGCTGCCGCTCGCCGCGCTTTCGCTCTTCGGACATTTCCTGGCCATCATGGCGTCACGTCGTGTCCGCAGCTGACTCGACCGGGGACCCGGTGCCCGACGGGGCCGGCGTCCCGCGCGTCGGCGTCGTGGTCCTCACGCAGGGCACCCGACCCGCCGAGCTCGAACGCGGCATCCGAAGCGTGCTCGCCCAGACGGACGTGTCCGTCGATGTCGTGTGCGTCGGGAACGGGTGGGACCCCGCGTCCGCGTCGCCCGCCCTGCCCACCGGCGTGAAGACCGTGCACCTGCCAGAGAACCTCGGCATTCCCGCCGGCCGAAATCGCGGCGTTCCCGAGGTCTGGGGCGACGTGCTGTTCTTCCTCGACGACGACGCGTTCCTGCCGAGTCCGCGATTCCTCGCCGACGGGTGCCGCCTGCTGCGCGAGCGGCGCGAGATCGGGCTCGTCCAGCCCCGCGTCGTCGACCCCACGGGCCTCGTCTCCCCGCGCCGGTGGATCCCGCGCATCCGCAAGGGCGACCCCGGACACTCGAGCAATGTCTTCTCGTGCTGGGAAGGCGCCGTGCTCATGCCTCGCGCCGTGTTCGTGGCGACGGGCGGCTGGGCCGACCCCTTCTTCTACGCGCACGAGGGCATCGAGCTCGCGTGGCGGGTGTGGGACTCCGGGCACGTGGCGTGGTACGCGGGCGACCTCGAGGCGGGCCATCCGGTGATCGACCCGGCACGCCACGCGTACTACTACCGGCTGAACGCGCGGAACCGGGTATGGCTCGCGCGGCGGAACCTGCCCGCGGTGCTCGTGCCGCTGTACGTCGGCTCGTGGACCGCGATCCAGGTGCTCCGCTGGGCGCGGCGGCCCGCGGCGCTCCGGGCGTGGTTCGAGGGCTGGCGTGCGGGCTGGCGCGAGCACCCGGGGGAGCGGCGACCGATGCGCTGGCGCACGGTCTGGCGGATGACGCTCGCCGGGCGGCCCCCGATCGTCTGACGCGCGCGGCATCCGCTGCTCCGCGCCTTCTGTACCCTTGGACGGTGGGATTCCGAAGAGACGCGCAGCGCGCCGTCAAGCTGGCCAGGGACATCATGTGGTCGCGACGCGCACAACGCGAGCTGCTGGCGCGGCTGGCCCAGCAGCCGCCGCTCGAGCCCCATCGATTCCGCATCGGCGTCTACTTCGCCGACGGCCGCGTGAACCTCTACCAGTTGCGCCAGTGGTACAAACCGCTCG
Source organism: Agromyces sp. (assembly GCA_031178045.1). Classification (GTDB taxonomy): domain Bacteria; phylum Actinomycetota; class Actinomycetes; order Actinomycetales; family Microbacteriaceae; genus Agromyces. Next base: position 4,259 of record JAPSJT010000023.1, read on the forward strand.
CCGAGCTCGCCGAGCGGCATCCCGTGCTCATTCTCAGCCGGGCCTCTGGGACCGCGCTCGAGCTGCTCGACGAGTCGCCCTTGCCGGTCGCCTACGTGCGGCGGGTGACCGACCTCGAACAGGTCATCCAGGAGCAGGACCTGCACGTCGTGTTCTACGTGAACCAGAATGCGAAGAACTTCCAGATGATGCGCTACGGCCGTCGCTGGCACGTGTTCATCAACCACGGCGAGTCCGACAAGATGTACATGACCACGAACCAGTTCAAGGCCTACGACTACGCGTTCATCGCCGGCGATGCGGCACGGGCGCGCCTCGAGAAGGTGCTCTGGGACTACGACTTCGACAAGCGCGCCATCCCCATCGGCCGCCCGCAGGCCGACCACTACCTCGACGGCGCACCACTGCCCTACACGCCCGACGAGCGGGAGGTGGTGCTCTACGCGCCGACCTGGGAGGGCGATCGAGGGGCCGCGGCGTATGGATCGATCGCCTCGCACGGGGTCGCGCTCGTCCGAGGGCTCCTCGCGAGCGGGCGGCACCGGGTGATCTATCGCCCGCACCCCCGCTCGGGTGTCGTCGACCACGCGTACGGCGCGGCGAACCGGGAGATCATCGCGGCGATCGCGGCCGCGAACGCTGCCGACCCCGCGGCGCAGCACGTGTACGACGACGGCCCATCACTCGGCTGGCAGCTCGCCGCGGCGGATGTCGCGATCGTCGACATCTCGGCGATGGTGTACGACCGGCTCGCCGCCGGCAAGCCGCTGCTCATCACGCGTCCGGTGAATCCCGAAGCCGAGATCGACACGGGCGGATACCTCCAGGCGTGCGAATGGCTCGACGCGGCCGACGCGGCGGCCATGGTGGCACGCATCGACGAGGTGGCCCACGACGAAGCGGCGCTCGCGAGGCTCGGCGTGTGGGTCGAGCGGTACTTCGGCGACACGACACCCGGCGTCACCACGGCTCGATTCCACGCGGCGGTCGATCACCTGATGGAGGAGTGGGAGCGGTTCGCCGCCCTGCACGCGGGCGACGGCGAGGTCGACGAGTTCGAGAGGAACGACGAGGACGAGGCCGAGACGCTCGGCGCCTGACTCAGGAGGGCGCGTGCCCGCGGTCGGTGAGGGGGTCGGCGGGGTTCGCGGCTGCGCCGGCGTCCGCGTCTGCGGCCGAACCCCCGTCGAATCCGGCCGAACCCGCGGGCGCCTCGTTCGATGCACCCCGACGACGCCGACTCCGAGTCGCTCGCCCGGCCACCTCACGCAGTCCTCGACTCGTCGACACGGCGAGGTCGCCGACAGCCGATCCGGCACGGCCCACCCGGTTCGCGGTGGAGCGCACGACCGAGTCCCGCTCACGCGGCTCGAGCTCCGCGGGGAGCACGGGCGGCGGCGCACCGAACGCGAGCCGCGCCTGCTGCAGCACCTTGCGACCGAGCAGGTGGTTGCCGGTGCCGCCGATGGCCGCCCCGATGCCGAAGGGGATCGCCTTGCCGATGATCCCGGCGCCGCCGCGCACGGCGAACTGCTTGATGAACGTGCTTCGCAGCCGGTCGACCACGGTGCCCATGAACGCCTTCGGCAGGCTGTTGGTGATCAGCTCGCCCCAGTACGCATTGCGCGCCACGCCCTGACCGGTCGCCTGTGAGGCGAGCTGTCGCACGAGATCGATGCCCTCCCGGCCGAGCATGAGGGTCATGACGAGCGCCCGCGCCCGTTCGGGATTCTCGACGGCGATGCCGTGCACCTCCGCGACCGATTGCGCGAAGAGCGTGGTCGCCTCGAGGAACCCCGCGGTCTCGACGCCCGAGAGCGCCAGGGTGACGCCCGTGCCGATGCCCGGGATCACGGCGGTCGCCCCGACGGCGGCGCCGCCTGTCGTGACCGCGGTGAGATAGCGCCGCTCGAGGATCCGCACGATCTGGTCGGGCGTGGCGTTCGGGAATCTCCGGCGGATGCCCCGCAGGTGCGCCAGGACGACGGGTCGCTGGATGGCGAGCACGGTGTCGATGCTCCGCTCCACCCCGTACGCCCGCGGAGTATCGGGCTGCCCCGACCCCGTCGAGTCGGCGGGGTCCGCCTCGCGCGGAGCATCCGTCCCCATCGAGGTGATCTTGTGCACGCGTTCGCTCATGGTGGGTCGATCCTAAGCAACGAACCCCGAGGATGCCCCGGGCTTGCACGGCGGGGTGGGCTGTGTCGAGCGTCCCGACGCGCTACGTGCGCCGTCGTCCACGTCGTGCCTCACCCCCCAAACTGAGGGTTCGCCCGATCTTGTGAGGCGATGATCCGGGGGAGTAGGAAGGGCAGGTGTGCGGCGCCGGGGGGATGGCGCGCACGGGGCGACGCCACCAGGGGGAGAAGTCATGCGTGCCGAGAAGTACCCGAACCGGTCTGCCACGAGACGGCCGGCGGCCGCGACGATCGGCGCGCTCGCGGCGTGGCTGCTCGTGTTCCCGGCGTTCGCGCCGTCCGCGCAGGCGCTCGTCGACGAGCCGGCAGACGTCGCATCGCTCCGCGCGAACCTGGGTGCGTTCGCCGAGGTCTTCGTCGGTGAGTACGAGGAGACCGGCCCGCTCGCGGCACCGGTTCCCCTGAGCGACGTCTCACCGGGCGCAGACCCGTTGCGGCCCGGAGACGCGCTCGACCTCGGCACGGTGCTCGCGACCGGCATCACGGATGCACTGCTGGCCAAGCAGGGAACGACGGCGAGCCTCGACGAACTCGTCGCACAGGTGGACACCGAGCTCGACGGCGACGTGGCGGGGGCGCACCTCGACGTGTCGGCCTCCGACGCGGTGATCGACGGGAGCGGTCACGGCTTCGACCTCGGCATCACGGTCTCCAAGACCGTCGACAGCGCCATCGCCGTCACCGACCCGTCGGGCCCGGGCGGCGTACCCGTGAGCCTCACCGCGACGGCCCCCTTCGACCTCGCCTTCAGCTTCACCGCGACCCTGCGCACCAGTGCGGACGGCACCCGGTTCTGGCTCGACACCACGGCGGGCGAGCCCGCCGTCGCCCTCGACATCGCCCTCGCCGACGACGGCACCTTCGACTTCCCGGCCGGGGAGGCCGCGATCGGCGTCGCGGGTGTCGACGTGCTCGCCGGCAGCACGGTGACGCTCGACGCGAACTGGTCGGGCACCGTCGACGACACGAACGGCGACGGTCGCCTCGCCATGGTCGAACCGGTGCTCGAAGGCCAGGGATCGACTCCCGGCGAGTTGAGCATGCCGGCCTCCCAGCTGACGACGTTCTCGCCGTCCGGCGAGGCCGGCGCCGACGTCCGATTCGGATCGGACCTCATCGGCCTCGGCAGTGCACCGTCGCCGGCCCTGACCCTCGACGCTGACCTCGCGACCGCTCCCGACCTGGTGGCCGAGCTCACCGGCGCCGACGACGATCTCGCCGACCTCGCGGCCTTCACCCGGATCAGCCCGGTCGACCTCGTCTCCGCATTGGTGCAGTACGCCACCATGCTGCGAGCGCTCCAGCGTCACCCGAACGTCGACGCCGCGCTGCCGCTCGCGAGCGGCAAGCTCTCCGAGCTCTACGACCTCGGCACGGAGTTCGACCAGCTCGCCGACAGCCTCATCACGATCGAGAAACTCGACGCCGATGCGGACCCCACCGATGAGACCGTTCCCGACGTCGTCGTCGTCGGGATCTCGACGATCGAGGAGCTCGCGGAGGCGATCGAGCAGGACATCGCCGGCGCCGCCTCGGTTTCGGCCGCGTTCGACAGCGGGAATGACGAGGTTCGGCTCGAGCTCCCGATCTCCCGCTCGCTGGATGGGACGCCCGACGTGAATCCGCCGCAGGAGAGCCCCGACGCCGAGGCGGCACCGCCCGGCCAGACGGCGTTCGGCGACCAGCTCCTCGACTCGACGGGCCTTCGCGCCGTCTCCCCGTCGGGCGAGCCCGTCGCCCCCGAGACGGATGCCGCGTACACGATCGACCTGCCGATCCTCATCGACCTGCTGCCGTCGGTGCCGTCCGACGACGACGCGGCGACGCCCGTCGTCGAATTCGAGGACCCGATGGTGTTCGAGCGATTCTCGACCGAGCTGCAGGAGGGTGCGGAGATCGAGATCATCGAGGCGGTCGAAGCCGAGGTGCACGCCGCCGGGCAGATCGGAATCGTGCCCGTGACGCTCGGCGGAACCTACCTGCTCGCGCAGGACGGCAGCCAGCCCACGACCGTCGTCGACGTCGATGCCGCGTCGGGCGAGGACGGAACGCCCCGCATCACCGAACTGCTCAGCGGCATCTACGGCGCGGAAGGGGGTGACCCGACGCATCCGATCGCCGAGGCCGACCGGCATGCCGTGGTGGATGTCGATCTGGAGGTCACCGGCCACGGGGCCGATCCCGCGCTGCCCCTCACCGAGACGCCCGGAACGATCACGGTGGACGGCACCGGATTCGACCACACCACGTACGATGCCGAGCTCACGAACGACGAGGCTCGGCTGTTGAGTGCCCTGAACGTCGACACCTCGGAGCCGTCGAGGCTCCTCGGCCGCGTGATCGACGCCGTCGGCGGGGTCGCCGACTCCGTCGGCTCCGTTGACGACGCCCTCGGCCCCGACGCGCCCGTCGTGCCGTTCCTGAACCGAGGGCTGGAACGACTCCTCAGCGATGTCATCGATGTGAAGTCGCGCTACGACGAGTTCCGAGGCGGTCCCACGCCGGTCGACCTGGGCGACCTCGAGACGCGCCTCGAGGGTGCGCTCGAAGGCGACCTCTCGGGAGAGGCGCCCGCGGGCGTCGTCGACGCACGATTCGAGCTCGTCGATCGCGACGCCGGCGCCGCCGTCGACCCGGGGCTCGTGCTCCGGCTCGCCGCCGACGTCGACCGCACGGTCGACGTCCCGCTCGCCCTCGACAGCGACGCGATCCCTGCCATCTCGTCGTCAGGGTCCGGCCTCACGGCCGAACTCGCCGCCGAGCTCGACCTCGGCGTGCTCATCGCCCTCGACCCCGGCTCCGACGACGTCGAGCCGCTCATCCTGGACTCCAGCCGCATCGGCGTGAGCGTCGGCGTCGAAGAGTCCGAGCCCGGTGCCGCCGAGTTCGCGGTGCACCTCGGGCCGTTCGCCGCACAGCTCGGCGACGCCGCCAACAAGACCGGCCGCATCGCACTCGGCGCCGGCCTCCAGGTGCGCAGCGACGGGGCACCCGCACCCGGCGAGGACGGGGAAGCGCCCATCACCGTCGCCGACTTCTTCGACGCAGACCTCGTGCTCGACGCCGTGTCGACCGCGGAGGGCGGCCAGTTCGAGTGCACGGCGCCGAACGGCGTCTCGGTGACCGGCACCTACGGCTGCGCGGCGATGCCCGTGCTGGCCGATCTCGGCACCGGAGTGACGACGATCGGCGGCAATGACCCCGCGGCACCTGACGCCGGCGACTACCTCACCGTGTCGGTGGGCGGATTCACCGAGGCGCCCGACATCACCCCGCCGGCGAACCTCGACTCGATCCTCGACGGTCTCGCCTTCTCCTTCGACGGGCTCGCCGACGGTCTCGGGTCGATCGGCAAGCTGCTGGACACGGCGATCGCCGCCTCCACGGCCGGCAGCAGACTTCCCCTCGTGGGCGACGACCTCGCGGCGCTGACCGAGGAACTCAATGAGTTCAAGGCGTTCCTGAACGACCCCGGCATCGAGGGCGTCCCCGGCGCGACCGTGGACTCAGCGGTATTCGGCCCCGACGGCCTGCAGCAGCAGCTCGCCGCCCCGCTCATCGGCATCGGCATCCTTCGCGACAGCGACTTCGCGGCGGTGGGCGACTGGGGCGGTGACGCCGACGACGTGGCGAGTGCGAGCGACATCCGGATCGTGCCCATCTGCACCGGGGACGTGATCTGCCCCGCAGGTGCACTCCTCACCGACCTCGTCGATCTCACCGTGGAACTCGAGCTCGGGCAGGGGGCCCGTGCGCTCGGTACCGCCGGCGAGTGCCTCGACGGTGAGGGGACCACGTGCCCCGGCACGGTCGACCTTCCCTTCGACCTGGGGCTGCCCGGGCTTCCCCTCCAGTTCAACGGCAGCGTCACGGCGCAGGCCGGATGGACGCTCGAGCTCGGCTTCGGCATCTCTCGAGACGACGGCTTCTACCTCATCGACAACCCCGTTCCCGCCACGGGGATCGGCGACGCCGAGCCCGACGGCGGCCTCGAGGAGCTGCGCATCAACATGGGGGTCACCCTCGGTGCTGCGCCGATCGCCGGCCGCATCGGATTCATCGCCATGGAGGCCACCGACAACGCCCCGGGCGGCGCACCGAGCGGTGCCCGCCTGATCACCCAGATCGGCCTGGACACCGGCGGCGACTGCCAGCCGCTCGACGCCGTCTACACCACGGGCGTCAGCGGGGAGTACTGCTGGGACCGCGTGCTCATCACCGAACTGCTGTCGGGCGACGCGAGCTCGGTCGTGACGGCACCGCAGCTGAACGGCGACATCGCGCTCGACCTCGCCCTGACGACGGGCGTCGCGCAGGGCACGACCGTGAACAAGACCATGCCGACCTTCACGGCGCAGTTCACCCTCGAATGGGGTTTCAGCGGTTCGGGCGTCTCCGAGCCGACGATCGCCCTGCACGACATCAGGGTGGACGCCGGGGAGATCTTCAAGCGCATGTTCGGCAGCGTGCTCGAGGAGCTCGCGCCGATCCTCGAGCCGACCAAGCCGGTGCGCGAGTTCCTCTTCTCGCCCATCCCGGTCATCACCGACCTGTCGGAGTTCTTCGGCGGCGGCCCGGTGACCATGGTCGACCTGGCCAAGCTCACGGGAGTGGTGGACGTCAGCCTGCTCGAGGACATCGACGACCTCCTCGGCTTCCTGGAGCAGGTGTCCGCGCTGTCGACGACGAACAGCCTCCTGCTCGTGGAGGACCTCGAGTTCGCATCGGATGCCGCTCAGGGTCCGCCTCAGACACCGGATCAGACGAGCGAGCTCTGGGGCGGCGGATCACCGTTCGGCGGCGCGCCGGCACCCGACGTTCAGAGTGCGATCTCCGACTCGATCGACGCCCAGGGCGGAGACGGCGCAGCATGGGAGACCCTCGGCTCGGCCGGCGGCTCCGGTGACGAGTCCGACTTCAGCTACCCCATGATCGAGGACCCGAGCTGCCTCGTCGGGTTGCTCCTCGGCGACGACTGCTCGATCGTCGAATGGCGTCCCGACCTCCTGAACGTGCACATGGAGTACTCCATGAGCTTCGGTCCGTTCTTCGGCGTGCTCTACCTCACCATCGGCGGCGAGCTCTCCGCCTCGGCGGAGGTCGGCGCGGGTGTCTCGACCCGCGGCATCCGAATGCTCGCCGAGCGCATCATCGGCGGCGACACGTCGCTCGATGCCGGCGGGGTCGGCAAGGCGTTCATCCAGAGCCTGTTCCTCACCGACCTCGACCGCTCGGGGAAGGACATTCCCGAATTCTCCGTCTCGGGCACCATCAAGGCCGGCGCCAAGTTCGACGCCCTGATCGTGAAGGCGGGCGTCGACGGCGGCATCACGGCCACCTTCAGCCTGAACCTCGACGACCGACCCGAGGCCGACGGGCGCATGTACATCGACGAGATCATCGCGAAGATCAGCACACCCATCTGCCTGTTCGTGATCGAGGGCAAACTCATCGCGTTCCTCGAGGTGTGGGCTGAGTTCGGCGTGTGCCCGTTCTGCTACTCGGACACGTGGCGACTCGCGGAGGTCACGCTCTTCGAGTTCCAGTCCTCGTGCGAGGACCAGGCGCCGAACCTCGCCTCGAGTTCGGGCGGCACGGTGACGCTCCACGTCGGCTCGAGAGCCGGCGATCGCGGAGCGCTGACCGAGATCACCGACGAGGTGTACGCCGTCAGGCAGCTGACGCAGACGCCCGACGGCGACGGGAACCACACGTTCAGCATCTCCGCCTTCGGCTACACCGAGGAGGAGAAGGGCGCACGCATCAGCATCGAGGACGCGGCCGACGGCGACGACTCGTTCGCCTTCCTCGGCGGCGGCGAGGGCAGCCAGATGGGCGGCGGCACCGAGGGCTCCGAGAGTTGGCCGTTCACGGCGCCGGTCACGGCGAACCTCGGCGGCGACGACGACACCTTCGTGGGCGGCGCCGGCGACGACACGGTCGCCGGCGGCCCCGGTGCCGACGCGATCCACCTCGGCGACGGTGCGAACATCGGCCACGGCGACGCCGGGATCGATGCCCTCACCGGTGGCGACGGCATCGACGAGCTGCACGGCGGAAGCGAGGGTGACGCCATCGACGGCGGCCTCTCGGGAGACCGACTCTACGGCGACGAGGGCAACGACAAGATCCGCGGCGGAAACGATCGCCTCGTCGTGCCGGTCGGTGAGGAAGCACCCGAGAACGCGCCCGTTCAGAACGAGTACGACGGCGGCGACGTGATCGTCGGCGGGTCCGAGAACGACACCCTCGCGGGTGGATCCGGCGAGGACCGCCTGTACGGTGATGCCGAGTACCCCGACGGCACGGGAATCTCCGACGAGTCCATCGCAGCGGCCGCCGGCGACGGCAACGACCTCGTCGAGGGTCAGGGCGGCACCGACACCGCGTTCGGCGGCGGCGGAGCAGACGAGATCCACGGCGGCTTCCGGGTGTCCTCCAGCGGCACGGATGCCTCTGCCGATCACCTGCAGGGCAACGCCGGCGACGACCGGATCTACGGGTCGGGCGGCGACGACGACCTCTGGGGCGGCCAGGACGCCGACCGCCTCTGGGGTGAGGACGGCGACGACGATGGCCACGGACAATCGGGAGACGACCCCGAGGTGCGCGGCGGACCGGGCGGCGACCAGCTCTGGGGCGGCGGCGGCGCTGATGCGTTGTTCGGCGAAGGCGGCGCTGATGAGGTGATCGGCGACGGTGACGGCGCCGGCGCGGCCACCGGTGCCGACACGGCCGACGGCGGGCCCGGAGCGGACCTCGTGCTCGGTGACAACGGCACCGTGGCGGGGGCGCCCGATGCCCGGGTCGCTGAGCCGAGCGAGACCGATGGTGTCGGCGACCCGTCGCTCGGCGGCGGCGACGGCGATGACCGCGTCTACGGCGAGGGCGGCGGCGACCTCCTGTTCGGTGGCGCCGACCGCGACCTCCTGCACGGAAACGGCGGTGAGGACACCGCCCATGGGGAGACGGGCGCCGACGAGGTGTGGGGCGACGCCGAGACCGACACGCTGTTCGGCGGCACCGAGGGCGATGTGCTGCTCGGCAACGCCGGCTCCGACGCGGTCCACGGACAGGAGGGGATCGACCTCGTGATCGGCGGCCACTACAGCCCGTCGGGTGCCGATGTCGGCGACACCCTGTTCGGCGGCCCCGATGCCGACCGTGCGTTCGGCGATGACGTGTCGATCGACGCGGGCATGAACGGGCGCCTCGACTCCACCGATCCGGTGACGTTCGGACCGTCGAACGACGCGTCGACCTACGGCGACGACATCGGCGATGGCGGCACCGGTCAGGACGAGCTGCACGGCCAGGACGGCGCCGACGAGCTCCACGGGGCCGAGGACTACGACCAGATCTTCGGCGAGCTCTCGGGCGACCGGCTCGTCGGTGGCGCCGGCCCCGACGACCTCATCGGTGATCAGGGTGTCATCGGCCCGGTCGCGCGGCTCGTCGAAGCGCCGGCCGGCGGCTGGGACGCCGGCACGCCGAACGGCTCGCCGGCGACCGAGATCGAACTCGTCGCGCCGACGGTCGGGGGCGATGACCTGATCTGGGGTGACTTCAGCTCGGCGGATGCCGCATGGTCCTCGGGCGGCGACGACCGGGGCTTCGGCGGCAGCGGCACCGACACCCTGCGCGGCGGCGCATACGACGACCACCTGGAGGGCAACGGCGGGCAGGACCGGATCTTCGGCTTCGACGAGGATTCCGACCACCCGAGCGACGGTGCCGATGACCTCATCGGCGGCTCCTCGCCCGTGAACCCGCTCGCCGATCCCGAGGGGTCGAACCTCGCGCTCGACGAGGGCGAGGTCGAGATGCAGGGCAACGGCGCCGATGACGTGATGGCGGGCGACAACGCCGTGCTCACGCGGGAGCCCGACCCCGACGACCCTGGCGCGTGGCGCACCGACGCGGTGACCGGCGGCGTCTTCCGTGGGGTGGTGCTCCTCGACACCGAGAAGACCGGAGCGGCGCTCGACGAGGTCTCGGGCGGCGACTTCATGCTCGGCAATGACGAGAACGACCGGATGTTCGGAGAGGGCGGCACCGACCTCGTGCAGGGCAACGCGCACGACGACCTCGTCGAGGGCGACCAGGACGGCGACTGGCTCGAGGGCAACGGTCAGGAGGACGACCTCATCGGCGGCTCGTCACTTCCCGACCAGCCCGACGCCGGCGACGTGCTCTGGGGCGGCGGCGGTGCCGACGTCATCGCCGGCGACAACGCGTGCATCGTGCGCGACGTGCCCGGCATCGAGTTCGACCCGACGGCCTGTCCGGCGCTCGACTCGCCGGCGCCCGACGAGTTCCACTACGTGACGAGCCAGCTCGGCGTCCAGACGCCTCGCGGTCTGGTGTACCACGACCTCGACGGACCGGAGGCCAGCGAGTACGGGCCCGACCAGCTGAACGGCGGCTCGGGCGTCGACGCCGAGTTCGGCCAGGACGGAACCGACTTCGTCTTCGGCGACGGCGGAGCGGACTTCCAGCACGGCAACGGCGGCGCGGACGTCGTGGTCGGGGACCGGCCGGTCGCCGAGTACGCGGGCATCCTGCTGCCGGCGGAGGTGGGCGGCGTGCTGCCGCCACTGCCGCCGCTGCCGGTCGGCCTGCCGGGCGCGCCGAGCGCCGGGACCGATCTGGTCGGCGTCACGCAGGCCGACGGACAGGACGACCAATTCGGCGGATCGAATCTCGCCGGGCACCGTGACGAGGGTGACTGGCTCTTCGGCGATGGCGAGGCGGACTTCCAGCTCGGCGACAACGGCGAGCTCGAACGTTCGATCGAGGGCGACTCGTACGCGGTCTATGAGGAGCGGTATCCCGGCAACGCGGCCCCCGGCGACGGCAGCGCCGTCATCGAGCGCGAGGTCACACGGTACGACGTGGGGACTCCGGCATCCGCCGGTGTCTGGGGCGCCGACCTGATCTTCGGCGGCAACGGGACCAACCCGCTCATCTCCGAGGGGGCGGATGACGGCGACGACAGCCAGTGGGGCCAGGACGGCGACGACCGGCTCTTCGGCGAAGACGGAGCCGACGACCAGTACGGCGAGCTCGGTGCCGACACGATGTGGGGCGGTGCGGGTGAGGACGCCATGGTCGGCGACCGCGGTGGCGTGCAGACCCGCTTCGTCGAGGCCGACGGCAGCGATCCGGATGACCCCGACATCGTGACGCACGACAGCAAGGGCCCTCCCGGCATCAACCTCGGCGGCCCCGACTCGGGCGCGCAGGATGCGGTGCTCCATCCGTTCGAGGCGCATCCGCTCTACCGCGGCACCTCGCTCACGCACGACCGTGACGGCTCGGAGCTCGTGAGCGACGGCCTCACGGCCGGCGGCGCCGACCGCATGCGCGGCGGCCCGGGCCACGACTCGATGCACGGCGGTGCTGGTGCCGACCTCATGAACGGCGACTCCGGCGGCGACTACGCCTACGGCGACGATGGCGCTGACGTCATGTGGGGCGGCCGCGGAGATCCCGTCGTGTCGACGCCCGACCTCCCGTCGCGCAACGCGCCGGGCGCGAACGGCGAGTGGATCGACGTGCTGTTCGCGGGCCGCGGCGCGAACGCCACCGAGGCGGGTGCCGACATCGTGGACTACCAGCCTCGAGCGGGCATCGATCCGGACGAGTGGTTCACCCACGTGGCGGCGTACGCCGACACCTCTCCCGAGAACGCGGGAGCAGAGGGACGCCAGCACCATCACGGCACCGACTGGCTGTACGGCGGCTGGGACCGTGACGTGCTGCAGGGCGACGTGGCCGCGAACGGGCCGAACGACGGCGACAAGCTGCTCGACTGGAACGGCGCGTACAACCTCTACACGCACTGCAACTCGGCGTACGGCGGCTGGAACGACGTGCGCAAGCCCGATCCGAACAACCTGGCCGGGCTCGAGAAGCTCGCCTACGTCACGGGCGCCCGCGCCGACTTCGACGGTGCGCCCACGCTCGGCGAGGTGCAGGCGTCAGGCAGCTCGGCGTACCGGGAGGCCGCGATCGTCTACACGACGGATCTGAAGAACAACTCCGGCAAGGCCTTCTCGGGCACGCCGGGGCACTTCCAGGACTTCATCTGCACGAGCGACTGACGCGGTGAGCGAGCAGCGGATGCCGCGGGCGCGACCCCGCGGCATCCGCTCAGCTCGTGCCGTGCTCGGCGTTGTACCGCTCGAGCACGTCGTCGATCGGCCCGTCGAGCACGAGCGCCCCCTTGTCGAGGTAGAGCCCGCGGGTGCAGAAGCGGCGCAGGTCGCGCTCATTGTGCGAGACGAAGAACAGCGTGCGGCCGCCGGCCAGCATCTCGTCGATGCGGCGGTAGCACTTCTCGCGGAACGATTTGTCGCCGACGGCGAGCACCTCGTCGACGAGGATGATCGGCTCCTCGAGCTGTGAGATCACGGCGAACGCGATGCGCACCTTCATGCCGCTCGAGAGGTGCTTGTAGGGGGTGTCGAGGAAGTCGCCGATGTCGGCGAAGCCGATGATCTCTTCGAACTTCGCGTCGATCTGCGACCGGTTCATGCCGTGCAGTCCGGCGGTGAGGTAGACGTTGTCGCGCACCGTGAGGTCGTCGACGAATCCACCGGTGATCTCGATGAGCGGAGCCACGCCGCCGGTGACCTCGACCCGGCCCTCGTCGGGGATCATGACGCCGGCGACGAGCTTGAGGAGGGTCGACTTGCCCTGGCCGTTGCGTCCGACGACGCCGATCGCCTCGCCGGGGCGCACGTCGATCGAGACGTTGCGCAGTGCCCAGAACTCGCCCGGCCGGGTGCGCCGGCGGCGGCCGGCGAGGAGGTCTTTGAACGAGCGGCGGCCACGGCGGTTCCGTCGGAACCGGATCCCCAGATCGATGGTGCGGATGGCGTACGACTCCGTACGCGCGAGGGTGGCGGCGGCATCCGTCGTCATCAGATCTCCTTCAGCACCTGACGCACGCTGCCGCGGAACACGAGCAGGCCGATGACGAGCAGCGCGACCGACATGGCGGCCGCGATGGCGACGTTGAACCAGTCGAGTTCGTGCGGGAAGAAGGCGGCGCGGTAGAGCCCGAAGATACCCGACAGCGGGTTGAACGCCGCCCAGAAGTGCAGTTCGCTCGGCAGGTTCGAAACCCCGTAGATGATCGGCGAGGCGTAGAAGAGGAACCGCAGCACGAGCTTCACGGCCCGCTCGAGGTCGCGGAAGAACACCACGAGCGGGGCGACGATCAGCGCGACACCCGCCGTGAGGATCGCCTGGAGCAGGATCGCGAGCGGGAAGTAGACGAGCTGCCAGCCGACCTCGGCGCGATACACGACCGCGAAGAGCACGAGCACCGGCAGCGAGAAGAGGAATTCGAGTCCCTTCGAGAGCACGATGCGGTTCACCCAGATGGTGCGCGGGATCATCGTCGACCGCACGAGCTTCGCGTCTTTCAGGAACGCCCGAGTGGAGTCGGCGACGGCGCCGTTGAACCACATCCACGGCAGCAAAGCCGACAGAAGGAAGACGATGTACGGTTCGGTGCCGACGATCCGATCGAAGACCTGGGTGAAGACGAACCAGTAGATCCCCGCCATCACGAGGGGATCGAGCACCGACCAGAGGTAGCCGAGCGCCGACGTCGAATAGCGCACCTTCAGGTCGCGCGTCGTGAGAAGCCAGAGCGAGTGCCGATACCGGTGCCACGGTGTCCGCTGCAGCGGATGCGCGTCGCCGTATGCGGCGGAAACCGTGCTCATCACGCTCTCATCGTAGATGCCGCGCGGCGGTAGGTTTGAAAGCGTGCGGCCCGTTGCGTGCCGCGTCCGGAAGGAGCGTCGTGCAGCGCGTCAGTACCCGAATCCTGCTGAGCTGTGCCGCGATCGGCGTCGGTGGAGGTCTCGTCGCGGGGGCATCCGGCTACCTGGCGGCGGCGTTCGCCGTGTTCGGACCACTGTTCTACGGCATCACGGTGGGCTCGCACTTCCTGCCGAGCGTCATCGCGCTCGCACTGCTCAGGCGGCCGGGAACGGCCCTTCTGGCGGGCGTCCTGGCCGGTCTCGTGGGCGCGGCCTTCGCGCCGTGGTGGCTCGACCGGTTCCTGCTCACGGGCGTGCTGGTCGGCGCGCTCATCGAACTGCCGTTCCTGCTCACCCGGTACCGACGTTGGGACGCGTGGCTGTTCTATGCGTCGGGCGCGTTCTCGGGGCTCGTGATCGCCGTGGCGGTCTTCATCGCGTTGGGCGCCGAGCACTACGCCTGGTGGGCGTGGGCGATCGCGCTGCCGCTCTGGGTGATCAGCCCCGTGCTGTTCACGTGGGTCGGTCGCCTCATCGCCGCTCGGCTCGCGAGGGCGGGTGTCGCTCGCACGGTGTGAGCTGCACGCCCCGACACGCGAAGAGCGGATGCCGCGAGGCATCCGCTCTTCACTGCTGTGCTGCTGCGATGCAGCGCCGACGTGACTACACGAAGTGGTTCGCCCGCTCGAGGTCCTCGGCGAAGTCGATCTCGACCGCGTAGAGGTCGGAGATGTCCATCGGCTCGACGAGCATGCCGTTCTTCTCGATGGCGAGCTCGATCCCGCGCTCGAAGTAGTCCTGATCGTTCACGCGAGCGAGGTGCGCGAGGAGCGTCGCCTTGTCACGGCTCGACACGTAGTTGATGCCGACCGCCTCGCCGAGGCCGCCACGGACGGTCTTCGACAGCTCTTTGATGTAGCCCTCGGCGGTCGTCGTGTACTTCACCTCTTCATCGGAGACCTTGGCCGTGTTGACCGTCACGAAGGACTGGTCGCGGGCGATGAGGGGGAGGGCGCGGTCGAGGATGCGCGGGTCGAAGACCACGTCGCCGTTCATCCAGAGCACGCCGCCGGGCTTCGACGCCTGCAGCGCACGCATGAGGCTCTTCGAGGTGTTCGTCTGGTCGTACTCCTCGTTGTAGACGAAGGAGGCCTGCGGGAACGCTTCGATGATGTGCTCGAGCTTGTAGCCGACGACGATCGTGACCTCGGCACCTGCGCCGAACGCGTGCTCGATGTTGTCGAACTGCTGGCGCATGATGGTGCGGCCGTCGCTCAGTTCGGTGAGCGGTTTGGGGAGGGATCGCCCGAGCCGGCTCCCCATGCCGGCCGCGAGAATCACGATCTGGGTGGTCACTGCATCTCCTTCGGTGGGTCGGATGCCGCGAGCGCTCGTTGCCGAGCGGATACCCGCTGTTCATCCGGAAGTTCACATTTGGACACGCCGTTATGCCGCAATTCAGGATAACCGGGCCGCTTCGCCGAGCCGAGCCCTTGACATCTGTCGTAGTGCGATCGTGATGCGACGCTCAGGGAATGTACAGATTACAGTGTCGGAGTCTCCTCTCCGCATCGGGATCGACGTTGCGGTTGGTAGGTTGTCTTGGTGACTTCCGTTTCGCGCTCAGGCCACGACGACGAAGCTCCCGAAGGCACCGGCACGGGGGTGTCCGCCGATCGGGGGGTGTCGAGCGCGCCGCGCGCCGCGCGACCCAAGCGGACGGTCTCGGCGAAGACCGCTCCCAGCCGGCCGACGGCGACGGATGCCGCCGCTTCGAACGGGACGCCCGACGAGACGGCGAACACCACCGGCACCGCGGTCACCGCGAAGCGCTCGGCCCCGAGGTCTGGATCGACCGCGAGATCGGCCGCGGCGAAGACGACGGCGGCCGACAAGCCCACCGCCGCGAAGAAGCCCCGAGCACCGCGCACCTCCGCCGCGAAGACCCCCCCATCGGCCGACGCCCAAGCGGCCGATTCCGGCTCGAGTGAGGAGACGGCCGCTGCGGCACCCTCGAAGCGCACGTCGGCCTCGCGTGCGGCGTCCGCGAAGGCGGCCACTGCTCGCGGCGAGGCGGCGAAGTCGTCGCGCGAATCTCGCACCACGACAGCGGCGAGCTCGCCGGCCGCGCGAAGCCGTGCGGCGGCTGCCGCATCGACGAAGCGCCAGTCGCAGCGGGTCGCGGCATCCGTCACGACCGAGACCACCGCGGCCGAACGAGCGGCGCGCCGCTCGTCGACGGTCGAGGTCGTCGACTCCGAGATCGACGAGACGACTCGCGAGCGACCGGCCGCACAGCGCGAAGCCGACGCCGCCCGGCGCGCGGCCGCGAGCGTCGCGGCCGCCGCAGTGGCCGACGACGCGATCGCGGCGAAGGCCGAACCCGCCCCGCCCGTCGAGAACCCGATCGCCGAGACGACGCCGAGTGAGCCCGCGATCGAGGTGGCAGCCGCTGCCACTCCGGTCGACGTCGCCTCCGACGGGACGCCGATCGACACGCTGCAGGAGAAGGCTCCGGTCGAGGTGGCCGAGGCGGAGGCGCCCATCGAGGTGCCCGAGGCAGAGGCGCCCCAGACGGAGGCGCTCCAGACGGAAACGCCCGCCGAGGCACCCGGGACCGAAGCCCTGGTCGAGCCCGACTCCGCCGCAGACGACGTCGACTTCATCGAGGCGGAGCCCGCGGCATCCGACGCACCGGTCGCCGACCAGGCGGTCGTGGTGATCCCGCCCAAGCGCACACCCGCCCCGCGGAAGAAGCGCACGCTGCGGGTCGCTCGCCCCGCGCCGGCCGCCGACGCCCCGCGCGTGCTCGCGATCGATGGGCTCGTGAAGCGGTTCGGCTCGAAGACCGCCGTCGACGGCATCTCCCTCGACGTGCGCGCCGGCTCGTTCTACGGCATCGTCGGCCCGAACGGCGCCGGCAAGACCACGACCCTCTCGATGATCACGGGCCTGCTCCGCCCCGACGCGGGGCAGGTGCGCATCCACGACATCGACGCATGGGCCGACCCGATCGCCGCGAAGCGGGCCACCGGCGTGCTGCCCGACCGCCTGCGCCTGTTCGACCGGCTCACCGGAGCGCAGCTCCTCACCTATTCGGGCTCGCTGCGCGGGCTCGACGCCGCCACCGTACGCGAGCGCAGCGCCGACCTCATCGCGGCGTTCGGCCTCGACGACGCCGTCGATCGGCTCGTCGCCGACTATTCGGCGGGAATGACGAAGAAGATCGCACTCGCGTGCGCGATGATCCACGCGCCTCGGCTGCTCGTGCTCGACGAGCCATTCGAGTCCGTCGACCCGGTCTCCGCGGCGAACCTCACCGACATCCTCGAGCGCTACGTCGCGGGCGGCGGCACCGTCGTGCTCTCGAGCCACAGCATGGACCTCATCGAGCGCGTCTGCGACTCGGCCGCGATCATCATCGGGGGCCGGGTGCTCGCGCACGGCGAGCTCGACGAGGTACGCGCGGGCCAGACCCTCGAAGACCGCTTCGTCGAGCTCGCCGGCGGACGCAAGGCAGCGGAAGGCATGGAATGGTTGCACAGTTTCTCCGATTGAAACTGCGCCTGCTCGGCAACATCTTCCGGCGAAGCCCCTGGCACGTGGTCGGGATCGCGCTCGGACTCGTCTACGGGCTCGGTGCGGCGGCAGTGCTGTTCGCGGCGCTCGTCGGCCTGCGCTTCGTCGATGACGTCGAGCTCATCCGCAATGCGTTCATCGTGCTCGGCGCGACGACGGTCGTCGGCTTCGCCGTCGTCCCCCTCGTGTTCGGCGTCGACGACACCATGGATCCGCGCCGATTCGCGCTCTTCGGCGTGCCGAACCGAACGCTCGCCATCGGCCTGGCCGCGGCAGCGATGATCGGCATCCCCGCACTCGTGCTCGCGATCGTGCTCACCGGCACGGTCGTGACGTGGTCGCGCGGCGTCGGCGAGACCCTCTTCGCGATCGTCGGGGCCGCCATCGCGTTCGCCACCTGCCTCCTCATCGCCCGTGTGACGACCTCGCTCGCCTCGCTCCTGCTCGCCACCCGCCGGGCGCGGGAGGTCACGGGCGTGCTCGGCATCCTGCTCGTCGTGCTGCTGTCGCCGATCATCGTCGTGCTCGTGAGCCTCGACTGGGCGGACTCCGGACGACAGGTGCTCGAGTCGCTCGCCGACCTGCTCGGCTGGACGCCGCTCGGCGCGGCGTTCGCGGCGCCCGGAGAAGCCGTCGCCGGCGAATGGGGCCTCGCGACCGTGAAGCTCCTCATCGCCCTCGTGAGCCTCGCGGTCGTCTGGCTCGCATGGGAGGCGCTCGTCGCCCGCATGCTCGTGACCCCCGGTCGCGAGGCATCCGCCCGCAACTACCGGGGGCAGGGTTGGTTCGACCGGATGCCGCACACGCCCGCCGGCGCGATCGCGGCGCGAAGCCTCACCTACTGGTTCCGTGACGCGCGCTACTGGGTCTCGATCGTGATGATCCCGGTCGTCCCCGTGCTCATCCTCGTGCCGCTCGGGCTCGCCGGGTTCCCGCTGCAGTACACCGCGCTCGTGCCCGTGCCACTCATGTGCCTCCTGCTCGGCTGGGCGCTGCACAACGACACCGCCTACGACGACACGGCGATCTGGTTGCACGTCGCATCGGGGGTGCGCGGCGCGGCCGATCGTGCCGGCCGACTCGTGCCGGTGCTCATCGCCGGCGTGCTCGTGATCGGCCTCGGCGCGGCCATCACCGCCGCCGTGCTCGACGACTGGCGGCTGCTGCCCTCGCTCATCGGTGTCAGCACGGCGCTCCTCCTCGGCGGGCTCGGCATCGGTTCGATCACGTCCGCCCGATTCCCGTACCCGGCGGTGAAGCCAGGAGACAGCCCATTCCAGCAGCCGCAGTCGACCGGTGCCATCACGGCGTTCGTGCAGTCGATCACGATGCTCGGTTCCGTGCTCATCGCGGCCCCAGCGATCGTGTTCGGCGCGCTCGGCATCCTGGATGACCCGTCGTGGCATGCGGCATCCTTCTTCGCCGGCACCGTGCTCGGGATCGGGGCGCTCGTCGGCGGCATCGCGCTGGGCGGCCGCGTCTTCGATCGCCGCGGCCCCGAGATGCTCGGCGCGGCGCTCCGCGCCTAGGTCCCGCCCGGCCGTGCGGGCCGCATCCGCGCGTAGAATCGAGCGCATGATCGAACCCGTGCGCGCGAGCATCGCCGACCCCGACACGCCCGGTGGCGGCACCTCCGTACTCGACCGTGAACTCGAGAAGCTCCTCGAGGAGGAGACGATCGAGCCGGGCGACCACGAGCGCTTCTCGCACTACGTGAAGAAGGAGCAGATCCTCGAGTCGGCCGTGACCGGCAAGCCCGTGAAGGCGCTCTGCGGCAAGAAGTGGACGCCCGGACGCGACCCCGAGAAGTTTCCGGTGTGCCCCACCTGCAAGGAGATCTACGAGCGGATGAAGGCCGAGTAGCTCAACTCGTCGCCTGCCCGCGCCGCTCGGCGCGACGCCGCGCCGCCTCGTGCGCCACGCGGAGCAACTCGAGCACGAGCCGGGTCGTCTCGTCGCCCGGGTCCACGACGGCGATCCAGCCGAGCGGCCCGTACACGGGGTGCGGCATCAGCCGATCAGCCTCGGCGTAGTCGCGCGCTCGCACCAGTCGGCGGGGGTCCTCGCCGGTGAGTTCCCGGAAGGTCGCGCGGTCGACGTGGATGTTGACTCGCCAGCGGTGCGTGCGGTCGAGCTCGGAGGCCGTGTCGTCGGGGTAGTCCTTCGTGACGATCGTGCCGTAGGGCTGCGTGTGCTCCGGCATCCGCGCGTCGGGCGCGAAGTAGAAGAACGAGTCGCCCCAGGCGAGTTCGGGGGCGTCGCTCTCGGGGCCCGGCTCGACGACGAGCGCGCCCTCGAAGCCGCGCACGGTGGCGATGATCTGGTGCATCCGGTCGATGTGCTCGATACTCATGGTTCAAGCATCACCTTCAAGCGCTTCTGTGGGGTTCGATGGATGAGACTTCGCCGAGCGGCGGGCGACGAATGCCGCTGCGCACCGCCGAGGTCGCCACCGCGGCGGGGTATTCGGTGCAGCAGGTGCGCGACCTCGAGCGACTCGGCGTCATTCCGCCGGCCGCGCGCTCCGAGACGGGATACCGTCGCTACGCTCCGATCCACGTGCACGCCCTCCGCGCCTATCGCGGACTCGCGCGTGCCGTCGGCCCGGTCGAGGCACGGCGCATGCTCGCCGAGCTGCGCACCGGTTCGGTGGCGGATGCCGCGTCGACGATCATCGCCGTGCATGCCCGGCTCGCCCGTGAACGCGACGACCTGTTGCGGGCGAGGGCGGCGCTGCGCTCGATCAGGTCGGAA
>JAPSJT010000157.1 GCA_031178045.1 Agromyces sp.
TGCAGCGATCGGCCCAGCTCGGTGAGCTCGTAGTCGACCCGCGGCGGCACGACCGGATGCACCGTGCGCCGCACCATCCCGTCGCGCTCGAGCTGGCGCAGCGTGACGGTCAGCATCCGCTGGCTGATGCCGTCGATGAGGCGGCGCAGTTCGGTGAAGCGCATCGTGCGGTCGTCGAGGAGCGCGATGACGAGCAGCGACCACTTGTCGGCGAGCCGGTCGAGGATCTGGCGCACCTCGCAGTCTTCGCGGGCATCCCACTGAAAAGCGTCGTTCCAGTCGGTTCCCTCGTGGGTACCGAGTGACTTCGAAGTGCCGTCTTCCGTCATGCCTCCATGGTGACTCAGGATGTGGTCAGGCACAAGAAGTAACCAGCTGCGAAGGAGACCCGGTGACGACCGACACGAGCACCACACCGACCGTCGAGACGACCGACGCGCCCCCAGAGCGCGCGAATCGCCTGCGGGGCCGGGCGCTCGGGCTCCTCGTGGTGCTCTGCGGCGCCGCGTTCCTCGAGGGCGTCGACATCGCGATGTTCGGCGTCGCCCTGCCGGTGATCCGCGCCGACCTCGGTCTCGCGACGGGCGAACTGCAGTGGGTCGTGAGCGCGTACATCCTCGGCTACGGGGGCTTCATGCTCCTCGGCGGTCGCGCGGCCGACCTGCTCGGGCGGCGCCGCGTGTTCCTCATCGCCATGGCGGTCTTCATCGTGTTCTCGGGCCTCGGAGGCTTCGCATCCGAGTCGTGGATGCTCCTCACCGCCCGCGCGGTGACGGGCGTCGCCGCCGCGTTCATGATGCCGGCGGGCCTCTCGATCATCACGACGAGCTTCGAAGAGGGACCGCTTCGCACCCGCGCCCTGCTCATCTACGCCGGTATCGGCGCGGCGGGCTTCTCGATGGGCCTCGTCGCCGGCGGCCTGCTCACGATGCTCGGCTGGCGCTGGGTGTTCTTCGCGCCCGTGCTCGTCTCGATCGTGCTGTTCGCGCTCGCCGTCCCGCTCGTGCCCCGCGACCTGACCCCGGTCGCCGCCGGCGTCGCTCGCGGACGTGCGGACGTCGCGGGCGCCGTCACGGTGACGGCTGCGTTCCTCGCGCTCATCACGGCGATCGAGCAGTCCTCGCACGCCGAACCGACCGTGACCGCCCTGCTCTTCGGTGCGAGCGCCGTGCTGTTCGGCGCGTTCGTGCTCATCGAGCGCAGGGCAGCGGCGCCCCTCGTGCCGCTGGGCTTCCTGCGGCGGATGCCGCTGCTGCGCGCCTACGCGGGCGCCGCCGCGCTCGCCGCGGGCTTCATGGGGTTCCAGTTCCTCGTCGTGCTCTACCTGCAGGAGTTGCGCGGCTGGACGACGCTCGAGGCGTCGCTCGCGATGCTGGTCCTCGGCATCGACGCGATCCTCGCGCCGACGGTCACGCCGAGACTCGTCGCGCGATTCGGGCTCTGGCCCGTGATCCTCGGCGGGCTCGCGTTCGCGGCGGCATCCTTCGTGCTGTTCCTGCCCGTCGGCCTCGACTGGAGCTACGCCGCGATGTTCCCGAGCTTCCTCGCGCTCGGGTTCGCCTTCACGCTCGCCTACGGTCCGCTGACGGTCGCCGCGACCGACGGCGTCGCGGACGCCGATCAGGGCCTCAGCGGCGGGCTGCTCTACACCGCGTTCCAGTTCGGTGCGGCGATCGGGCTCGCCGCGACGAGCGCCGTGCTCACAGCTCTCGCCGGCGGGCACGGTGCTGGCGGAGTCGGGATCGAGGCGACTAGGACCGGCCTCGTCGTGCCGATCGCGGCATCCGTGCTCGGCATCGCCGCCGCCGTGGCGGGGGTCATCGCGGCCCGGCGCGCCCGCCTCGGCTGACGCCCGTCGTTCGCTCGCCCCGCGTCGGTGGCGCGCCTCACCGGCGCGGCGCGGTGGAGGCCCGCACGACGAGCTCGGGCTGGAAGACCGTCTGGCGGGGGATCAGCTCGGGGTCGGCGGTCTCCTCGAGCAGGATGCGCAGGGCGGTGCGCCCGATCACTCCGCTCGGCTGGCGCATCGAGGAGAGGGGCACGGCCGCGGCGGCCGCGAAGGCGATGTCGTCGAAGCCGATGATCGCGATCTCGTCGGGCACGAGCATGCGGCCGGCGACGATGAGGCCTTGGAGCAGACCGAGGGCGAGCAGGTCGTTCGCGGCGAACAGCGCGTCGGGCCAGTCGCGTCGTGGGCGATCGAGGATGCGGGCGGCGGCGGCCGCCCCTTCGGCGACGGTGAGCGCGCCGGTCACGATCACCTCGATCTCGACGGACTCCGTGCTGTTCTCGACGGCGACCCGCGCTCCCGCCAGTCGGTCGGTGACCTGGCGCACGTCGAACGGTCCGCCGACGAACGCGATGCGGCGCCGGCCGGTCTCGATGAGATGCTCGACGGCCATGCGGCCCCCGACGACGCTGTCGACCGAGACCGAGCTGAACCTGCCGTCGCCGCTGAAGCGGTCGACGAGCACGGCCGCGATGCCGCGTGAGCGCAGTCGCTCGAGGCGCGGATTGATGTCGCCGTACGGCGAGATGAGCACCCCGCGCACCTGCTGCTCCTCGAACAGGTCGAGGTACATCCGCTGGCGGCCGAGGTCTTCGTCGGTGTTGCCGTAGAGCACCGCGATGCCGTGCCGCGAGGCCTCGTCTTCGGCGCCGCGCACGACGTCGCCGAAGAACGGGTTCTGGCCGTCGAGCACGACGAACCCGACGGTCGTGCTCACGCCCGCTCGGAGTTTGCGGGCGGCGTCGTTGCGGATGTAGCCGAGTTCCTCGATGGCGCGGTGCACCCGGCTGATCGATTCGGCCGACACCTCGCCGGGGCGGTTCAGGACGTTCGACACGGTTCCGACGGAGACGCCGGCATGCTGCGCGACATCGCGAATGCTCGCCGCTGCCATCCATGCTCCTTCACCGTCGAACGCATTCGGGGGTTCGTCTCGCCACGGACTTGACCGCTGCTCCCGACCTCCATAGAGTATGCCTGAATCGTACCTGAATCGATTCAGTTCCCGTCAAGTCGATCACCTCAAGGAGGAGGACGTGCCCGTGGACCTCGACGCATCCGCTGCCGCCCCGCCCGCCGGCGCAGCGCCCGCCGCGCTCGAACTGTCGAGGGTCGTCAAGTCCTTCGGTGCCGTCGTCGCACTGCGCTCCGGCACGATCACCCTGCACGAGGGATCGATCCACGCGCTCATCGGCGAGAACGGAGCCGGCAAGTCGACGCTCGTGAAGATCATCGCGGGCCTGTATCGACGCGACGCGGGCGAGTTCCGGCTCGCCGGGGAGCCGGTCGACTTCCACAGCACCGCGCAGTCGAAGGCGGCGGGCATCGCGGTCATCTACCAGGAGCCGACGCTCTTCCCCGACCTCTCGGTGACCGAGAACATCTTCATGGGCCGCCAGCCGGCGAACCGCTTCGGCCGCATCGACCGCAAGGCCATGCGCGCGGAGGCACAGGAGATCTTCGCCCGCCTCGGCGTCACGATCGACCCCGACCGCGTGACCGAGGGCCTCTCGATCGCCGACCAGCAGATCATCGAGATCGCGAAGGCCATCTCGCTCGACGCGCGGGTGCTCATCATGGACGAGCCGACCGCGGCGCTCAGCGGCGTCGAGGTCGAGCGGCTCTTCGCGGTCGCCCGCAGCCTCCGCGACGAGGGCCGGGCACTGCTCTTCATCTCGCACCGCTTCGATGAGGTCTTCGCGCTCTGCGACACCGTCACCGTCATGCGCGACGGCAGCTACATC
The DNA here is from genome assembly GCA_031178045.1 of Agromyces sp. Taxonomy (GTDB): domain Bacteria; phylum Actinomycetota; class Actinomycetes; order Actinomycetales; family Microbacteriaceae; genus Agromyces. Next base: position 3,754 of record JAPSJT010000157.1, read on the forward strand.
GCCACGACGCCGATCGTCGAGACGAGCGTCGACGAGCTCGTGCGCCAGATGGTGGGTCGGGATGTCGCGGAGCTGTTCCCGAAGCTCCCGGCCGAGGTCGGCGGCGACGTGCTCGTCGTCGAGGGCCTCACCCGTGCCGGCGTCTTCCACGACATCAGCTTCACCGTGCGCTCGGGCGAGATCGTCGGACTCGCCGGACTCGTCGGAGCCGGGCGCAGCGAGGTCGCGCGAGCGATCTTCGGCGTCGACCCCTACGAGTCGGGCTCGGTGCGACTCGGCGACCGCGCGCTGCCGAAGGGCAATCCGCGCGTGGCGATGCAGCGCGGCCTCGCGCTCGTGCCCGAGGACCGACGCAAGCAGGGTCTCGTGCTCGACGAGAGCGTCACGCGCAACATCACGCTGGCGATCCGCGGCGCACTCGCCAAGGCCGGACTCATCTGGAGCGCACGCGAGAACGAGGCGGCCAAGCTCTGGGCGAGCCGGCTCGAGGTGAAGACCGCGGCGCTCGACGCCGAGACCGGCACGCTGTCAGGCGGAAACCAGCAGAAGGTCGTGCTCGGCAAGTGGCTCGCCACCGAACCGAAGGTGCTCATCGTCGACGAGCCCACCCGCGGCATCGACGTCGGCACCAAGGCCGAGGTGCACCGCCTGCTCTCCGAGCTGGCCCAGCAGGGCATGGCCATCCTCATGATCTCGTCCGAACTGCCCGAGGTGCTCGGCATGGCCGACCGCGTGCTCGTCATGCGCGAGGGCCACCTCACCGGTGAGTTCGACCGCGCCGAGGCCACCCCCGAAGCCGTCATGTTCGCGGCCACCGCCGAGAAGGAGCACGCACGATGACCGCGACCCTCGAACGCCCGCCGGCGACGCATCCGGTCGGTCGCGCCGTCGGGCGCGTCTTCAAGGCCCGCGAGACGGGCATCGTCATCGCCCTCGTGCTCGTCGTCGTCGTCGCGACGGTGCGCAACCCGAGCTTCCTCTTCTCGGGTGACGGGTTCCGCGACCTGCTGCTCACTCCGTCGCTGCTGATGCTCGTCGCGGTCGGCCAGGCCATCGTCATCATCACGCGGAACGTCGATCTCTCGGTCGGCTCCATCCTCGGCCTCACCGCCTACCTGACGGGCCGGTTGTTCATCGATGCGCCGGGCCTGCCGATCATCGTCGTGATCCTCGCGGGCGTCGGCGTGGGCGCGCTGCTCGGCCTCGTGAACGGGGCGCTCGTCGCCTTCGCGAAGGTCCCCGCGCTCGTCATCACGCTCGGCACGCTCTACATCTATCGCGGCATCAACGTCGCGTGGGCGGGCAGCGACCGCATCAACGCGTCCGACCTGCCCGCCGACTTCCGCGGACTCGGCACCGGGCAGCTCCTCGGCCTGCCGATCCTCACGATCATCGCCGTCGTCGTGCTCATCGTGGCCGCGTGGTACCTGCGCAACCTCCGCAGCGGCCGCGAGCTCTACGCGATCGGCTCCGACCCCGCCGCGGCGGAGCTCTACGGTCTGCGCGTGACGCGACGCATCCTCGCCGCCTTCCTCGTGAGCGGTGCACTGTCGGGGCTCGCCGGCGTGCTCTACGCGGCGCGGTACGGAACCGTCAGCTCGGGCGCCGGCACCGGGTGGGAGCTGCAGGCGATCGGCGCGGCCGTGATCGGCGGCGTCGCCATCTCGGGCGGCGTCGGCACGCTCTGGGGCGCCGCGATCGGCGCCTACCTGCTGCTGACGATCAACCGGGCGCTGCCGATCCTCGGCATCGAGGACTTCTGGCAGCGGGCCGTCGTCGGCGCCCTCATCATCGGTGCGATCGTCCTCGACCGGCTGCTCGCCCTCCGACAATCCAGGAAGCTCCTCGAAGCCAGGGAGGACGGACGATGACCGCCACGGCCACCGAAGCGCGCACGGCACGGACGTACACCGCGCACGCCCAGCCTGCATGGCGACGGGCGCTCCTCACCCGAGAGTCGGCGGTCATCGCGCTGCTCGTGATCGTGATCGCCGTCGCCCTCGCGGTCGTCCCGAACTTCGACAGCCCGCTCACGGTCACCTACCTGCTGCGGGATATCGCGCCGATCCTGCTCATCGCGCTGCCGATGACGCTCATCATCATCACCGAGGAGATCGACCTGTCGGTCGCCAGCATCGTCGGGCTCTCGAGCGTCATGACCGGCATCCTGACCCAGAGCGGACTGCCGTTCCCGGTGGCCGCGATCCTCGCGGTGCTCGTCGGCACCGTGGCGGGCGTC
>JAPSJT010000158.1 GCA_031178045.1 Agromyces sp.
CCCGCCACCGAGCCCCCGGCGACCGAACCTCCCGCCACCGAGCCGCCCGCGACCGAGGGCACCAGCGACGGCGGCTGAGCGGGCCGGCGGCCCGAGCGCGTCAGCCGCGCCCGGTGAACCGCTCCATGGATCGGGAGACGCCGAATCCGTCACCGACCACGCGGTCGAAGAGGCGCGTGGGCAGCAGGCCCCGGAGCGCCCGAGAGAGTCCGACGCTCCATGGCAGCTCGACGAGCGGCGTCCCGGCGAGCATCGCACGCCACACGCGATCGACGACGAGCTCCGGTGCGAGCACTGGCGCGAGCATCGGACCCTTCGCCCCGGCGAACATCCCCGTCGAGACGTAGCTCGGCGTGACGGTCGTCACCTTCACGTTCGTGTGGTCGGCCTGCTCGAGCTCGAGGCGCAGCGAGTCGCTCCAGCCGATGAGCGCCGCCTTCGACGCGGCGTACACCGCCATGCGAGGGTTCGCCAGCGTGCCCGCCGCGGAGGCGATGTTCACGATACGGGCCGGGCGATAGGCATCGGCGATCATGCCCGGCAGGAACTCGCGGGTGACGTACATCGGCGCGAGGGCGTTGACCTGCATCGTCGGGCGGGTGTCCTCGCCGTTGTCGGTCTCCCAGAAGTAGCGATTGCCGCGGACGATCCCGGCATTGTTGATGAGGATGTCGGGGTTGCCGACGTCCTTGCGCACGCGCTGCGCCGTCTTCGCGATGGCGCCGAGATCAGCCACGTCGACGACGTACGACTGCAGGCGCGTCCGCCCGCGGGATTCGGCTCCGAGCTCATCGACGGTGCGGGCCAGACCGGCGGCGTCGACGTCCCACAGCGTGACGGATGCCGCGCGCTCGGCGACCGCACGGGCGGCGTACATCCGGCCCATCCCGCTCGCCGCGCCGGTGATGAGCACCCTCGCGCCGCGAACCGATCTCGTCATCCCACCATCTTCGCGCACGAGGCATCCGCTGCTCGCCCGACGACGGCGAGACGGGCGGATGCCGCCCGTGCCACCATGGGCGGATGACGACGCCCGACATCAGACTGGTTCCGAAGTCCGACGACGAGGTCGCCCGATGGTTGCCCGTCGCCATGAGCGCGTACGTGCAGTCGCGTATCCGAGCAGGGGACTCTCCCGAACAGGCCGCGGCCGCCGAGCAAACCTCGCGGGAGCAGTTCTTCCCCGACGGCAGGCTCATCGAGGGACACTTCCTGTTCACCGTGATGGTCGACGACGACGACGCCGGGTGGCTCTGGATCGGTCCGACGCTCGACGGCGCGAGCTGGTACATCTGGGACATCGAGGTGCACGAGTCGCACCGGGGCCGCGGCGTCGGGCGGGCCACGATGCTCCTCGCCGAGGACTTCGCACGCAGCCAGGGCGGCACGACGATGCGGCTCAACGTCTTCGGGTACAACACGCCCGCCATCCGCCTGTACGACAGCCTCGGCTACGAGACCACGGCGATCCACAAGCAGAAGAGGCTGTGAAGCGAGAGCCGGAACGGTGTCATGGCGGGTCGATCACCGCGGGCCGTGCGACACGAGTTCGCCCGGACCGGGCAGCGCACCGCCGAACTGCTCGCTCACCGTCGCGAGAGTGAAGCCGCGATCGCGCAGACCGGCGATGATGTCGGGCACCGCGTCGACCGTGGAGTCGTGCGTGTCGTGCATGAGCACGATGCTGCCGCGTGACGCCCCCGTCACCGCCCGCTCGATGAGCGTCGCACGGTCGGGACGCTGCCAGTCATTCGTGTCGACGTCCCAGACGATCACCGGGAGGCCGGCGAGATCACGGACGCGCTGGTCGATGTCGCCGTAGGGTGGCCGGAGGCTGCGCGGCCAGACGCCGACGGCCGCGTGCACCGCCTCCTGGGTGCGCTGGATCTCGGCCTGCACCTCGGGGTCGGGCAGCTTCGTGAGATACGGATGCGACCACGTGTGGTTGCCGAGTTCGTGCCCCTCGTCGACGAGACGGCGGGCCTCGTCGGGCCGGCGGTCGACCGCGCCGCCCTGCACGAAGAACGTCGCGGGCGCTCGCAGCTCCCGCAGCGTGTCGATCAGCCCGTCCGTGAGGCTCGTGGGCCCGTCGTCGAAGGTGATCGAGACGCACGCGACCAGAGTGCAGTCGACCCGATCGTCGCCCGTCGGCGCGCTCGGCGGCTCGAACGGCGCACCGCTCGCGATCGCCGCGTGCACGGCGGCTCCGAACCCGCTGAGGAACGGCCTGACGAGGCGCACGGGCACGAGCACCGAGATCACGTGCCGTGCCTGCCCGTCGGCCGCCGAGGTGAGCGGCACCGGCACGACGAGGTCGTCGGCGGTCACGATGGTGTCGGCGAGCACGGCGCGGACGCCCTCTGCGGTGAGGCCCGCGAAGGGGTCGGCGACGCCCGCGAGGCCGGCCGAGCGAAGGGCTTCGGCGAACAGCGCGAGCACGCGCGGCTCGGCGCCGGGGTGATAGAGCGCGGCGCCGTCGCCGAGCTCGCCGGTCGACGCATCCGCGTACCAGGTCGAACGGTCGATGGCGGTGGCGATCGCGCCCTCTCGGCGGACGACGATCAGGCGCTCGCCGAGCACCGTGCCCGCGGCTGCGACGATGCCGCAGTCCACGGTGAGGCTCGCGCCGACCGGCTCGGTGAGCGGCTGCCGGGCACACGGCGCGCCGACCCCGCCGGGCGCGACGTCGACGCCGGGTGACCAGGCGGCGCCGTGCTCCTCCGCGTACGATCGCACGGCCGACGCGAACCGGGCGTCGAGCGCATCGCCGAGCACGCTGCTTCCGGCCGGTGTCGCCCAGCGTGCGACGACGGTCAGCTCGGGCGCTGCCATGGCGGCGAGCCGGGGCACGAGTCCCGGCGCTTCGTCGGGGCCGAGTCGCGGCATCCGGTAGCCGACGTCGACGCGGGGCTGCGGCAGCGGCGGCGGCAGGGGGTCGACGCGCTGCTCGGGCTCGGTTGCGCCGGGGCTCGCGTCGGGACTCTCGAGCCCGGTGTCGGTCACCGGGGGCGCGCCGGAGCATCCGGTGACCGTGATGAGCGCGGCCATCGTCGCAAGGGTCGCGACGGCGAACACCGCCGGCCGCAACTCACCACGCCGTGACCGCCTCATGCGGTCACCCTACGTCCAGCGGCACACGTCGACCGTGAAGAAGAAGGGGGCGCCGTGTCGTTCTCGACGTCGGCGCCCCGTCAGGGTCGTGCTGGCTGGTGAGCTGTTCAGCGGAGACCTCCCAGAGGTGAGAGGTCGTCGTCGACGGGGTCCGTCACCGACGGCGCGCTGCCCTTCAGCTCGCGCATCACGTCGGCGGTGAACGGGCCCTCGACGGCCGTGGGCTGCGAGTGCAGCTCACGGCGTGCCTCGGCGCTGAAGCCCCGCGCGGCGTCGGCGCGTGCGGGCTGCGCATGCAGTTCGCGCCGCGCCTCGGCGCTCCAGCCGCCGACGACGGCCTGGGCGGCCTGTTCAGCGACCCTGGCCACCCGGTCTTCGGCAGCCGACGCGAGGGGCGACAGATCGTCCTTCACGATGACGTGACCCCTGGCGATGCCGAGTGCGGCCGCGCCGGCGATCGGGCTCAGGTCGTCACGCACCGGCGCGGCCTGCACGGCCGCTCCAGCGCAGCCGCTCAACAGGGCGGCGAGCGACACGGCGGCGACCACCGGTGCCGCGATTCTCGTGTTCATGGCTCCATTCCTTTCCTCGAAGTGGGGATGCCCCGCACGCTACGAGGAGCGCGATGTCGCCGGATCAGTACAGCCACTCCACCCCGCGACCGACATTCCTGAGATTTCCTCGGGGTCGAGGTCGGACCGGTGCGTCGAATGGTGCAGTTGCGCGCGGCGGCGAAGACCACCGCGAAATCTTGCGTGCACGCAAGAAAGCCGCACCGGCCCGCAACACATCGCGGGATGCCCGCGTCTAGCCTTGAAGCACGGCCGATCGGCTGCATCCACACATTCGCGAGAGCGATCACCCGGGAACGGAGGTTCACATGTCGAACATCACGATCGACGCCATCGTCGGCGAACCCGAGGTTCTCGAGGACGAGGTCACCGCCGCCGAGATCGCCCTCGCCGAGGGCGTCGAGACCGACCCGGCGTGGCTCCGCCTGAAGGAGTCCGCGACCAGGCTGCAGTCGCTCCAAGTGAAGGACGGCTCGGTTCCCGAGCGGTCCGACGCCGCGTCGGATCCTCGTCGCGAGGCGTCCGACCTCGTCGACGCGATCGTCGAGTCGATCGAGGCGCTCGCGCCCCGGTTCCCGCACGAGGCCGCATACCTCGCGGCATCCGTCGTCGACTTCCGTCGCTGGCAGGCCGAAGGCTTCGGTGTCCCCGACTTCCTCGACTCGCTCGTGGAGTTCCAGCCGCAGCGCCACCGCATCGACGGCATCCGCCACCTGGTCGTGTTCCCGATGGTCACGCAGAACGGGTCGCCCGACCGGCACGTCGAGGCGCTCGTCGTCGAGACCATCTGGCCCGAGTTCATCGCCGCCCTCGAGGCCGGCGACTACTCGAACAAGCTCTTCGTGAGCCTGCGTCTCGTCGACTTCACGCCCGGGTACGACACGAACTCGGCGGTGCTGTTCCCCGAGACCGTGGCGATGCGCGAGATCCCCGCGTTCACGTGGGGCGCGATCTTCCAGGACCGCGAGGCGGCGCGCTACCGCAGGGTCGTGCGCGCGGCATCCGAGATCACGAAGCTCGAGCTGCCCGACGACGCGGTGCGCCTGCTCGACGACCAAGACCTGGCCGAGCGCACGTTCGTGATGTGGGACATCATCCACGACCGCACGCACATGCGCGGCGACCTGCCGTTCGACCCGTTCATGATCAAGCAGCGCATGCCGTTCTTCCTCTACTCGCTCGAGGAGCTGCGGTGCGACCTCACCGCGTTCCGCGAGTCGGTGAAGATCGAGCGGGGCCTCGTCGCCAAGCGAGCGGATGCCTCCGCGCCCGCGCTCACCGCCGTCGAGGAGCAGCTGCTCGAGCACGCGAAGCTCGTGCAGTACGCGGTGATCTTCGACCGCATCTTCCGCTTCGCGATCACCGGCTCGCGCGTGCGCAACTACGACGGACTCGGCGGCCAGCTGCTGTTCGCGTGGCTGCACCAGAAGCGGGTGCTGAACTGGACCGACACCGCGCTCGACTTCGACTGGGCCGCCGTGCCCGACGCCGTCGTCGAGCTCGGCGACGCGATCGACGAGCTGTACTGGAAGTCGATCGACCGGCCCAAGACGGCGCACTGGCTCGCCGCGTACGAACTCGTGCGCAGCGTCGTCGAGCCCAACCCGGCATCGGTGTGGGCCAAGGGCCTGCCTCGCGAGGTGCTCGCCGGTGCCCCCAAGGGCTACACCGACCTCGTGATGGACGACGAGTTCCCCCTGTCGATGTTCTACGAGGCGCTCGACAAGAAGATGAAGCCCGTCATCGAGTCGACGGTCGGCATCACCGCCGCCTCCGCCTGAGGCCGGCCCGAGCCGACCCTCCGACGGATCGCCGAGTCGCCCCGGACTGCAACGGATGCCTCATCCGCCCGCAGTCCGGGGTGACCCGGCTTCCGGCGCATATGGAATGGTGAGAACGTGACCGAATCCTCCGAAGTGCAGGGCCGGACGGTGCTCATCGCAGGCGCGACGAGCGGCTCCGGTCGTGCGGTGGCCCGAGCGCTGCTCGACGCCGGCGCCCGAGTCGTCGCCGTCGGCAGCGACGAGGGACGCCTCCGCTCGCTCGAATCCGAGCTGCCGGGCGTCATCGGCGAACGCGCCGACCTCACCGACGGTGACGACGTGCTCGAGCTCGCGATGCGGGTGCACGCGCGCGTCGGCTCGATCGACGGCGTCGTGCACCTCGTCGGCGGCTGGCGAGGTGGCGGAGGCGTGCTCGGCCAGACCGAGGAGGACTACCGCGTGCTCGAGCGCTCGTTCACCGCGCTGCGCTCGGTGAGTCGCGCGTTCTGGACCGACCTCGTCGCCTCT
>JAPSJT010000159.1 GCA_031178045.1 Agromyces sp.
GGCGGTGACCGCGTCGACCCAGCCCTCGACCAGGGCGAGCATCGTCTCGAGTCGGCCGAGCGCGGCCTGCTGCGCTTCGCTCTTCGGCCGGATGAGTGCGCCGTTCACGACGGCGTCGCGCAGCGCCTCGGTGTTCGACGGATCGAACCCCTCGGCGAGCTGCTCGAGCCGGTCGGTGTCGATGTCGATGCCCCGTGCGAACGCCGTGATGGCCGAGATGAGGTGGAGTCGCAGCCAGCGCGCGTGGCGGAACAGCCGTGCGTGGGCGATCTCGCGCACGGCGAGGTAGAGCTCGACCTCGCCGGTGGGGATGTCGAGTCCGGCGCCGAACTCGGCGACGTTCTGCGGCACGAGCGCCGCCCGACCGTCGTTCTGCAGCGGGATGCCGATGTCGCCGCCCGACACCACCTCGGTCGCGAGCTGACCGACGACCTGGCCGAGCTGCATCGCGAAGAGCGCACCGCCGATGCCGCGCATCATGCGGCTCGCGCCCTGGATCATCGACCGGAGCTCCTCGGGGGCCTGCTCGCTCATGACCCGCGTCAGCGAGTCGGAGATGCTGAGCGCGACGGGCTCGGCCAGCTGCGACCACACGGGCATCGTCGCCGCGACCCAGGCGCGGCGGGTGAGCAGCTCGGGGCTGTCGGGCAGGGCGGAGAAATCGACCGCCTCGTCGAGCCAGAGTGAGGCGACCTGCAGTGCCTGCCCGAGCCTCGCGCGCTCTTCGTCGGAGATCTGCCGCTGCTCGGATGCCGCGCGCTCCTCGCCCTGGCGGAGGGCGACACTCCAGTCGATGCCGTCGCCGCCGCGATTCATCGCCTGCTGCAGCTGCCCGAAGAGCGCAGCAAGACTCGCGGGGTCGTTCGGCAATCCGGCAGCGCCCGCGAGCTTCGACGGATCGATGCCGCCGGAGCCCGACAGGAGCTCGCGGAGCATGTCGCGGAACTCGTCTTCGGGGTTCCGGTCGAAGGGCTCGTCGTCCCGATCGGCCACGTGCGCCACCTCCAGTCGCGTCTCTTCAACCGTAGCCCCGCGTCATGGCCGCGAGTCTGGGAAATGGCCTAGGCTGGGCGTTCCGGGTGTCCGCCCTTCGCGAACAGCGCCGGCCCCGGCGCTCGCACACGGCGACTTCGCCTCGCCCGGAAGGAACTCAGACGCATGGCCCTCTTCGCCGACGAGCCGTCGCCGCGCCCAGGGGGCCGTTCGCGTCGGGAGCGGATCGGCTGGGGGGCCGTCACGACGGCCGTCGTCATCGCGATCGTGTTCGCCCTGCTGCCCTCCCCGTACGTCATCGAGCAGCCGGGCCCCGTCTACGACACCCTCGGCGTCGCCGACCACGACGGCGGCGAGGTGCCGCTCATCGAGATCCCCGACGAGGAGACCTTCCCCACCGACGGCGAACTCAACCTGCTCACCGTCACGGTGCTCGGTCGCCCGGGGCAGACGCCGAACTGGCTCGAGGTGCTCGCCGCATGGCTCGACCGCACTCGGTCGGCGGTGCCGGTGGAGGCGATCTTCCCGCCAGGGCTGAGCGACGAGGACCGCGACGCGCAGAACGAGGCCGCGATGGTCGACTCGCAGCAGGATGCGATCGCCGCCGCGCTCGTCGAGCTCGGCTACGACTTCCCGCGCGACGTGACGGTCGCCGGCATCCTCGACGACTCGCCCGCCGCCGGAGCTCTCGAGGAGAACGACGTCGTCGCCGCCGTGAACGGCCGCCCGGTGCATTCGATCGAGGAGTTGCGCACCGCGGTCAGGGAGAACGGCGTCGAAGCGCCCGCTCGCCTCGACATCGTGCGCGACGGTGCCGAGCAGACGATCGAGGTGACGCCCGTGGAGCGCGACGGCACCGTCGTGCTCGGCGTGGGTGTGCGCATGCGCTACGAGTTCCCGATCGACGTCGAGCTGCAGCTCGACAACGTCGGGGGCCCGAGCGCCGGCATGATGTTCGCGCTCGGCATCGTCGACAAATTGACGCCCGGCGCGATGACCGGCGGAGAGATCGTCGCCGGCACGGGCACGATCGACGCGGCCGGCTCGGTCGGCGCCATCGGCGGCATCCGGCAGAAGCTCTGGGGGGCCGAGGAGGCCGGGGCCGACTGGTTCCTCGCACCCGAGTCGAACTGCGACGAAGTGAGCGGACATGTCCCCGACGGCATCGACGTGTTCGCGGTGACGACGCTCGACGAGGCTCGCACCATCGTCGAGACGATCGGGGAGGGCGGCGACACCTCGCGGTTCGCCTCGTGCCCAGCGCCCTAAGCAGCCGTTTCCAAGGATCGCGACCCTAGGATGGAGTCTCGATCACACAGCGACCGAACAAGAGGCCGAGAGTGTCAGCACAGACCCAAGAACCGAGGATTCCGCGGCGCCGTGCGCCGATCGCCGTGACGATCGGGGTGGTCGCCGCGCTCGTCATCGCCTTCTTCATCTTCGTCGGGCTGTACGCCGACGTGCTCTGGTTCGCCCAGCTCGGATACCTGGATGTTCTGACGACGGAATGGGTCTCGCGCATCGTCCTGTTCCTCATCGGGTTCGTCGCGATGGCCGTGCCCGTCTGGGCGTCGATCCAGATCGCGTATCGCACCCGGCCCGTCTACGCGAAGCTCAACTCGCAACTCGATCGCTACCAGGAGGTGTTCGAGCCGCTGCGACGCCTGGCGATGTACGGCGTTCCGATCGTGCTCGGCGTGTTCGCCGGTGTCTCGTCCTCGAGCCGGTGGGAGCTCACGCTCACCTGGCTGAACCGCACGCCCTTCGGCACGAACGACCCCCAATTCGGCTTCGACATCGGCTTCTTCGTCTTCGAGCTGCCGTTCTACCGATCGATCGTGGGCTTCGCCTCGGCCGTCGTGCTGCTCTCACTCCTCCTCGTCATCGCGACGAACTACCTCTACGGCTCCATGCGCGTGAGCGGTCGCGAGGTCGTCATCTCCAAGTCGGCCCGTATCCAGATCTCGGTGACGGCGGGCGTGTACCTGCTGCTTCAGGCGGTGAGCGTCTGGTTCGACCAGTACGCGACCGTCACCGAGACGGGTGAACTCATCACGGGTGCGGCATACACCGACGTCAATGCGGTCATCCCCGGTCGCGGCATCCTCGCGGCGATCGCCGCAGTCGTGGCGGTGCTCTTCTTCGTCACCGCGGCCATCGGACGCTGGCGCCTGCCCCTCGTCGGCACGGCCCTGCTCATCGTCTCGAGCCTCATCATCGGTTCGCTCTACCCGTGGGTGATCCAGCGCTTCCAGGTCGACCCGAGTGCTCGCTCGCTCGAGGCGCCGTACATCCAGCGCAGCATCGACCTCACGCGCGATGCGTACGGGGTGTCCGACATCGAGACGATCCCCTTCAACGCCGAGACCGACGCCGAGCCCGGTGCACTCCGCGCGGATGCCGCGACGACGGCGAACATCCGGCTCATGGACCCGCTCGTCATCAGCCCCGCCTTCCAGCAGCTCGAGCAGTTCCGTCAGTACTACCAGTTCCCCGAGGCGCTCGACGTCGACCGGTACAACGTCGACGGCACGACTCGGGACACCGTGGTTGCGGTGCGCGACCTCGCGCTCGACGGACTCGGCGACGCCGAGACGTGGTTCAACTCGCACATCGCGTACACGCACGGCTACGGCCTCGTCGCTGCTGCGGGCAACCAGCGCTCGGTCGACGGCCAGCCCGTCTTCCTGCAGTCGGGCATCCCGTCGACCGGCGTGCTCGGCGACTTCGAACCGCGCGTCTACTTCGGTGAGACCTCGCCCGCGTACTCGATCGTCGGCGCCCCGGATGGTACGGATCCGGTCGAGCTCGACTATCCGGCAGGCGGCGAGAACGAGCGGGAGACCCGGACGACCTTCGAGGGCGACGGCGGCCCGAAGCTCGACAACGTGTTCACGAAGCTGGTCTACGCGCTCAAGTTCCAGTCCGAGCAGATCTTCCTCTCCGAGGCGGTCAACGACGAGTCGCAGATCCTCTACGACCGCAACCCGATCGAGCGCGTCAAGAAGGTCGCTCCGTACCTCACGCTCGATTCCGATACGTATCCCTCGGTCGTGGACGGCCGGATCGTCTGGATCGTCGACGGGTACACGCTCAGCGATCAGTACCCGTACTCGAACAAGGTGAGCATGAGCGAGGCGATCGCCGACAGCGAGGGGCTGCCGCAGTCCCTGCCGTTCGACGACGTCAACTACATCCGCAACTCCGTGAAGGCGACGGTGGACGCCTACGACGGCTCGGTCACGCTCTACGCCTGGGACGAGGAGGACCCGATCCTCGAGACCTGGCAGAAGATCTTCCCGACGACCCTCGAGCCGATGAGCGAGATGTCGGGCGAGCTGCTCAGTCACGTCCGCTACCCGGCCGACCTGTTCAAGATGCAGCGTGCCGTGCTCGGTCGTTATCACGTCACCGACCCGACCTCGTTCTACTCGCGCGAAGACGCTTGGACGACGCCGAACGACCCGACGGCGGCCGCCAACAGCGCCGCGCTGCAGCCGCCGTACTACCTGACGATGCAGATGCCCGGCCAGGACACGCCGTCGTATTCGCTCTACTCGACGTTCATCCCCGAAGCGCGAGGCGAGCAGAGCCGGAACGTGCTGCGCGGCTATCTCGCGGTCGACTCCGACGCCGGCTCGACCGACGGCGAACGCTCCGAGGGCTACGGCACGCTCCGGTTGCTGACCCTGCCCGAAGACGACAATGTGCCGGGGCCCGGCCAGGTGCAGAACCAGTTCAACGGTGATCCGAGCATCTCGGCGGCCCTGAACATCCTGAAGCAGGGGCAATCCGAGGTCATCAACGGCAACCTGCTCACGGTTCCGGTGGGCGGCGGACTGCTCTACGTCCAGCCCGTCTACGTGAAGTCGACCGGCAATACGAGCTATCCGCTGCTGCAGAAGGTGCTCGTCGCGTTCGGCGACCAGATCGCCTTCGAGGACACACTGGATGCCGCGCTCGACGTGCTCTTCGGTGGCGACTCCGGTGCCGAGGCCGGCGACAACGAGGTGGAACCGGGCACCGAGCCGCCCCCGCCCGCCGACGGCGAGGAGCCGACGACGCCGACCGTGCCGCCCACTGAGATGCAGGCGCTCCTCCAACAGGCGGCGCAGCTGCTCGAGGACAAGCAGGCCGCGCTGACGGCCGGCGACTGGGCTGCGTACGGCGAGGCCGACTCGCAGCTCGCCGAGACGATCCAGCAGTTGCTCGCCCTCACCGAAGGGGAGTGAGGACAACCCCGGGCGGGGTGCTCGTCGCCGGCCGTCGTCGGTGAGGGCACCCCCGCGGGGGCACCCTCGATGCGGCGAGCCGCCGCGAGTCCTAAGCTGCGCGCATGAATGCAGTGGCGCAGGTGCTCGCCGGGCTCGTCGGCCTCATGCTCATCGTCGTCGGCGTCCTCGAGGTGTTCTTCTACCGGGACCCGCGATTCCGCGGCATCTTCCTCATCGAGCCGAAGGATGCCGCGGCCGTGCGGCTCTGGACCGTCAACGTCGGCTGGTACAACATGCTCATGGGCGTCGGCGTGTTCGTGGCGCTCGTGCTCGTGAACACGGCCTCGGTCGACGCCGGCCGTGCGATCGTCTGGTTCGTCTGCGCGTGCCACCTCGTGCTCGGCGTGACCCTCGTGGTCACCGAGCCGAGGCTCTGGAAGAGCACGATCGGCGAGAGCGGCCTCTCGCTCGCGACGATGGTGGCCCTGCTGTTCTGACGTCGCCCCGATTGGACGGCGTTGGTGACGCATGCTAGTGTTGTCTCTTGTGCCGCGGGGTGGAGCAGTTCGGTAGCTCGCTGGGCTCATAACCCAGAGGTCGTAGGTTCAAATCCTGCCCCCGCAACCGAAACAGAAGATCCCGG
>JAPSJT010000160.1:0-3348 GCA_031178045.1 Agromyces sp.
CCTGCCCGTTCGAGCGCCGCCGCGATGGCGTTCGACGGCTGCGAGTGCAGCGAGTTGTCGGGCCCGGCGACCTGTCCGGAGGCGCCGATGACGGCGAGCCACTGCAGCCCGCGGGACTCGGCCCACTCGCGGCTCGCCACGACGACGGCCGCGGCGCCGTCGGAGAGCGGCGAGGAGTTTCCGGCGGTGATGGTGCCCTCAGCCGCGAACGCGGGTCGCAGCTTGCCGAGCACCTCGACGGTCGAGTCGGGACGCACGCCCTGGTCTTCGTCGACCGTCACGGGGTCGCCCTTGCGCTGCGGGATCTCGACGGGGACGATCTCGTCCGCGAAGACGCCGGAGGCCTGGGCCCGACCGGCGCGCACGTGCGACGCCGCGGCGATCTCGTCCTGCTCGGCGCGCGTCATCCCGTAGCGCTCGTTGAAGCGCTCGGTCGAGGCGCCCATCGACTCGTGGTCGAACGCGTCGGTGAGGCCGTCGTTCGAGGCGTGGTCGACGAGCTCGACCGATCCGTACGTGAAGCCCCCTCGTGAGCCGGGCAGCAGGTGCGGTGCTCGCGTCATCGACTCCTGGCCGCCGGCGACGATGACGGATGCCTCGCCGAGCCGGATCATGCGCGCGGCATCCGTGATGGCGACGAGCCCCGACAGGCAGACCTTGTTGATCGTGGTCGCCGGCACTCGCCACGGAATGCCCGCCGCGACGGCGGACTGCTTCGCGGGATTCTGGCCGGCGCCGGCCTGCAGCACCTGGCCCATGATGACGGCGTCGACGTCGTCGGGGGAGACGCCGGCCCGATCGAGGGCACCGCGGATCGCGACGGTGCCGAGTTCGACCGCCGTCTTCGCCGCGAGGTTTCCGCTGATGCGTGCGAACGGGGTGCGGGCCCCCGCGATGATGACGGCCTCGGGCATGCTCATTTCGGGTGACTCCTTCGTCGGTGAATGGACCTGCAGGTCCAGTCTAGGTTCACCGGATGCCGGTCCGGCCGTCGCTTCGGATGGACAAGAACGCACATCGCGGCTGCAATTCTGGCTATCGCTGATGCGTTTTCGCGCAGACATACTGGGGGCGAAGACCTCGACGAGGAGGATGGATGACGAAGCTCAACGGCCGCCGCGCGGTCGTCACCGGCGGTGCGAGCGGCATCGGGCTCGCGTGCGCCGAAGCGCTGGCCGCCGCGGGTGCGGCAGTGACGATCGCCGACGTGAACGGCGAGGCCGCGGCGTCCGCCGCAGCGACGCTCGGTGGCAACGCCTGGAAGGTCGACCTGGCGGACACCGCAGCGCTCGCCGACCTCGTGCTCGACGCGGACATCCTCGTCAACAACGCCGGGCTCCAGCACGTGCAGCCGATCGACGAGTTCGAACCCGATCGCTTCTCGCTCATGCTGCGAGTCATGCTCGAGGCCCCGTTCCTCCTCATCCGTGCCGCATTGCCCGGCATGTACGAGCGCGGCTTCGGTCGGATCATCAACGTCTCGAGCGTGCACGGGATCCGGGCATCCCCGTACAAGGCCGCGTACGTCGCGGCCAAGCACGGGCTCGAGGGGCTCTCGAAGGTCACGGCGCTCGAGGGGGGAGCGCACGGCGTCACCTCGAACTGCATCAGCCCCGGCTACGTCCGCACCCCGCTCGTCGAGCAGCAGATCGCGGCGCAGGCGCTCGTGCACGGGATCGACGAGGACGAGGTGGTGCCGAAGGTGATGCTCACCGAGTCGGCGATCAAGCGACTCGTCGAGCCGCGCGAGGTGGCGAGCCTCGTGCTGTGGCTCGCAGGCGACGACGCGCGCATGGTCACGGGGGCGAGCTACACCATGGACGGCGGATGGAGCGCGAGGTGAGCCGGACGGGTAGCGTGATCCCCGTGATCGCGGCTCGATCCGAGACCGCGACCAATGAGGAAGGTGCATCGTGACACTCGACAAAGTCGTCGGGTCCGCTCAAGAGGCGGTCGCCGACATCCCTTCCGGGGCGAGCCTCGCAGTGGGCGGCTTCGGGCTCTGCGGCATTCCGATGGTGCTCATCCAGGCGCTGCTCGACACCGGAGTCGACGGGCTCTCCGTCGTGTCGAACAACTGCGGCGTCGACGACTGGGGGCTCGGCGTGCTGCTCGCGCAGAAGCGCATCGCCAAGATGACCTCGTCGTACGTCGGCGAGAACAAGGAGTTCGAGCGGCAGTACCTCTCGGGTGAGCTCGAGCTCGAGCTCACGCCCCAGGGCACGCTCGCCGAGAAGCTGCGAGCGGGGGGCAGCGGGATCGCCGCGTTCTTCACGCAGACGGGCGTCGGCACGCAGGTCGCCGAGGGCGGCCTGCCGCGCAAGTACCGCGCCGACGGCTCCGTCGCCGTCGCGAGCCCGCCGAAGCCCGTGCAGACGTTCGAGTTCGCGGGCGGTCCTCGTGAGTTCGTGCTGGAGGAGGCGATCACCACCGACTTCGCACTCGTGCACGCGCTCAAGGGAGACCGGTACGGCAACCTCGTGTTCGACAAGTCGGCGCGCAACTTCTCGCCCCTCGCCGCGATGGCCGGCCGCGTCTGCATCGCGCAGGTCGAGCAGCTCGTCGAGGTCGGTGAGCTCGACCCCGACGCCGTGCACCTGCCGGGCATCTACGTCGACCGCATGATCGTGGTCGGCAGCGACATCGAGAAGCGTATCGAGCGCCGCACCGTGCGAGAGGGAGACTGACATGGCACTCACGCGATTCGAGATGGCCGCGCGCGCCGCTCGCGAACTGCCCGACGGCTCGTACGTGAACCTCGGCATCGGGCTGCCGACGCTCGTGCCCAACTACGTCCCCGATGGCGTGACGATCCTCCTCCAGTCGGAGAACGGAATTCTCGGCGTGGGTCCCTACCCGACCGAGCGCCAGGTGGATCCCGACCTCATCAACGCCGGCAAGGAGACCGTCACGGTGCTGCCCGGTGCCGCGTACTTCGACTCCGCGACGAGCTTCGGGATGATCCGCGGCGGGAAGATCGACGCGGCCATCCTCGGGGCGATGCAGGTCTCGGCGGCCGGTGATCTCGCGAACTGGATGATCCCCGGCAAGATGGTGAAGGGACCGGGCGGCGCGATGGACCTCGTGCACGGCGCCAAGCGGCGGATCGTGCTCATGGAACACGTCGCGAAGGACGGCTCGCCGAAGATCGTGAACGTGTGCTCGCTGCCGCTCACGGGCAAGGGCGTCGTCGACCGCATCATCACCGACCTGGCGGTGATCGACGTCACACCCGACGGCCTGCGGCTCGTGGAATGCGCGCCCGGCGTCTCGGTCGAGGAGGTCGTCGCCGCGACCGAGCCGCGGCTGCTCACCGACTGAGTTCCTCGCGAGACGCGAGACGCGAGA
>JAPSJT010000160.1:3448-5843 GCA_031178045.1 Agromyces sp.
CGCGAGACGCGAGACGCGAGAGGGTCGCGAGACTATAACGTTTGGTGCGCTCGGAATCGAGGGCCTGCCGCAATCGCGTCGCGCGACGAAGACTGATGTCCACCGAGGTGAGGAGGACATCGTGGTCGCAGACGGCGCCAGCGAGCGGCTGGCCGACGCACCGGCACCCGACGACGAGCGCAAGCCCGACTCTCCAAGGGAAGTCTCGAAGCGCTCGTGGAAGTACGTGTTCCGCAAGAGCTTCCGGGAGTTCGTCGACGATCAGTGCCCCGACCGCGCCGCCTCGCTCACGTACTACGGCGTGCTCGCCCTGTTCCCCGGGCTGCTCGCGTTCACGTCGCTGCTCGCGCTCGTCGGACAGGGCCGGCGCGCGATCGACCAGCTGTTCGGCATCGTCGAGCAGGTGGCGCCGGGAGAGGCGCTCGACGTCATCCGGGAACCCCTCGAGGACTTCAGCTCATCGCCTGCGGCGGGCTTCGGCTTCGTCACCGGCCTCGTGCTCGCGATCTGGTCGGCCTCGGGATACGTCGGGGCGTTCAGCCGGGCGATGAACCAGGTCTACGAGATCGACGAGGGGCGGCCGTTCTGGAAACTCCGGCCGATGCAACTGCTCGTGACCATCGTCACGCTCCTCCTCATCGTGGTGATCGCGGTCATCCTCGTCGTGTCTGGTCCGGTGACCGAGGCGATCGGCAGCGCTCTCGGGCTCGGTGAAGCGGTCGAGCTCGTCTGGGAGATCGCGAAGTGGCCCCTTCTCGCGCTGGCCGTGATCCTCGCGATCGCGATCCTCTACTACGCGACGCCGAACGCGAAGCAGCCGAAGTTCCGCTGGATCAGCCTCGGTGCGGTGATCGCGATCATCGTGCTCGTGGTCGCCTCCGCGGGCTTCGCGCTGTACGTCGCGAACTTCTCCAACTACGACCGCACCTACGGCTCGTTCGGCGGGGTCATCGTCTTCCTGCTGTGGCTCTGGCTCGCGAACTGCGCCCTGCTGTTCGGCGCGGAGTTCGACGCGGAGCTCGAGCGCGGGCGACAGCTCCAAGCGGGCATCGAGGCCGAGGAGGACATCCAGCTCCCGCCGCGCGACACGCGCAAGAGCGAGAAGGCCGCCGCGAAGGAGCAGGAGGACATCGAGCTCGGCCGCCGCATCCGCCTCGAGCACTCCGACGACGCGCAGGACGACGGCACGCGGAACGATGGCGGCCCCGGCCGCCGCTCATGAGGAGCGACGTAGACTGGCACAGTGCCTGCAGTGAATCTCGGAATGCCCAAAGTCCCTGAGGTCCTGGCCCCGCGACGCAAGTCCCGCCAGATCAAGGTGGGCAAGGTGCTCGTCGGGGGCGACGCACCGGTGAGCGTGCAGTCGATGACCACGACGCCGACCCCGAACATCAACGCGACGCTCCAGCAGATCGCCGAGTTGACCGCCTCCGGCTGCGACATCGTGCGCGTGGCCGTGCCGAGCCGCGACGACGCCGAGGCGTTGCCGATCATCGCGAAGAAGAGCCAGATCCCGGTCATCGCCGACATCCACTTCCAGCCGAACTACGTCTACGCCGCGATCGACGCCGGTTGCGCCGCCGTGCGCGTGAACCCCGGCAACATCCGCAAGTTCGACGATCAGGTCGGCGAGATCGCCCGCCGTGCGAAGGAGGCGGGCGTCTCCATCCGCATCGGCGTGAACGCCGGATCGCTCGACCCGCGACTGCTGCAGAAGTACGGCAAGGCGACTCCCGAGGCCCTCGTCGAGAGCGCCGTCTGGGAGGCGAGCCTCTTCGAGGAGCACGACTTCCACGACTTCAAGATCTCGGTGAAGCACAACGATCCGATCGTGATGGTGAAGGCGTACCGCATGCTCGCCGAGCGCGGCGATTGGCCCCTCCACCTCGGCGTGACCGAAGCCGGCCCCGCCTTCCAGGGCACGATCAAGTCGGCGACGGCGTTCGGCATCCTCCTCTCGGAGGGCATCGGCGACACCATCCGCGTCTCCCTCTCGGCCCCGCCCGTCGAGGAGGTGAAGGTCGGACTGCAGATCCTGCAGTCGCTGAACCTCCGAGAGCGCAAGCTCGAGATCGTGTCGTGCCCGTCGTGCGGTCGAGCGCAGGTCGACGTCTACAAGCTCGCGAACGACGTCACCGACGGACTCGAGGGCATGAGCGTGCCGCTCCGGGTCGCCGTCATGGGCTGCGTCGTGAACGGGCCCGGTGAGGCGCGCGAGGCCGACCTCGGCGTGGCGTCCGGCAACGGCAAGGGGCAGATCTTCGTGAAGGGCGAGGTCATCAAGACGGTGCCCGAGTCCGAGATCGTCGCGACGCTCATCGCCGAGGCGAATCGGATCGCCGACGAGATGGGCGCGGATGCCCCGGTCGGCACGCCGCAGGTCCTGACGCCGTAG
>JAPSJT010000024.1 GCA_031178045.1 Agromyces sp.
CTTCTGCACGCTTCCCCCCGACGACACCGAACCCGAGGAAGAAGAGCACGCGCATGCCTGAAGTCCGCGACGACGCCGAGCCGACGCCTGCCGCGTCGCCCGAGGCCGGGGCCGCCGGGTCCGCGGGCGACCCTGCCGCGCCCGAGCCGGGGGCTGCGGCGCACGCGGCGCAGCCCGCCGTCGCGCAGCCGCTGCCCGCCGTCGCGCCATCCGACACCGGCTGGCTCAGGGTCTCGCCGAAGTACGTCGTCGTCGAGGTCGTCGGCTCGCTCATCGGCATGGCCGTCTTCGTCGGCGGCGCCCTCATCGTCTACGCCACGACGAACCTGCAGGTGGCGCTGTGGGGGGCGATCGCGATCGGCGTCGTCTCGCTCATCGGCATCGCCTTCGAGCCGCGCCGGGTGCGCTCGATCGCCTACCGGCTGCGTGAAGACGACCTGCTGTTCCGACGCGGCATCATGTTCCAGCGACAGGTGGCGGTGCCCTACGGTCGCATGCAGCTCGTCGACATCACGCGTGGGCCCGTCGCCCGCGCGCTCGGGCTCGCCGACCTCAAGTTCGTGACGGCGGCCGCCGCCACCGCGGTGACGGTTCCCGGCATTCCGGCCGACGAGGCCGACCGCCTCCGCGACGAGCTCGTCGCACTCGCCGAGACCCGCAGGGCTGGGCTGTGAGCGGAACCGTGCGCCCTCCTCGGGACACGAACCTCGCCGACGGCGAATGGCATCGGCTCCATCCGGCGAGCCCGCTGCTGCGCGGCGGTCTCGTCTTCATCGCCGTCCTCGGCTTCATCATCGCGAACCTCCGCGAGCGCCTCGTCGACATGTTCCTCGTCGTCTTCGCTCCCGACCTCGGCCCCGGTGTCGACGGGCGGTACGACGAGTGGCGGGGCGACTGGGGGAACGACCCAATCGGCGGCATCGTGACGAACGGTCTCGTGGGCTGGGCGGTCGCCGGGGTCGCGGTCGTCATCGTCGCGGTCATCGCCGGCTTCTGGATGTCGTGGCGCATGCACACGTTCCGCGTCACCGACGAGGCGGTCGAGGTGCGCAGCGGCATCCTGTTCCGCTCGCACCGCAGCGCGCGGCTCGACCGCATCCAGGGCATCAACGTCACGAAACCGCTCTTCGCACGCCTGTTCGGCACGGCGAAGCTCGAGGTGTCGGTCGCGGGCCAGTCCGGCAACGTCCAGCTCTCCTACCTCGGATCGACGCTGGCCGACGGCCTGCGCGCCGACATCCTGCGGCTCGCCTCGGGTGCGCGAGCGGCGAAGGCGGCGGCGACGGATGCCGCGAGCGGAACCGTCCGCGGCGGCGCCGCGCCGACCGCCGCACCGGCCGGCCGCCCGCACGTCGGGGCCGTGATCGGGCAGCGCGTCGACGAGTTCCTCGCTCCCGAGCTCGACCCCTCGCTCGCGCCGCCCGAGTCGGTCGTGCACCTCCCGCTCGGCCGGGTGATCGCCTCGACCCTCCTCGGCGGGTCGACGGTCTGGGCGATCATCCTCGTCGCCCTCATCACGACCGGCCTCGCCACCGGCCAGCTCTGGATGCTCTTCTCCTTCGTACCGGCGGCGATCGGTATCGTGAGCTACGCGTGGTCGCGCATCACGAAGTCCCTCCGGTACTCCATCGCCGGAACACCCGACGGCGTGCGCATCGGGCACGGCCTGCTCTCGACCGGCAACCAGACGATCCCGCCCGGCCGCATCCACGCGATCGAGGTGTCGCAGTGGCTCTTCTGGCGCCCGTTCGGCTGGTGGTCGATCCGCATCAACGTGGCCGGGCAGTCGGTGAGCGCCTCGAACGAGGCGGCGCAACGCACCGTCGTGCTTCCCGTCGGCACCGTGACCGACGTGCATCGCGTGCTCGGGCTGCTCCTGCCCGACGCCGCCCGCGACATCGACCCGCTCGTCGATCCGGGGCTCGTCGGGCGCGACGGCGCCGGCGGGTACTCGCGCACCGTGCGACGCGGCGCGTGGTTGCGGCCGTTCTCGTGGCGACGCATCGGCTGGGCGGTCATCGCCGGCATCGCGCTCATCCGCCGAGGCTGGCTCGTGCGCCGGCTCACGCTCGTCCCCCTCGCCCGCATGCAGTCCGTCGCCGCGACCGCGGGGCCGATCGAACGGATGCTGCGACTCGCGACCGTGCGCATCCACACGGTCGCCGGGCCGGTCACGGCCGTGCTGCCCGCGACCGACCGCACCGAGGCGTTCGCCCTCTTCGAGCGGCTCGCCGACGAGGCCGTCGAGCGCGCGGCGAGCGACACGACCCACCACTGGCGAGCCGAGGCGCGCGCCGAGGCGGCCGTGGCAGGTCGGGCCCCCGCGCCGATCGAGACGGAGCGATCCGATGCCCGCTGAGCGCGCCGGCCGGCTCGGCGTCGGCACGATCGGGGCCGGCCGGGTCGGCGCGGTGCTCGCGGCATCCCTCGCCGGGGCCGGACACGCCCTCACGGGCATCGCGGCCGTCTCGGAGGCGAGTCGGGAACGCGCCTCGGCGATGCTCCCGGCGGTGCCGGTGCTGCCGATCCCCGACATCGTCGAGCGCAGCGAACTCGTGCTCCTCGCCGTGCCCGAGGCCGAGCTCGAGCGCCTCGTCGCCGGTCTCGCCGAGGCCGGCGTCTGGCGCGCGGGCCAACTCGTGCTGCACACCGCGGCCCGGTTCGGCACCGGCGTGCTCGAACCCGCTCTGCGCGCGGGGGCGATCCCGCTCGCGGTGCATCCCGCCATGACGTTCACCGGCACGAGTATCGACCTCGCCCGGCTGCCGGGCACCTGGTTCGCCGTGACCGCGCCCGCTCCGGTGCTGCCGATCGCGCAGGCCCTCGTCGTCGAGATGGGCGGTGAGCCGTTCGTGGTCGCCGAGGACGACCGGGTCGCCTACGCCGAGGCGATCGACACGGCCGTGTCGTTCTCGAGTGCGATCGTCGACCAGGCGAGCACGATGCTCGACGACATCGGGGTCGGCCGACCCGGCGCGGTGCTCGCGCAGCTCGTGCGCAGCACCGTCGAGAACGCGCTCGCCCGTCACGACGCGGGCCCGCTCGTCGACGGCACGGGTACGATCGACGAGGCCCGAACCGACGACGGGCCGCTGGGAGGTGGCGTGTGACCGAGGTCACCGCCGGTGCACGCGTGGTGCCCACCATCGTCGAGTTGCGGGCACTCCTCGCCGAGCGGCGCGCGGGTGGGGCATCCGTCGCCTTCGTTCCGACCATGGGCGCGCTCCACGAGGGGCACTTCGCACTCGTGCGACGCGCTCGCGAACTCGCCGACGTCGTCGTGGTCTCGATCTTCGTGAACCCGCTGCAGTTCGGTCCGAACGAAGACCTCGATCGCTACCCGCGTACGCTCGACGCGGATGTCGCGGCGCTCACCGAGCTCGGCGTCGAGTTCGTCTTCGCTCCCTCGGTGAGCGAGATGTATCCCGACGGCGAAGTCGGTACGCGCGTCACCGCGGGCCATGTGGGCTCGCTCTACGAGGGCGCCTCGCGCCCCGGCCACTTCGACGGCATGCTCACGGTCGTGACGAAGCTCCTGCACATCGTCGCACCCGACGCCGCGTTGTTCGGCCAGAAGGACGCGCAGCAGGTGTTCCTCGTCCGCCGCATGGTCCGCGACCTGAACCTGCCCGTGGCGATCGAGGTCGTGCCGACGGTACGCGAGCCCGACGGACTCGCGCTCTCGAGCCGCAACCGCTACCTCGATCCGGCGCAGCGCGTGGCGGCGCTCACCCTCTCCGAGGCGCTCCGGGCAGCGCATGCCGCGTCGGGCGACGGGCTGGCCGAGGTCCTCGCCGAGGGCGCGGCCGCGTTCGGCGACCACGACGACGTGACCCTCGACTACCTCGTCGTCGTCGACCCGGCGACGTTCCTCCCGGTCGCCGACGATGCCCGCGGCGAGGCCGTCGTGCTCGTCGCCGCAAGCGTGGGAGCCACCCGCCTCATCGACAACGCGACCATCACCCTCGGCTGATCCGGGGGCCGTCATCGCGCCCGTGAAGCGCGCAGCTTCGCCCAAGTAGGCTGGGGCACGCACGTTTCCGCGCGACGAGAGAGAACGATGGCCGAGAACCAGACGGATGCCGCAGCCGAGCCCACTGCCGAGGAGATCTCCGAGCAGAAGGCCGTCCGGCTCGCGAAGCGCGAGCGGCTGATCGCGGCATCCGACGACCTCGGCCTCGGCGCCTACCCGGTGCGCCTGCCGATCACGGCGACGATCCCCGAGGTGCGCGACCGCTTCGTCGGCCTCGGGGTCGACGAGGCGAGCGGCGAGCAGGTCGGCTTGGCCGGCCGCGTCGTGTACTCGCGCAACACGGGCAAGCTGTGCTTCGCGACGCTGCAGTCGGGCGACGGCAGCCGTATCCAGGCGATGGTCTCGCTCGGCGAGGTGGGCGAGTCCTCGCTCGCGGAGTGGAAGGAGCTCGTCGACCTCGGCGACCACGTCTTCGTGTCGGGCGAGGTCATCACGAGCCGTCGGGGCGAGCTCTCCATCATGGTGAAGGAGTGGCGCATCGCCTCGAAGGCGATCCTGCCGCTGCCGAACCTGCACAACGAGCTATCGGAAGAGACGCGGGTGCGCAGCCGCTACCTCGACCTCATCGCCCGCGAGCAGGCGCGCAGGAACGTCGTCGACCGTGCGAAGGTCAACGCGAGCCTGCGTCGCACGTTCGACGCCCTCGGGTTCATCGAGGTCGAGACGCCCATGCTGCAGGTCATGCACGGCGGGGCATCCGCCCGTCCCTTCGTGACCCGATCGAACGCCTTCGACACCGAGCTCTACCTGCGCATCGCGCCCGAGCTCTACCTGAAGCGCGCCGTCGTCGGCGGCATCGAGCGCGTGTTCGAGATCAACCGCAACTTCCGCAACGAGGGCGCCGACTCCACGCACAGCCCCGAGTTCGCGATGCTCGAGGCGTACGAGGCCTACGGCGACTACCACACGATGGCCGACCTCACCCAGAAGCTGATCCAGGATGCCGCGATCGCCACGAGCGGCTCGCACGTCGTGACCTGGGCCGACGGCACCGAGTTCGACCTCGGCGGCGACTGGGACCGCATCTCGATGTACGGCACGCTGTCCGACGCGGTGGGGGAGCAGATCACCGCGTCCACGCCCATGTCGCGACTGCGCGAGCTCGCCGACGCCGAGGGCATCGAGATCGATCACCCGCTGCCCGGCAAGTACGTCGAGGAGCTCTGGGAGCACCACGTGAAGGGCGGCCTCGAGCGTCCCACCTTCGTGATGGACTTCCCGCTCGACACGTCGCCGCTCGTGCGCGCGCACCGCTCGACGCCCGGCGTGGTCGAGAAGTGGGACCTCTACGTGCGCGGCTTCGAGCTCGCCACGGGCTACTCGGAGCTTGTCGACCCCGTCGTGCAGCGCGAGCGGTTCGTCGAGCAGGCGAAGCTCGCCGCCGGCGGCGACCCCGAGGCCATGCGTCTCGACGAGGAGTTCCTGCGGGCGCTCGAGTTCGGCATGCCTCCGTCGGGCGGCATGGGCATGGGCATCGACCGCCTGCTCATGGCGCTCACGGGGCTCGGCATCCGTGAGACCATCCTCTTCCCCCTCGTCAAGTGATCGGATGCCCCGCATGAACGACTACCTCCCCAAGAAGGAACTCGAGCCCGACCCCGACCCGAGGCGCCCGTCGAACACGCGGCTCGCGATCTGGATCATCGTGGGTGCGATCGGCCTCTACCTGCTCGGCTCCGGCATCTGGGGCATCATCGCGGCCGGCTGACCCGAGGCCGTCGCCGTTCGGGCGCTCTCGGCGTTTCCGAGGCTGACCCCGTATCCTGAAGGCACTATGGACGAATTCTGGGCGAACGCGATCTGGTCACTCGCGCCCACGGTACTCATCGGGCTCATCTTCTGGTTCGTGATGCGGGCGATCATCCGCGCCGACCGCGGTGAGCGCAAGGCCTACGCCCGTATCGAAGCCGAGGAGCGCGCGAAGCTCGGTCGCGAACGTCCGGCCGCCTGACGTGGAGCTCACGGGGGCCCAGCTCACGGCGATCATCGCCGGAGCGGTCATCCTCTTCGACATCGTCGTGCGTGTCATCGCGATCATCGTGGTGCCACGGAACCGGCGCCCGACCGCCGGCATGGCATGGCTGCTCGCGATCTTCTTCATCCCGATCATCGGCATCCTCCTCTTCTGGCTCATCGGCAACCCGAAGCTCCCGAAGCGACGTCGCGAGAAGCAGGCGGAGGTCGACGAGTTCATCCGCGAGTCGACGCACGGCATCGAGCGCGTGAGCGACAGCAGCACCTGGCCGAGCTGGTTCGACGGCGTCGTGCGGCTGAACCGCACGCTCGGCGCGATGCCGCTCATCGGGTCGAACAGTGCGAGCCTCATCGGCGACTACGCCGGCTCGCTCGCCGCGATGACCGAGGCCATCGCCCGCGCCGAACGGTACGTGCACGTCGAGTTCTACATCTTCGCGTACGACCGCACGACGGCGCCGTTCTTCGACGCGCTCGGCGAGGCCGTGGCCCGCGGGGTCGAGGTGCGCGTGCTCCTCGACCACATCGCGTCGGTGCGCGTGAAGGGGTACCGCAGGACGATCAGGCGGCTGAAGCGCATGGGCGTGCGGTGGCAGCTCATGCTCCCCGTGCAGCCGCTCCTGGGGAAGTACCAGCGGCCCGACCTGCGCAACCACCGCAAGATCCTCGTCGTCGACGGCGAGGTGGGCTTCATGGGCTCGCAGAACATCATCGACCGCTCGTACAACAAGCGCAGCAACATCCGTCGGGGCCTGAAGTGGAAGGAGCTCGTCGTTCGCGTCGAGGGACCCATCGTCTCGGGCCTCGAGGCGATCTTCGCGACGGACTGGTACCTCGAGACCGGCGAGCCGCCGATGCGCGAGATCGTGCCCCTCGGGCAGGAGGCCGAGGCGCAGAACCTCGACTGCCAGGTGGTGCCGAGCGGTCCCGGCTACTCGAACGAGAACAACCTCAAGCTCTTCCTCGCGCTCATGTACGCGGCGCGCGAGCGCATCATCCTCACGAGCCCGTACTTCGTGCCCGACGAGGCGATGCTGCGCGCCATCAGCGGCGCGACGCAGCGGGGCGTGCACGTCGAGCTCTTCGTCTCCGAGATCGGCGACCAGGCGCTCGTGTACCACGCACAGCGCTCGTACTACGAGGCGCTGCTGCGCGCCGGAGTGAAGATCTGGCTCTACCGTGCGCCGTACATCCTGCACTCCAAGCACTTCACGATCGATGACAACGTCGCCGTCATCGGCTCGAGCAACATGGACATCCGTTCGTTCGAGCTCAACATGGAGGTATCGCTCCTCGTGCACGGCGCCTCGTTCGTCCGCGAGATGCGGCTGGTCGAGGCGGGCTATCGCGCCGAGAGCCGCGAGCTGACCCTCGACGAGTGGCTTCGGCAGCCGATCCGCTCGACGGTGCTCGACAACCTCGCGCGTCTCACTTCCGCGCTGCAGTAGGCGAGCGGATGCCGCACCTCGCGAACCGGCTCGCGAGGTCGCCGAGAGCCGTCGATCCGAACGTCTGTGTTTGTGTTGCTTTTCGTGTGAGCCTGAGCTAATCTCACTCAAACGCAGCAATTCAGACGTAAACGGGCAAAGGAGCCGGCGCATGTACGCGATGGAGCGACACGAGCACATCCTCGACACCCTGAACCGCGACGGCCGTGTCTCGGTCGCCGAGCTGGCCGACGAGCTGCAGGTCACCGCCGAGACCATCCGCCGCGACCTCGACGCGCTCGAGCGCAACGGCCACGTTCGGCGCGTGCACGGCGGAGCGGTGAGCGCCTCCCGGGCGAGCCTCGCCGAGACCACGGTGCTCGAGCGGGAGTCGCATCGGATGGAGCCGAAACGCGCCATCGCGCGTGCCGCCCTCGCGCTCGTACCGCCGACGTTCACCGGCTCGATCCTGCTCGATGCGGGCACCACGACCGGCGCGTTCGCCGAGGTGCTCGCGAGCTGGCGACCCGACCCGGGCGTCGCCGCCCTGACCGTGTACACGAACTCGGTTCCGATCGCGGCGCGCCTCGTCGCGAACCCGAACCTCGTCGTGCGGGTCATCGGAGGCACGGTGCGCGGCATCACGAGCGCCGCCGTCGGCCCGACCGCCGTCGCGCAACTCGCCGACATCCGCCCCGACATCGCCTTCCTCGGCACGAACGGACTCAGCGCCGAGTTCGGGCTCTCCACGCCCGACGAGCTCGAGGCCCAGGTGAAGCGCACGATGGTCGAGCGCTCGCGCCTCGCGGTCGTGCTCGCCGACGCGTCGAAACTCGATGACGAGGCGCTGCAGCGCTTCGCGTGCCTCGACGAGGTCGACGTGGTCATCACCGACGCGATCCCCGGCCCGGCGCTCGCCCAGGCGCTCGACGAGGCCGAGGTCGAGGTGCGGCTCGCATGATCGTCACCCTGACCGTCAACCCGTCGCTCGACCGCACGGTCTCTCTCCTGCAGCCCCTCGAGCGAGGTGCGGTGCAGCGGGCGGCGGCGAGCCACGAGGAGCCGGGCGGCAAGGGCGTCAACGTGACCCGCGCACTCGCGGCATCCGGTGCCGACAGCATCGCCGTACTCCCGGCCGGCAGCGACGACCCCTTCATCGCCGCCCTGCATGCCGCGCACGTGCCGGCCGCGATCGTGCCGATCGCCGGCCGCCTGCGCTCGAACCTGTCGTTGACCGAGCCCGACGGCACGACGACGAAGCTCAACGAGCCGGGCCCTGCGCTCTCGGCGACGGAACAGCAGCTCCTCGTCGACGAGGTCGTGGAACGAGCGGCGGACGCCTCATGGCTCGTACTCGCGGGCTCGCTCGCGCCCGGCCTCGCCGACGACTTCTACGTGCGCGTCATCCGGGCCGTGCGCCGCGCCGGGCTCGGCTGCCGTATCGCGGTCGACACGTCGGGCGCGCCGCTCGCCGCACTGCTCGACACCGGCGAGCCGGTCGACCTCGTCAAGCCGAACGGAGAGGAACTCGCCGAGCTCGCCGGGGTCGGCGATGTCGAGCGCCTGGAGGGCGACCCCGACCGGGCGGCGCTCATCGCCGCTTCGCTCGCGCCCCGCGGCATCCGTTCGGCCCTCGTGACCCTGGGCGCGACCGGGGCGGTGCTCGCCGACGGTGAGGGCGCCTGGTTCGCGCCGGCGCCTCGCATCGTGCCCCGCAGCACCGTCGGAGCGGGCGACAGCTCGCTCGCCGGATACCTGCTCGCCGTGACCGAAGGGTCAGCGCCCCGCTCGGCGCTCGCCCAGGCGGTCGCTCACGGAGCGGCCGCGGCGTCGCTTCCGGGCTCGGCGGTGCCCTCGCGGGACCTCGCCGACGCCTCCGCCATCACCGTCACCCCCATCGGGGACGTCGCCGTCCCCATCGTCCCCTGAGGGAGGAATCACTCATCATGGATACCGTCATCGACACCCGGCTCGTCAGCCTCGACGCACCGCTCGGTCCAGACAGCGCCGCCGTCATCCGCGCGCTCGCCGAGAAGGTCGTGGCCGCCGGCCGTGCCACCGACGCCGACGCGCTGTTCGCCGACGCGTGGGCCCGCGAGCAGAAGGACAGCACCGGCGTGCCCGGCGGCATCGGCATTCCGCATGCGAAGTCCGACGCCGTCACCGTGCCGACGCTTGCGGCGGCCCGCCTGCCCGAGGGAATCGACTTCGGCTCCTTCGACGGCCCGGCCGACCTCGTCTTCCTCATCGCCGTGCCGAAGGAGTCGACGCAGGACCACCTCGCGGTGCTCTCGACGCTCGCCCGCTCGCTCATCCGCGACGAGTTCGTCGCGTCGCTCCGCTCGGCGCCCGACGCCGAGCGCTTCGTCGAGCTCGTGAACGAGGCGCTCGCGCCCGCGCCCGAGTCCGAACCGGCGTCGGCCGCCACGCCGGCGACCGCGCCTGCCGCGCCCGGCGCGAGCACCACGGATGCTTCGACCGGCTCGGAGACCGCACCTCGCGTGCTCGTCGCCGTCACCGCGTGCCCGACCGGCATCGCGCACACGTACATGGCCGCCGACGCGCTCGTCGCCGCGGCGAAGCAGGCCGGCGTCGAGCTGCACGTCGAGACCCAGGGCTCCTCGGGCGCGAAGCCGCTCGCGCCCGAGCTCATCGAGCGCGCCGATGCGGCGATCTTCGCGGTCGACGTCGACGTGCGGGACAAGGCGCGGTTCGCGGGCAAGCCCGTCGTGCAGGCGCCGGTGAAGCGGGGCATCGACGACCCGGCCGGCATGATCCGCGAGGCGCTCGCCGCGGTCGACGACCCGAACGCTCCTCGCGTCGCGGGCGACGCCGGGGCGGCCGGAGCGAGGACCTCCTCCGCGGCCGCGGCCGACGAGCACGTCGGCCAGAAGCTGAAGCGCGTGCTGCTCACGGGCGTGAGCTACATGATCCCGTTCGTCGCGGGCGGCGGCCTGCTCATCGCACTGGGCTTCCTGCTCGGCGGCTACCAGATCACCGAGAACGCGACCGACATCGTGCTCGGCAACACCCTGTTCGACCTCCCGCCGGGCGGCCTCGGCGAGTACCTCGGCGCGGTGCTCTTCTCGATCGGTGCGGTCTCGATGGGCTTCCTCGTGCCGGCGCTCGCGGGATACATCGCCTACGCGATCGCCGATCGGCCGGGCATCGCACCGGGCTTCGTCGTCGGGTCGGTCTCGGTGCTCATGGGCGCGGGATTCCTCGGCGGCCTCGTCGGCGGGCTCCTCGCCGGCTGGGTGGCGCTCATGCTCGCACGGCTCGACGTGCCGCGGTGGCTGAAGGGCCTCATGCCCGTCGTGATCATCCCGCTGCTCGCGTCGATCGCGGCATCCGGGCTCATGCTCGTGGTGCTCGGCGGCCCGATCGCCGCGCTCACGGCGGCGCTGAACGACTGGCTGTCGGGCCTCACCGGCGCCAGCGCGATCGTGCTCGGCCTCATCCTGGGGGCGATGATGGGCTTCGACCTCGGCGGACCCGTGAACAAGGTCGCCTACGCCTTCGCGGTCGCGGGCCTCGGCGAGGGGTCGCCCGAGAACACCGCCCCCTGGATGATCATGGCCGCGGTGATGGCCGCCGGCATGGTGCCGCCGCTCGCGATGGCGCTCGCGACGGTCATCGACCGCCGGCTCTTCACTCCCGTCGAGCGTGAGAACGGCAAGGCCGCATGGCTCCTCGGCGCGGCGTTCATCTCGGAGGGCGCGATCCCGTTCGCGGCGGCCGACGTGCTGCGGGTCATCCCCGCCTCGATCGTCGGCGGCGCGGTCGCAGGAGCCATCTGCATGGGCGCCGGCGTCACCTCCCAGGCGCCGCACGGCGGCATCTTCGTGTTCTTCGCGATCGGCAACCTCGCGATGTTCCTCGTCGCCATCGCGGCCGGCACGGTGGTCGCCGCCCTCACGGTGATCGCGCTGAAGCGATGGGCGCGTCGCCGACCGGTCGAGGCCGACGAGGTCGTGACGCCCGAGGTCGCCGTCGTCTGAGCGTCGACGTACCGGCCGCCCGGCCGTCCGCCACCATCGGTGTCGGACGGCCGGGCGATCCGCGTCAGTGGTAGCGGCCGCTGTAGGCGTTGATCGCCGGCTGGCCGCCGAGATGCGCGTAGAGCACGTTCGACTCCCTCGGGATCTCGCCGCTCGTGACGAGCTCGATGAGGCCGGCCATCGACTTGCCCTCGTAGACCGGGTCGAGGATGACGCCCTCGAGGCGTCCGGTGAGCCGCATCGCCTCGTCGGTGGACTCGACCGGGATGCCGTACTCGTCACCGGCCCAGCCCTCGAGCACCGTGATCTCGTCGTCGCGCAGCTCGCGCCCCAGCTCGATGAGCGCGGCCGTGTGGCGGGCGATGCGCGCGACCTGGTCGCGGGTCTCGTCGATCTTCGCCGAGGCGTCGATGCCGATCACCCGTCGCGGTCGGCCGCCGAAGTGCTCCTCGAGGTCGGCGAAGCCCGCGATCATCCCGGCGTGGGTCGACCCGGTGACCGCGCACACCACGATGGTGTCGAAGAAGACTCCGAGCTCCGCCTCCTGGGCGGCGACCTCGTGCGCCCAGTTCGCGAAGCCGAGGCCGCCGAGGGGGTGGTCGGATGCGCCGGCGGGAATGGCGTAGGGAGTGCCGCCGGCGGCCTCGACGTCGGCGATCGCCTGCCGCCACGACTCCTTGAAGCCGATGCCGAACCCGGCGGGGGAGAGGCGCACGTCGGCGCCCATGAGCCGTGACAGCAGGATGTTGCCGACGCGGTCGTTCACCGCGTCGGGCCAGTCGACCCAGTGCTCCTGCACGAGCACGGCCCTCATGCCGAGGTGGGCGGCCACGGCGGCCACCTGACGGGTGTGGTTGGACTGCACGCCGCCGATCGAGACGAACGTGTCCGCGCCCTTCGCGAGCGCGTCGGGCACGAGGTACTCGAGCTTGCGGGTCTTGTTGCCGCCGAAGGCGAGCCCGCTCGAGACGTCCTCGCGCTTCATCCAGATGCGCGCACCGCCGAGGTGGTCGCTGAGCCGGTCGACCGGATGCACGGGGCTCGGCCCGAACGTCAGGCGGTGGCGGGGGAAGTCGGCGAGTGCCATGGTGCTCCTTGCTGGGTGGGGGACGGATGCCGTGACGCAGTCGCCTGCGGAACCGCGGAGGGCTCGTCGTCGTCGAGATGGAGGAGTCGACCGAGCGTCGACCAGTTCTCGCGAGCCGCCGCGCCCGCGGCATCCGCGTGACCCGAGGCGCAGAGCTCGATGATGCGCTCGTGGTCGGCCACCGACCCGCGGCCGGCGAGCGAGGCGAACCGGGCGCGCTCGAGCCGCCGCAGCAGGGGCGTGACCTGTTCGAGCAGCGCGGGCAGGAGCGGGTTCTCGCTCGCGCGCACGGCCACGGCGTGGAACTCGTCGTCGGCCGCGACCGCCGCATCCACGTCGGCGGCGTCGAGCGCGGCGGCGAATCTCGAGTTGGCGGCCCGCATCGCGTCGAGGTCGGCACTGGTGAGCTGCGGCACGGCATCGCGGACCGCGAGCTCATGCAGGGCCGCGGCGATGCGTTGCGCAGCGAGCGCCGAGCGGGTGTCGAGCGGTGCGACGACCGTCTGCTTGGCGCGCCTCGTGTGCACGAGGCCCGCCGTTTCGAGCCGCGCGATCGCCTCGCGGATGGGGGTGCGGCTGACCCCGAGCCACGCCTCGAGCTCAGGATCGCGCAGGCGCTCGCCCGGCGCCAGCTCGCCGCTCACGATGGCGTCCCGGAGTTGGCGATAGGCGTAGTCGCGAAGCGAGCTCGGTCGCTCGGCACGCGCGGCGGACAGTGGCATGCAATATATTGCAGCGGCCGGACCGGCGGCTGTCAAGTCGGGGCGGCGTCTACGACCGCGGCTTCAGTCGCACGGTGGGCAGCTCGGGCGCAGGCAAGGCCGCGCCGTCGTACCCCATCACCGTGCCGAACCGTCCGTCGGCGTTGTCGCGGCCGATCACGTCGGCCTGCCACTGCCGTCGGTACTCGACGACCTCGTCGTGGCTGCGGCCGATGAAGTTCCACCACATGACGAGTTCCTCGCCGAACGGCACACCGCCGAGCAGCACGATGCGCACGGGCGTCTCCGCTGCCCGGAGCGTGAGGCGCCGGCGTCCGGCCTCGAGGTAGGCGAGCTCGGACCACTCGACGCGCGTCGGGGCATCCGCGCCGTCGGTCTCGAGGGTCACCGGACCCGCGTCGACGAGCACGCCGTGCTCGAAGGCCGGATCGAGTTCGAGCTCGACCTCGCCGCCTGCCGGAAGATCGACCTGGGCACCGAGCAGCGGTGAGAAGACCGTGACGTCGGCGCTCGCCCCGCTCGACGCGTCCAGGCCGGCGAGAGTGCCGACGAAGACGCGCACGGTCGCGTCGCCGAGGCGCACGGGCACGGTGTCGGCGTGCTCGAAGAACGGGCCGATGTGCCGGGATGCCTCGGGCAGGGCCACCCAGAGCTGCACGCCGTGCAGCCGCGTGGTGCCGGGCGTCGACACCTCGGAGTGCGAGATGCCGCGGCCCGCCGTCATGAGGTTGACTGCACCCGGCTGCACGAGCGCGTGGCTGCCGGCGCTGTCGCGGTGCTCGATCTCGCCCTCGAACAGCCAGCTGACGGTCTGCAGGCCGGTGTGCGGGTGCGGCGGCACGACCATGCCGCCCGAAGCTTCGACGTCGTCGGGACCGTAGTGGTCGGCGAAGCACCACGCGCCGATCGTGGTGCGCCCTCGTTGCGGGAGCGTCCGGCGCACGTTCATCGCACGCGGGCCGCCGAGTGGGACCTCGCGCGGTGCGAGCACCCGCACCAGCGGGCCTGCGGATGCCTCGGGCGGGCACAGGAGTTCCGCCGGATCGCGCTCCAGGTTACTCATGTCGGCATGCTACCCGCCTCGGGCGCCGCACCGGCCGGTGCCGGACCCGCGCCGGACGACGCCGGCGGGAGGGCGCCCGCTACCATGACGGCATGACCTCCACCTCCGTGCGTGCCCGCCGTGCCGGCCTCGCGGCGGTGGCCGCCCTGGCCTCCGTCTTCCTGCTCGCGGCGTGCGGTCCGGGCGCCGAGCCCGTCGAGAACTACTCCGGCCTCCCGGTCTCCGATCACGCCGGCGACGCTGAGGGACACACCGGCGAGGAGGAGGGCGAGGCGCCCGAGGCGCTCTCGGCCACGTGGCTCGAGCACGGTGCCAAGCTCGCCGTCACCATCTCGGGCAGCTCCTCATGCCCGAACGTCGGCCGGCAGATCCGGGTGCTCGAACCCGCGGGCGAGGGCAATCGCGTCGCCGTCGATCTCGTCGAGCGACCCGCCGACGAGGTCTGCACGATGGATTACGTCCCGCACACGACCGTCTTCTGGACGCCGCTCGATGTTGCGACGACCGAGCCGCTCGTCGTCGAGGTGGCGGGCGAGAGCGTGACCGTCCCGATCAAGTAGGGCCGAGCGATCCGGCGGGCTCAACCGCTGCGCCGGCGGAGTACGAGGAGTTCGCCCACCTCGCACTCGAGCACGTCGCAGACGGCCTGCAGGGTCGAGAAGCGGATGGCGCGCGCACGATCGTTCTTCAGCACGCTGAGGTTGACGACCGTGACACCGGCGAGTTCGGCGAGGCGGGTGAGGGTCATGCCACGCGCCGCGAGCAGTTCGTCGAGCCGGCAGTGGATGTCGGATGGCTCCTCGGGCTCGCCCGGGGCCATCAGACGAGCCCTTCGGTCTCGCGCTGCAGCTGCTCACTCGCAAGATCGCCGCGAAAGCAAGACGATGCGCCCACGGCGAACATGCGCCCGCGCGGCATCCCGAGTGCTTACGCTCGATGTATCGACGCCCCCTAGTCCAGCCGGCGCCGTGAGGAGTTGAGGATGTTCGAGAGATTCACCGACCGAGCCCGTCGCGTCGTCGTCCTGGCCCAAGAAGAGGCCAAGATGCTGAACCACAACTACATCGGCACCGAGCACATCCTGCTCGGCCTCATCCACGAGGGTGAGGGCGTCGCCGCCAAGGCGCTCGAGTCGCTCGGGATCTCGCTCGACGCGGTGCGCGAGCAGGTGCAGGACATCATCGGCCAGGGCCAGCAGCAGCCGACCGGGCACATCCCGTTCACGCCGCGTGCCAAGAAGGTGCTCGAGCTCTCGCTCCGCGAGGCGCTCCAGCTCGGCCACAACTACATCGGCACCGAGCACATCCTGCTCGGTCTCATTCGCGAGGGCGAGGGCGTCGCCGCCCAGGTGCTCGTGAAACTCGGCGCCGACCTCAACCGCGTGCGCCAGCAGGTCATCCAGTTGCTTTCCGGATACCAAGGAAAGGAGCAGGTCCAGGTGGGCGCGAACGATCAGCAGCAGCCCCAGGGCGGCTCGCAGATTCTCGACCAGTTCGGCCGCAACCTGACGCAGGCCGCGCGCGAGTCCAAGCTCGACCCGGTCATCGGGCGCGAGAAGGAGATCGAGCGGGTCATGCAGATCCTCTCGCGTCGCTCCAAGAACAACCCCGTGCTCATCGGCGAGCCCGGCGTCGGCAAGACCGCCGTCGTCGAGGGCCTCGCCCAGGCCATCGTGAAGAACGAGGTGCCCGAGACGCTGAAGGACAAGCAGCTCTACTCGCTCGACCTCGGCTCGCTCATCGCCGGCAGCCGCTACCGCGGTGACTTCGAGGAGCGCCTGAAGAAGGTCACGAAGGAGATCCGCACCCGCGGCGACATCATCGTCTTCATCGACGAG
Organism: Agromyces sp.; assembly: GCA_031178045.1. Lineage (GTDB taxonomy): Bacteria > Actinomycetota > Actinomycetes > Actinomycetales > Microbacteriaceae > Agromyces. Next base: position 16,145 of record JAPSJT010000024.1, read on the forward strand.
ATCCACACGCTCGTCGGCGCGGGCGCTGCCGAGGGCGCGATCGACGCCGCGTCGATCCTGAAGCCGCTCCTCGCCCGCGGCGAGCTGCAGACGATCGGTGCGACGACGCTCGACGAGTACCGGAAGCACTTCGAGAAGGACGCCGCGCTCGAGCGCCGCTTCCAGCCCATCCAGGTGCAGGAGCCCTCGCTGCCTCACGCGATCAACATCCTCAAGGGGCTCCGCGACCGGTACGAGGCGCACCACAAGGTGTCCATCACCGACGGCGCCATCGTCGCCGCGGCGAACCTCGCCGACCGCTACATCAGCGACCGCTTCCTGCCCGACAAGGCCATCGACCTGATCGACGAGGCGGGCGCCCGCCTGCGCCTCTCGATCCTCTCGAGCCCGCCCGAGCTGCGCGAGTTCGACGAGAAGATCGCCGTCGTGCGCGCCGCGAAGGAGACCTCGATCGAGGAGCAGGACTTCGAGAAGGCCGCGTCGCTCCGCGACGAGGAGAAGAACCTCCTCGGCGAACGACTGCGCCTCGAGAAGCAGTGGAAGTCGGGCGACGTCAAGACGACCGCCGTCGTCGACGAGGGCCTGATCGCCGAGGTGCTCGCACAGGCCACCGGCATCCCCGTCTTCAAGCTCACCGAAGAGGAGAGCTCGCGCCTCGTCTTCATGGAGAAGGCGTTGCACGAGCGCGTCATCGGCCAGGAGGAGGCCATCTCGGCCCTCGCCAAGACGATCCGCCGCACGCGTGCCGGCCTGAAGGACCCGAAGCGCCCCTCCGGCTCGTTCATCTTCGCCGGCCCCACCGGCGTCGGAAAGACCGAGCTCGCCAAGGCGCTCGCCGAGTTCCTGTTCGACGACGAGGCCGCGATGATCTCGCTCGACATGTCGGAGTACGGCGAGAAGCACACGGTCTCGCGACTGTTCGGTGCCCCTCCCGGGTTCGTCGGCTTCGAGGAGGGCGGCCAGCTCACCGAGAAGGTGCGTCGCAAGCCGTTCAGCGTCGTGCTCTTCGATGAGATCGAGAAGGCGCACCCCGACATCTTCAACTCGCTCCTCCAGATCCTCGAGGAGGGCCGCCTCACCGACGGCCAGGGTCGTGTCGTGGACTTCAAGAACACGGTCATCATCATGACGACGAACCTCGGTACGAAGGACATCTCGAGCGGCCCCGTCGGCTTCGCGATCGAGGGCGACACCCGCACCGGGTACGACCTCATGCGCGGCAAGGTCAACGAGGAGCTGAAGAAGCACTTCAAGCCCGAGTTCCTGAACCGCGTCGACGAGATCATCGTCTTCCCGCAGCTCTCGAAGCCCGAGCTGCTGCAGATCGTCGATCTCTTCATCAAGCGCCTCAGCGAGCGCATGCTCGACCGCGACATGACCGTCGAGCTCACGGTGCCGGCGAAGGAGCGCCTCATCGAGGTCGGCTTCGACCCGGCGCTCGGCGCCCGACCGCTGCGTCGCGCGGTGCAGCACGAGGTCGAAGACCGCCTGTCCGAGAAGATCCTGCACGGCGAGCTCAACTCGGGCGACCATGTGCACGTCGACTTCCGCGACGGCGAGTTCGTGTTCACGACGACGCAGCGGGCGCTTCCCGTCGGCGTCGGCGTCAACGCGGGCGCCGCGATCGGCACGGGTCCCGTGAGCCCCGACCTCGCGGCGGCGTCGGGCGACTAGGCGACACGATTCGAAGGGGGCGGATGCTGCGGCATCCGCCCCTTCGTCGTGCCGGGCGCCGGCGTCCGCCGTGGCGACCCGCGCGCACGACGCGCAATACGATGGGCTGATGACCGACTTCTCGGTGCGCCGTGCGCGCACGAGCGATGTGCCGAAGATCGTCGCCCTCGTGGAGCCGCTCGTCTCGCGACGCATTCTGCTCGGCAAGGAGCGCGTCGACCTCTACGGCTCGGTGCAGGAGTTCCGGGTCGCCGAGGCGGCCGACGGCCGTGTCATCGGCGCGGGCGCACTGCACGTCATGTGGGAGGACCTCGGCGAGGTTCGAACGCTCGCCGTCGACGAGGCGTGGCTCGGCAGAGGGGTCGGCCACGCGCTCCTCGAGGCGCTCGAACACGACGCGCGGGAACTCGGGCTCAGCCGGTTGTTCTGCCTCACGTTCGAGGTGGGATTCTTCGGCCGTCACGGATTCGAGGACATGGGCGCCGAGACCGTCGATCCCGAGGTGTACGCCGAGCTCGTGCGCTCGCACGACGAGGGCGTGGCGGAGTTCCTCGATCTCGCGCGAGTGAAGCAGAACACCCTCGGCAACACGCGCATGCTGAAGCGTCTCTGAGCATCGCTCCGGCGCGCCGGTCGGATGCCGCCGCCGACGGCGTCCCGGTCTTAGCCTGTGTGCATGTCGACGAATCCTCCACCGGCACGGCGGCTCCCGCCCCAGGTGTACCGGCGTCGACGGCTCATCGTGCTGCTCGGCCTCGTGGCGGTGATCATCGCGATCGTGCTCGTCATCGTGCGCCCGGGCTCAGGTCAGGGCGATGAAGCGGATGCCGCGGGCACGGCATCGTCCGCGACGACCGACGAGACGGGCCCCGCCCAGACGGTCATCCCGACGGAGCCGGCCGCCGCTGACGGAGACGCCTGCACGCCCGAGCAGGTCCTGGTCGAGGCGGTGACCGACAAGACCGTGTACGAGAGTGGGGAACAGCCGCAGCTCTCGGTGACGATCACGAACACGGGCGGCAACCTCTGCGTGCTGAACGCCGGCACGAGTGCGCAGGTGTTCACCATCACGAGCGGTGAGGAGCCGTACTGGACCTCGACCGACTGCCAGGTCGATCCGATCGACGCCGAGGTCTCGCTCACGCCGAACACGCCGGTCAGCTCCAGCGTGCCGATCGTCTGGGACCGTACGCGATCGAGCGTGGACTCCTGCGATGGTCCGCGTGAGGCGGTGCCCGCCGAGGGCGCCTCCTACCACCTCTCGGTGACGGTCGACGGTTTCGCGTCGGTGACGACGAAGCAGTTCCAGCTGTACTGACCGAGACCGGCGTGCCGTCTGCGTCGGTCGCACGCCTCGCTCGACGGAGCGGGGCGGCGGACACCTGCTGTGACGCATCGCAAGCCCCTGTACGAGCCGATCACCCCCGCGTAGCGTGCCACCATGAAGCATCTGACGTTCGCGGACAAGGGCCTGCTCGTCGGAGATGACGTCGCCGACCTGCTGCTGGAATACGCCGCGCTGCTCGCGAGGAAGGGTGATGCCGACACAGTCGAGCTCGCGGCCTACGGTGCCGACGGCGCCGCGGTGCAAGCGACGCTGATGCTCGCCGAGGGCACCCCGCTCATGGCCGAGACGACCCACACCGACCTTCCCGAACCCGACAACGGTGACACGGTCATGTACCTGCGGGAGCAGATCATGCGCCGATCGTCACCGCCCCCCGTACAGCCGGCGGACGCGACCATGCCCGCGAACTTCGAGGAGCTCGACCTCTAGGAATCCGCGATGTCGTGTGCACCGACTCGTGCTCGCGGACTCGTGTACTCCGACTCGTGCGCCGGATCGGGTCACCGCGCAGGTGGCTGGGACTCCGGAAGCGGCTCGGGGACGAGCATGAGCACGCCGGTCACCCCGGCATTGATGGCGAGCTCCTCGATCCACTCCCGGTTCACGGCCGGACGCCGGTTCCCGTGGTAGATGAACTGCAGGGCGGTATACGGGTTCAGCCACATCATGATGGTGCGATCGCCGTCGGTGAGAGTGAGTGCGAAGCGCTCGTTCCGACGGAGCTTGTCGATGATGACGAGCTGCAGGTGGGTGAGGGCGCGATCCTCGATCTCGACGGGTCGGCACTCGTCGTAGACGAACAGCCCCATGCGGCCACCTCCTGCGGGCCGTCAAGGCGCGACGAGCGAGATGCGCAGAGGCGGCCGTTCGGTGCGTTTTGGGGTGTGCCGAACCGGCACGACGCACCGCTTGCCGCTACCGTACCGCCGACGGTGCGCACTGTCGAGGGGCGCGGAAGCTGCACGACGTTCGCCCGCGGCGGATGTGGGCGGCCCGGGGACTCCCGCTCGATACCCTTGGAGGATGGCAGGCAAGGCACGGAAGAAGCCCGCGGGCGAGCCCGTCGAGTTCCGCTCGCAGGCGCTCGCCGAGGCGCTCGAACGGCAGGACATCGCGGCGGTCGCGCTCGCGCTCCGTCACGGCAACACGGTCGTGCCGCTCGTGAAGCCGGGCCCGCGCGACAAGCCGCTCGACGGCGGCGAGGTGTGGACGTACCGCGACCCGCGCACCGGCGACGTCGCCCTGCTGCTCTTCAGCGACGCGGCGAACAAGCCCGCGAACCTGCCGCCGGCGGTCGGCCTGCAGAGCCCGGCATGGTTGCGTTCGTTCCTGAGGCGCTACGAGTCGACGATCACGACGGTGTTCCTCGACATCGCCGGACCGCATCCGATGCAGGCGCCTCCGGGCGAGTTGCTGCGGGCGCTCGAGGCGTAGGCCTCAGAACGCCGCGTCGAGTTCGCGTTCCCGGGTCGAGGATGCCGCGATCATCGCATGCTCGACGGCGGCGCGAACACTGCCCGCCTCGACGTCGAGGATCGTCGTGTAGCCGAGCCGGCGCGCCTCGCTGCCTCGTTGCCGAGCGGAGGTCACCGGACGGACTTCTCCGGCGAGGCTGATCTCGCCGAAGGCGGCGAGCTCGTGCGGCACGGCACGGTCGCGCATGGCCGACGCGATCGCGACGGCGATCGCGAGGTCGGCGCCGGGCTCGATGAGCCGAACGCCGCCGACGGTCGAGACGTACACGTCGTGCTCGCCGAGCTGCTTGAGGCCGGCGCGTCGCTCGAGCACGGCGATGATCATCGCGACCCGTGAGGGGTCGACGCCGTTGACGACGCGGCGCGGCTGCGGCGCCTTCGTCGAGACGACGAGGGCCTGCACCTCCACGGGGAGCGCTCGACGGCCCTCGAGTGCGACCGTGACGCACGTGCCGCTCACGGCGTTGCGGGAGCGGCTGAGGAAGAGGCCGGAGGGATCGGGCACTTCGGCGATGCCGTCGCCGGTCATCTCGAAGCATCCGACCTCGTCGGTCGGACCGAACCGGTTCTTGAGGGCACGCACGAAGCGCAGCGCCGTCTGCCGGTCGCCCTCGAACTGGCAGACCACGTCGACGAGGTGCTCGAGCAGGCGAGGACCGGCGATCGTGCCGTCTTTCGTGACGTGGCCGACGAGCAGCACCGGGAGCTGGCGTTCCTTCGCGACGCGGATGAGCGTGGACGCGACCTCGCGCACCTGGCTGGGCTGGCCGGGCAGCCCGTCGGAGAGCGAGGACGACACGGTCTGCACGGAGTCGACGATGAGCAGTTCGGGCGCGACCTGGTCGACCTGGCCGAGGATCGTGGCGAGGTCGGTCTCGGCGGCGAGGTAGAGCTCGTCGTGCAGCGCGCCCGTGCGGCCCGCTCGCAGTCGCACCTGCGCGACGGACTCCTCGGCGCTCACGTAGAGCACGCGCCGGCCGGTGCCGGCCACCCGCGCCGCGACCTCGAGGAGGAGCGTCGACTTGCCGACGCCGGGTTCGCCCGAGAGCAGGATGGCCGCCCCGGCGACGATGCCGCCGCCGAGCACCCGGTCGAATTCGCCGATGCCGCTCGGGCGGTGCGCCGCGTCTTCGGTCTCGACCTCGCCGATCGGCCGCGCCATGCGGGCGGCGTTCGGCACGACGGCCTGCAGCGAGCGCACGATGCCCGTCTGCTCGGCGGCGTCGACGACGGTGCCCCACTGCTGGCACTCGGCGCACCGGCCTGCCCATTTGATGGTGCTCCACCCGCACTCGGTGCAACGGAACGCGGAGGTGGGCTTGGCCATGCGACGAGCCTAGGCGGCGCCCCCGACATCCGCGGTTTCCGTGCCGCGCGGCGCCATCGCGGCATCCGGTTCCGCATCCGGCGTAGGGAATCTCTCGACGAGCTGCGCGGCCAGCGACGGCGCGAAGGCGTCGGCCCACACCCGGTAACCGTGGTCGTTCGGATGGAACATGTCGATCGCGAACTGCTTGAAGATCCCGGCGACGCCCTGATGCTTCGTCGTCGTGTGGAGCGGCACGACCGTGAGGCCGTGCTCGGCGGCGATGCGTCGCACGATGCGATTCGCCACCGCGACCTTGCGCTCGTTGTGCGGCAGGTAGAAGTACGGAAGGTCGGCGACGAGCGCCTGCGAGGGCAACGCCTCGAAGATCGCGCGGATGCCGCGCTCGAACGCCGTGGGGTCCCACCGGGCGATGTCGTTGGCGCCGATTGCGACGGTGACGATGTCGGGGCGGAGCTTGGTGAAGCGCGGCAGTTGATCGCGCACGGCGAGCTCGACGGTCGCGCCCGAGACGCTGAGGTTCACGACGCGCACAGTGCGGCCCGTGATGGCGCGGATCTCCTCGGCGAGCACACCGACGTAACTGCGGTCGGGCGCGCTCGCACCGATGCCCTGCGCGGCGCTGTCGCCGATCGCCGCGTAGAGCAGTTCGCCCGAGACCTTCGCGTGATCGCGCCACCATTTGGAGTGCACGGGGAGCGTCTCGCTCAGCACGAGCGAATTCGCGGCGAGGCGGGCGCGAAAACGGCGCCAGCTCATCGAGCCGAGCACGGCGGCGCCCGCGAACACGGCGGTCGTGATCGCGGCGGGGACGAGACGGCGAAGGAGCACCACGAGCCCGACGGTAGGAACCGAGCCTGAACGCGCGCTGAACGCGAGCCGGGAGCATCCGTTCGTTTTGGCCGTCGCGTTCGGTTCGTCTAAGATCGATCTCGGTACCGTGTCCGAGCGGCCGAAGGTGCAACTCTCGAAAAGTTGTGTGCGTGAAAGCGCACCGTGGGTTCAAATCCCACCGGTACCGCCACGTGAAACGCCCCGCGAGCCCTGGACATCAGGGATCCGGGGCGTTTCTCCGTTCATGTCGAGAGAATCTCGCGGCTGAACCCGGCACAACCACAACGCCCGCTGCGCTTCTCGAGGAGCTACGCATCGCGACGCCCTCGAGCGTCGCTTATGACCGAGATTTGTTCGCTGAAGGTATCGACGCTGATGGCGACGACTGCAACACCCGCCGCGAGGTGCTGCAGGTTGAGTCTCTCGTGCCTGTGACGATTACGTCGGGTTGCACTGGTTGACGGCGCGGAGGGCTCAGATTCCACCGGTACCGCCAGCAGATTCGCCCCGCGATCCGAGCACTATCGAGGATCCGGGGCGCTTCTTCGTTCAGTTGCTGCTCGTCTGCCACAGCCTCCGTCGCTGCTTCAGTTCTCGAGCATCCTGGCAGCGGACACGACCGTGCCCCGATCTGCCGTCGCTGAGGACGTATAACTCGCAGCAGACGAGGCGTCAATCCCGTGCCAGCGAGTTCGACTCGACCTATACAGGGGTATGGGCGACGATCAGGGCAACGATGGTGGGGTCATCCTGCCGTTGCTTGTGGTCGGGTTCGTCTGCTTCTGCATTGTGATGAGCGGTTTCGCGAATCAACTCGCGTGGTAGCGGGGCGTGCGCGGGGTCCGCGTGGTCACCGATACTGCTGGTCATCACACCGACGAACGACAGGCTCGCGGGATCGGCACCAGTACTCGCCCATATACCCCCTGTTCTGGGGATGCGAGTATTCCTCACTATCTGTTCCCGACGCCGTATGCCGGGTGTAGCGTGCGGGGT
>JAPSJT010000025.1:0-19170 GCA_031178045.1 Agromyces sp.
GCGGGGTGGCGACGCTCTCGAGCGGAGACGGCGGGATTTGAACCCGCGGTCCCCTTACGGGGACTCCACCTTAGCAGGGTGGTGCACTCGACCGGACTATGCGACGTCTCCTCGCGGGCGCTTGCGCGCACGCGACCATCATCATAACCTGCGGATGCCGCGGACGACGATTCGGGCACGGTCGAGCGCACGCGACGGGCGGGCGAGCTCCCGTTCCGAAGCCGCCGCGGACGGCGGGCCGCTACTGGTCGTCGAGCGTGCGACCGGCCGAGCAGCGGGTCTCGGCCGCGGTCTGGCCCGCGACGTCGGCGGGCAGCGCCTCGGCGGTCGGAGCGGGCGCGGCCGTCTCGCCCTCGGCGGGCACGCCCTCGACGGGCATCCCCTCGGCCGGGGCCTCAGCGGGCGGTGCGGCGACGGCGTTCGGATCGGCGACCGAGGCGAACGCCGACTCCTGCGCGGCAGGATCGAAGCTCACGGGAAGGTCGTTCTGCAGCGCGGTGCGCACGTATTCGGCGGACGACGTCGGTGCGACCGCGCCGCCGCCCTCGACGTAGGCGGTCGGGTACTGGATGAACGCGATCTTGTCGAGGTCGGTGTCTTTCAGGGCCTTCGCGATCGAGATCATGCGCGTGGGGTCCATGAGGCTGTCGGAGAGCTGCATGTTGGCGAGCGCGGCCTTGGCGATCGAGTAGAGCTTGACCGGGTCGTTCAGCGTGCCGTTCGACTGCAGGGTGCGCGCGAGCGAGGAGAGGAACACCTGCTGGTTCGAGATGCGCGCGAGATCGCTGCCGTCGCCGACGCCGTGGCGGGTGCGGAGGAACTGCAGCGCGTCGATGCCCGAGAGGGTATGCGTGCCGGCCGAGAGGAACATGCCGGTGTACTCGTCTTCGATGGGCTCCGCGACGCAGACCTCGACTCCGCCGACGGCCTCCGAGAGCCCGGCGACGCCGAGGAACTGCACGATGCCGGCGAACGGGATGGTGATGCCGAGCTCGGACTCCACCGTCTTCACGACGCAGCCGAGTCCGCCGTGCGAGAGCACCGTGTTGATCTTCACGCCGGACTGTTCGGAGAGCGGCTCGCCGTTCGGGTCCTGCGGGTCTGCGCACTCCGGCACGTCGACGAGCATGTCGCGCGGGAAGCTCACGACCGACGCGTTCGAGTGATCTTGCGAGATGTGCATGAGCATCGTCACGTCATTGAGCACCGCGGTCTCCTCATCGGGATCACCGAAGCCCTCGCCCTGGCCCTGGCGGCTGTCGCTGCCGACCACGAGCAGGTTGACGCCGCCCTCCATGGCACCCACGTCGGGCACGCCCTCGAGCACCTTCTCGTTGCCGAGCGTCACCGTGGGCTGCGCGGTGCTCGCGAGGTCCCATGCGGCGTACGCCGCGACGGCCGAACCCGAGACGAGCGTGACTGCGACGACGGATGCCGCGACCCGGCCGATCGTCGCCCACGGGCTGTGCGGCTTCAGTCGCCCGTGACGGGCGAGGGAGGGGGACTTCGCGGCGCGACGCGAGCTGTGGCGCAGTTCGGTGTTCACGGATTCCCTTCAGTCGTCATGCGTCATCCCGCGTGTGCGGAGGGCGTGGGATTCGAACCCACGAGGCATTGCTGCCCACTGGTTTTCAAGACCAGCTCCATCGGCCGCTCGGACAGCCCTCCATGCCCGCCAGCTTGCATCCATGACGGTGCGGGCGTGCGTGCAGGCCCCGATTCTAGCCGAAGCATGTTCCATCGAGCCTCGCAGCACACCCTGAAAGGGTGCTGAAGCGACGCCCGTCAGCCGTCGTTCGCGCTCGAGCAGCGCACCTCGGCCGCGGTCTGCCCGGGAACGTCGCCCGGCAACGCCTGCACCGGGGCCTCGGTCGTCGGCGCGGTCGGCGGGGGTGTCTCACCCTCGACCGGCGCTTCGCCCTCGGGCGGCGTCTCGCCCTCGGCGGGCGGCGGAGCCGCCGGATCGGGAACCGTGCCGAAGTCCGTGCCGTCTTGGGCGGCCGGGTCGAACTGCACCGGCACGTCGGCCTGCAGCGCGGCGTTCACGATCGCGGCCGATTCGGTCGGCACGACGGCGGCGAAGCCCTCGGTGTACGCCGTCGGGTATTGGATGAATGCGACCTTCGAGAGGTCGATGTCCTGGATGGCCCGGGCGATCGACACCAGACGCACGGGGTCCTGCAGCGCCGAGGTGAGCTGCATGTTCGACGTCACGGCTTTGGCGATGGAGTAGAGCTTCACCGGATCCCGCAGCACGCCGTCGCGCTCCACCGTGCGGATGAGCGAGGCCAGGAAGGTCTGCTGGTTCGAGATGCGGCCGAGGTCGCTGCCGTCGCCGACGCCATGCCGCGAGCGCAGGAACGCGAGTGCGTCGTAGCCCGAGATCGTGTGCCTGCCCGCGTCCATGTGCAGGCCCGAGTAGTCGTCGTCGATGCGCTCCGCGACGCAGACCTCCACCCCGCCGACGGCCGTGCTGAGCGCGGCGACGCCGTCGAACTCGACGATGCCGCCCGTGGGGATCTGCACGCCGACGAGCTGCTCGATCGTCGCCGCGACGCATCCGAACCCGCCGTGGAACAGCACCGTGTTCATCTTCGCCTCGGACATCGCCGAGAGCGGCTCGCCGTCGGGGTCCTCGGGGTCGGGGCATTCGGGCACCGAGACGAGCATGTCGCGCGGGAAGCTCACCACCTCGACGTGCGAGTGGTCCTCCGAGATGTGCAGCAGCATCGTCACGTCGTTGAGCACCCCCGACTCCTCCTCGGGGTCGCCGAACGCGCCGCTCTCTGGCCGCTTGTCGCTGCCGACGAGCAGGAAGTTGAGCCCGCCCTCCATCGCGCCGATGTCGGGCACGTCGTCGAGGATCTTCTCGTTCTCGAGCTCGAGCGTCGTCTCGACGCCCGCGAAGAGGTCGATGGCCGCGTACCCGGCGATCGCGACGCCGCTCACGGCGACGACCCCGATGACGGATGCCGCGAACTTCGCGAACGCGGCCCAGGCGCCGTGTCGGGGAAGTCGCCCGTGCCGGGTCGGCAGGACGGCCCGGGCAGGCTCGGGCCGCGACCCGGTGCTCTTCCGAGCGCTCACGGCATCCCCTTTCCGACTCGCCGATCTTATCCGGCGCACTCGCACGAGAGCAGGAGGTGGTGCTACGGCAGCGAGTCGAGTACCGCGGCGAGCCCGGCCTCGTCGACCGTGTCGGTCGTCTCGTTCGCGGCGGCGCGCACCTCGTCGGGAGCCTGCCCCATGGCGACGGCTCGCCCGGCCGCGCCGGCCCAGCTGAACATCTCGATGTCGTTGCGCCCGTCGCCGACGGCGATCACGCGCTCGAGCGGCACGTCGAGCCAGCCGCGCACGCGCTCGAGCGCGGTCGCCTTGCTCACCCCGTCGGGGGCGATGTCGAGCCACGCGGTCCAGCCGATCGAGTAGCTGACCTGGTGCAGGCCCATGTCCTCGACGATCTGCAGGAACTCCTGCAGCTCATGGTCGGGGGAGATGACGACGACGCGCGTCGCGCGCTGGTCGAGGAGCTCATCGAAGGCGACCTCGCGCGCGTTCTCGAGGTTCCAGTCGGTCATGCCCTCGGTGTAGAGGCGGAACCCGTCGGCGAGTTCGACCATGAACCGGCCGCTCGGCAGGAAGCTCCTGATGCGCTCGAGCACGTCGGTCGGATCGAAGGTCTCGACGTGCTCGCGCACGTACCCTCCGGATGCCGCGTCGTCGCGCCGCATCGTGATCGCGCCGTTCGCGCACACGACGTATTCGGGCTCGAGCTCGAGGCGGTCGAGCACGGGCGCCGTCGTCGCCCACGAGCGTCCGGTCGCGAGCGTGACCTCGTGCCCGCGCTCGCGGCACGCCCGCACGGCGTCGGCGACGCGCTCGTCGATCGACTCGTCCTCGTGCATGATCGTGCCGTCGACGTCGAGCGCGACGAGCCACGGCTCGGCGAGCGCGGCGGGCTGCGGCAGGGGCTCGCTCATCGCGCGATCGGTTCGAGCACCTCGAGGCCGCCGAGGTAGCCGCGCAGGGCCTCGGGCACGACCACGGAACCGTCGGCCTGCTGGTGCGTCTCGAGGATCGCCACGATCCAGCGGGTGGTCGCGAGCGTGCCGTTGAGCGTCGCGACGGGCGAGGTCTTCCCGCTCTCGGTGCGCTGGCGGATGTCGAGGCGACGCGCCTGGAACGTCGTGCAGTTCGACGTCGACGTGAGCTCGCGGTAGGCGCCCTGCGTCGGCACCCATGCCTCGACGTCGAACTTGCGCGCCGCGCTCGAGCCGAGGTCACCGGCGGCCGTGTCGATGACGCGGTACGAGAGGCCGAGGCTCTGCAGCATCTCCTCCTGCCATCCGAGAAGACGCTCGTGCTCGGCCTCGGCGTCGGCCGGGTCGACATAGCTGAACATCTCGAGCTTGTTGAACTGGTGCACCCGGATGATGCCGCGCGTGTCCTTGCCGTGGCTGCCGGCCTCCCGGCGGTAGCACGTCGACCAGCCGGCGTAGCGGAGCGGTCCGTTCGAGAGGTCGAGGATCTCGTCGGCGTGGTACCCGGCGAGCGCGACCTCGCTCGTGCCCGTGAGGTAGAGCTCGTCGTCGGGCAGGTAGTAGATGTCCTCGGCGTGCGCACCGAGGAATCCGGTGCCCTGCATGATCTCGGGACGCACGAGGGTGGGGGTGATGAGCGGTGTGAAGCCGGCCGCAAGCGCGCGGTCGAGTCCCATCGTCATGAGCGCGAGCTCGAGCCGGGCCCCGACGCCCTTGAGGTAGTGGAAGCGGGCGCCCGACACCTTCGCGCCGCGCTGCATGTCGATCGCGTCGAGCAGTTCGCCGATCTCGAGGTGGTCGCGCGGATCGAAGTCGAACGCCGGGATGCCGCCGACCTCGCGAAGCACGACGTAGTCGTCTTCGCCGCCTGCGGGCACGCCGTCGATGACGACGTTGCCGAGGCGCTGCACGGCCGCCGTGAACGCCGACTCGGCGTCGTTGGCGCGCTGGTTCGCGTCCTTCACGCGGGCCGCGAGCTGCTGCGCCTGTGCGACGAGCCCGGCCTTCTCCTCCTTGGGCGCTGTCGCGACCCGCTTGCCGAACGCGTTCTGCTCGGCGCGGAGCGACTCGAACTCGGTGATCGCCGTGCGGCGCGCGACATCCGCTGCGACCGCCTCGTCGACGAGCGACGGAGACTCGCCGCGCAGCTCCTGCGAACGCTTGATCAGGTCGGGATTCTCGCGAAGCAGCACGGGGTCGATCACGCGAGCCAGTCTAGCCGGGGCTTCCCGACCGCCAGACGGCCTGCCGCCCGCCCGGCGGGGGCTGTGAGCGCATGGAATACCGTTGAGCCGTGGCGCGAGTGGGACTCCGGGGTGCGGGGCATGAGGCGGCGGATGTCGCGACGCGCCCTTTGCGCGCCGCCGTCATCGTCAACCCCACGAAGCAGGGGCTCGAGGTGCTGCGCGCGGCGGTCGAGCGCGCCGAGGCGCGCCAGCACTTCGCGCCGTCGCTGTGGTTCGAGACGACCGTCGAGGACCCTGGCACCGGACCAGCCCGCGACGCGCTCCGCGCGGGCGTCGACCTCGTGATCGCGGCGGGCGGCGACGGCACCGTGCGCTCGGTGGCGGCCGGGCTCCGCGACTCGGGGGTGCCGCTCGGGCTCGTGCCCATCGGCACGGGCAATCTCTTCGCCCGCAACCTGGGCATCCCCGTGAACGACCCCGACGACGCGGTCGTGCTGGCCTTCGCGGGCGTCGACCGTGCGGTCGACGTGCTCCTCGCCGACCTCACACGGCCGAACGGCACGACCGAGCAGCACGTGTCGCTCGTCATGAGCGGCGTCGGCATCGACGCGGCGATGATCGCGAACACGAATCCCGAGCTGAAGCGGCGGGTGGGCTGGCTCGCCTACGTCGACGCAGGCCTGCGTGCCATCCCCGCGTCGAAGCCGTTCCGCGTGCTGCACCGCATCGACGGCGGCCGAGCCCACCGCTCCCGCGTCTCGAGCGTGCTCATCGCGAACCTCGGCTCCCTTCCCGGCAACATCGACCTCATCCCCGACGCCGAGATCGACGACGGCCGGCTCGACGTCGTGCGGCTGCAGCCGCGCAACGTGCTGGGCTGGCTGCTCATCTGGCGCAAGGTCGCCTGGGAGAATCGCGTGCTCGCGAAGTCGGCGCTGGGTCGGCAGTTCATCGACCTGACGGGCGGCAGCAGGCGCCGCGAGATCATCTACTCCCGCGGACGCTCGGTGGAGCTCGTCGTCGAGGGCGAACCCCAGGAGTTCGAGATCGACGGCGAGGTGTTCGGCACCGTGCTCTCGGTGAGGTTCTCGGTCGACCCGGCCGCACTCATCGTGCGGGTCGCCGAGCTCGACTGAACGCCCGGCCGAAGCATCCTCACCAGCACGACGGCGAGCACGATCCCGAGCGCGGATGCCGCCGCCGCCGTCGCGAGCCCCGGGAACACGATGACGTGCGCGAAGTCGTACAGCGCCCATGCGGCGGCAGCGTCGTCGCTCGGCGTCTCCCCGGTCCACTGCAATCGGCGCTGCAGTTCGCCCATGCTCTGGACGGCGCTCCAGAGCCCCATGAGGGCGAGCACGCAGCTCGCGCCGAGCGCGATGAGGGCGGGATGCGGGCGCGTCACGGTGTCGGTCCGCCCGTGCGACGGTCGCGCACGACCCAGACAGCGAGCACGATCACCATTCCGACGATGCCGGCCTGCACGAGCGCGGGCGACAATACGGTGGCGAACAGCCGGAACGCCTCCTCGGACGGCGTGCCGATGGCTCCCATGAACCGCTGCTGGTCGTTCGCGAGGTTCCAGTACAGGAGGGCGCCGATGACGGTGAAGGCAGCGCACGATGCGAGCGCGACCCAGAGCCAACGCGTCGCGGACGCACCCCCGCCCTCGTCCTCCGGTTGCGACGAGTCACCCCCCTCGAGCACCGACGCCTCGGTCGCCGCCGGGTCGGTCGGTCGATCCGTCACGGGCGGAGTGCGTTCGACCGGATTCGGCGAGTCCGCGCGAGCGGCGGCCGGCGTCGGCGGCGCGGCCGCCACGGGACCCGCGGCATCCGCGGCGGCATCCGTGCCATCCGTGCCATCCGGGCGATCCGCGGAAGCCGCCGAATCCGTCATCCCCGCAGAATCGGGGGCATAGCCGCGCTGGAAGCGCGGGTCGAACCTGGGGTCGATCCTCGGTGCCGCATCGTGAGTCACGTCATCCCCCGCTCGCCTGGCGTCGGCACCGCGACATCCGTTCAGGCATGTCGGGATGGGCCGAGTGGGTTCACCCTACGACGGCGGGAACACGGCACTCAATGCCCTGGCGTCGCGCACGGTTCGGTGGCGCGGATCAGTCGGGTTCGCCGCTCAGGAGGCCACGGAGCCAGTCGCGGGCCTCGATGAAGATCTCGTCGTCGTACTTCGAGTGGTACTCCACCTCGCGACGGTCGGCCCGCGGATACGAGCCGAGGAAGACGACGTTCGGACTCGTGCGACGAAGGCCGAGGAGGGCATCGGCGACGCGTTCGTCGGCGATGTGGCCGTCGAGGTCGACGACGAATCGATAGCGGCCGAGGGCGTCGCCGATCGGCCGCGACTGCAGCAGCGAGAGGTTCACGCCCCGGGTCGAGAACTGCTCGAGCATCGCGAGGAGCGAGCCGGGCTCGTCATCGGGCAGCTCGACGATGAGGCTCGTCTTGTCGGCGCCCGTCGGTTCGGCGAGCACCCGCGAGCGCGAGACGAGCACGAAGCGGGTGACGGCGTTGGGGTTGTCGCCGATGTCGCGGGCGAGCACCGCGACATCGAGGTGCTCGGTGATGCCGGGCGGTGCGACCGCGGCATCCGCGTGGCCGTTCTCGAACAGCGACGCCGCGGCCTGCACGTTGCTCGTCGCGGGGATGTGCCCGTGGTTCGGGAGCTCGCGCTCGAGCCAGCCGCGCGCCTGGGCGTAGGCCACTGGGTGCGCGTTGACGACGCGCACGTCGCCGAGCTTCGTGCCGGGCCGTGCGACGAGCACGAAGTTGACGGGTACGAGGTACTCCCCCGCGATCCGCAGCCCGGGCACGGTGGCGAGGGCGTCGAGCGTCGCCGAGACGCCGCCCTCGATCGAGTTCTCGATCGCGATCATGGCGGCGACCGATCGCCCGCTCGTGACATCCGAGAGGGCCTCGCCCACGTTGTTCACCGACCGCCAGTGCCTGCCGGATGCCTCTGGCACCTGCTTCAGTGCCGCCTCGGTGAACGTGCCCGCCGGCCCGAGGTAGGAGTAGGTCTCCTCAGGGGGCGTGGAGGGGGCATCCGTCATGCACGCAAGCCTAGTGAGCGCATCGGGGGCAGGCGCTAGCGTCGAAACGCACCGCAATCCACGCGAGGGGGCAGAGCGATGACCGCGACCGAGCAGGTGATCCGAGCGGGCGACGAGGCCGCCCGGCGCGCCGTCCCGACCGATGACGAGCGCCGCGTCGCACTGCGCCGCATGAAGCGCGTCGCGACCGCGCTGCTCATCGGGGCCGCCGTCGTGTTCGCCGTGTCGTTCGCCCTGCAGGAGTCGCTGCCGTGGCTCGCCTACGTGCGCGCGGCGGCCGAGGGGGCGATGGTGGGCGCGATCGCCGACTGGTTCGCGGTGACCGCGCTGTTCCGGCGTCCGCTCGGACTGCCGATCCCGCACACGGCGATCATCCCGACGCGCAAGGACGAGATCGGCGCGAGCCTCGGGGCGTTCGTCGAGAACGAGTTCCTCTCCGACGAGGTCGTCGTCGGCAAGCTGCAGTCGGTCGGCATCGCGAGGCGGCTCGGGGGTTGGCTCGCGAGCCCGGCGAACGCCGACCGGCTGACCGCCGAGGCATCCGTCGCCGCCCGGGGGATCCTCACTCTGCTCGGCGACGACGACGTCGAGGACGTCATCGAGAAGCTCGCCAGGCGGCACCTGTTCGAGCCCGAGTGGGGGCCGGCCATCGGGCGGATCGGTGCGCGTCTCGTCGCGGCGAACCAGCAGCGCACCGCGGTCGAGGTCGCGCTCGAGAAGGCCGAGGCGTGGCTCGAGGCCCACCCCGACGCGATCGGCGGCATGGTCTCGGACCGCCTGCCGCGATGGATCCCCGGCTTCGTCGACCGCTTCGTCGACGATCGCGCACACCGCGAGGTGCTCGGGTTCGTGCGCTCGGTGCGCGACGACCAGGGCCATCCGCTGCGTCAGGCGATCGACCGCTACCTCATCGACCTCACCGAGGACCTGCAGCACGACCCCGCGACGATCCTGCGCGTCGAGCAACTGAAGGCCGAGCTGCTCGAGAGCCCGCGGGTGCGGGAGTTCGCCGGCGAAGCGTGGGCGAGCATCAAGGAGTCCCTCGAGGCGGCGCTCGCCGACCCCCGCAGCGAGTTGCGCACGGGACTGCGCTCGGCGGTCGTCGAGGTCGGCATGCGGCTCGAGACCGACGCCGAGCTCGCCGCGAAGGTCGACGCCTGGGTGACGGATGCCGCCGCCTACGTCGTGCGCAACTACCGCAGCGAGATCGCCGGGGTGATCACCGAGACCGTCGAGCGCTGGGATCCGCGGGAGACGACCGAGAAGATCGAGCTGCAGGTGGGACGCGACCTGCAGTTCATCCGCATCAACGGCACGGTCGTCGGTGCGCTCGCGGGCCTCGCCATTTTCACAGTGGCGACGACGGTACAAGCCCTCGTCTGACGCGGGCGCCGGTGCCAGACTGTTCGCATGCACGAGCGAGCGGGCACCCCGGCGACCGAATCCGATCTCATCGACGTGGAGGCCCTCGTCAGGGCCTATTACGAGAAGAAGCCCGACGTCTCGATTCCCGAGCAACGCGTCGCCTTCGGCACCTCGGGGCATCGCGGTTCGTCGTTCACGACGAGCTTCAACGAGGACCACATCCTCGCGATCACCCAGGCGATCGTCGAATACCGCGCCGCGCAGGGCACGACCGGCCCGCTCTTCATCGGCGCCGACACCCACGGCCTGAGCGCCCCGGCCCAGACGACGGCGCTCGATGTGCTGGTCGGCAACAGCGTGCGCGTGCTCACCGACGCGTACGACGACTACGTGCCGACGCCCGCCCTCTCGCACGCGATCCTGAAGTGGAACAACGATCCGGCCAGGCGCGCCGAGGGCGAGGCCGACGGCATCGTCATCACCCCGTCGCACAACCCGCCTCAGGACGGCGGTTTCAAGTACAACCCGCCCCACGGCGGGCCGGCCGACTCGGATGCCACGGCGTGGATCGCGAACCGGGCGAACGAGCTCATCGCGGGCGGTCTCGCCGAGGTGAACCAGGCCGAGCCGAGTGGCGTCGAGAGCTACGACTTCCGCGGCGAGTACGTCGACGACCTCGCGAACATCATCGACTTCGAGGCCATCAGGCAGAGCGGCATCAGGATCGGCGCCGACCCGCTCGGCGGGGCATCCGTGCACTACTGGACCGCCATCCGCGACCGGTACGGGCTCGACCTCACGGTCGTGAACGAGCGCGTCGACCCGCAGTGGGGCTTCATGACGCTCGACTGGGACGGCAAGATCCGGATGGACCCGTCGAGCCGCTACGCCATGGCGTCGGTGCTCGATCACGGCAGCGACTTCGACATCCTGACGGGCAACGACGCCGACGCCGACCGGCACGGCATCGTCACGCCCGACGGCGGCCTGATGAACCCCAACCACTACCTCGCCGTCGCGATCGAGTACCTCTTCGCGCACCGGCCGAACTGGCGACCCGATGCCGCGATCGGCAAGACGCTCGTCTCGAGCTCGATGATCGACCGGGTCGCGGAGTCCCTCGGCCGTCGCCTCTGGGAGGTGCCCGTCGGCTTCAAGTGGTTCGTGCCGGGCCTGCTCGACGGATCGGTCGGCTTCGGCGGCGAGGAGAGCGCCGGGGCATCCTTCCTGCGTTTCGACGGCACCGTGTGGACGACCGACAAAGACGGCATCCTGCTGTGCCTGCTCGCCTCCGAGATCCGCGCGGTGACCGGGAAGTCGCCCTCGCAGCTCTACGCCGAGCTCGTCGAGCGCTTCGGCGATCCTGCCTACGAGCGCACGGATGCCGCGGCCACCCCCGCACAGAAGGCCGCGCTCGGCAAGCTCACCGGTGACGCCATCGCGGCGACCGAGCTCGCCGGCGCCCCCATCACGGCGAAGCTCTCGAAGGCGCCCGGAAACGACGCGTCGATCGGCGGCGTGAAGGTGCAGACCGCCGACGCGTGGTTCGCCGCTCGGCCGAGCGGCACCGAGGACGTGTACAAGATCTACGCCGAGTCGTTCAAGGGCGCCGAACACCTGGCGCAGGTGCAGGCCGAGGCCGAGCGCGTGGTGAGCGACGCATTGCAGGTCGAGTAGCCCCACGTCAAGACGTCGCGCCGGATCGGCGCCGGTGAGAGGATCGGCGAGCGCGTCAACGGACCGCAGCACTCGATCGACGGCGAACCGAGTCACGACCCCCGAACAAGGAGTGGCGATGGAAGCCTGGCCCGGAACCCCGTACCCCCTCGGCGCGACCTTCGACGGGAGCGGCACGAACTTCGCGCTCTTCAGCGAATCGGCCGAACGCGTCGAACTGTGCCTCTTCGACGAGGACGGCACCGAGACGCGCGTCGAACTGCAGGACTTCGATGCCTTCGTCTGGCACGCGTACCTCCCCCACGTGCAACCGGGCCAGCGCTACGGCTTCCGGGTGCACGGCCCGTACGACCCCGAGAACGGCCAGCGGGCCAACCCGAACAAGGTGCTGCTCGATCCGTACGCGAAGGCGATGGCCGGTGCCTTCGACTGGCACCAGTCGCTCTTCGGCTACGACTTCGGCGACCCCGACTCGCGCAACGACGAGGACTCCGCGGCGCACGTGATGCATTCCGTCGTCATCAACCCGTTCTTCGACTGGGCGGGGGACCGGCATCCGAACACCCCGTACTCCGAGACGATGATCTACGAGGCCCACGTGAAGGGCCTCACCGAGCTGCATCCCGATGTCCCGGAAGAGCAGCGCGGCACCTACGCCGGCGTGGCCCATCCGGCGGTCATCGAGCACCTGCTGAAGCTCGGCGTGACCGCGATCGAGCTGATGCCGGTGCACCAGTTCGTGCAGGACTCGACGCTCGCCGAGAAGGGCCTGCGCAACTACTGGGGCTACAACACGATCGGCTTCTTCGCCCCGCACAACGAGTACTCGTCGACCGGCGACCTCGGCCAGCAGGCGCAGGAGTTCAAGAGCATGGTGCGGGCCCTGCACGACGCGGGCATCGAGGTCATCCTCGACGTCGTGTACAACCACACCGCCGAGGGCAACCACCTGGGTCCGACGATCGCGTTCCGGGGCATCGACAACGCGGCGTACTACCGGCTCGAGGAGAACGACAAGCGGTACTACACCGACTACACCGGCACCGGCAATTCGCTCAACGTGCGCAGTCCGCACTCGCTGCAGCTCATCATGGACAGCCTGCGGTACTGGGTGACCGACATGCGGGTCGACGGATTCCGCTTCGACCTCGCTGCGACACTCGCCCGCGAGTTCTACGACGTCGACCGGCTCTCGAGCTTCTTCGAGCTCGTGCAGCAGGACCCCGTCGTCTCGCAGGTGAAGCTCATCGCCGAGCCGTGGGACGTCGGACCGGGCGGCTACCAGGTCGGCAACTTCCCGCCGCAGTGGTCGGAGTGGAACGGCAAGTACCGCGACGAGGTGCGCGACTTCTGGCGTGGAGAGCCCTCGAGCCTCGGCGAGTTCGCCTCGCGCATCACGGGCTCGGCCGACCTGTACGAGAACAGCGGCCGTAAGCCCGTCGCCTCGATCAACTTCGTCACCGCCCATGACGGTTTCACCATCCGCGATCTCGTCTCCTACAACGAGAAGCACAACGAGGCGAACGGCGAGGACAACAACGACGGCGAATCGCACAACCGGTCGTGGAACTGCGGCATCGAGGGCGAGACCGACGACCCCGACGTGCTCACGCTCCGCGCCCGTCAGCAGCGCAACTTCATCGCGACGCTCCTGCTCTCGCAGGGCGTGCCGATGCTGCTGCACGGCGACGAGCTCGGCCGCACCCAGCGCGGCAACAACAACACCTACGCGCAGGACAACGAGCTGAGCTGGGTGCACTGGGACGAGGCCGACCGGCCGCTCACCGAGTTCACGGCGGCCGTCGCGCGGCTGCGGAAGGACCACCCGACGTTCCGCCGCAGCCGGTTCTTCGACGGGCGACCGGTCGAGAGCGAGGACGGCGGCGAGGGCACTCCCCTGCCCGACATCGTCTGGCTCCGCCCCGACGGCAGCCCGATGCGGCCTGCCGACTGGGACGCCCCGCTCGGCCGGGCCGTCGGCGTCTACCTGAACGGCGAGGGCATCCGTCAGCGCGACGCACGGGGCGAGCCGATCACCGACCTCGACTTCCTCCTCTTCTACAACGCCGAGCCCGAGGCGACCGAGTTCACGATCCCGACGCGCGCGAAGCGGTTGTGGGACGTCGTGATCGATACCGCCGGGCGGTCGACGGATGCCGCGCCGATGGCCGGCGGTACGACCTTCGCCCTCGAGGGTCGGTCGATGCGAGTGCTTCGCGCTCACACCGAGCCCGACATCGAGCCCGACCACTCCGTGGCGGCGTCGCTCGCCGTACGCACCGGCGGCCAGACGCCCGGGCCGTCGACCGGCACGACCGCGTCCGGTTCCGCTCAGTCGCCGAAGGCGAAGCCCGCGAAGTGACTCCGGCGCTCGCGCCACCGAACCGTGACCGACAGGGGGATCACCGGTGAAGACGCCCGTCTCGACCTATCGCATCCAGGTGCGGCCGTCGTTCGACCTCGACGCCGTCGCCGAGGTGCTCGACTACCTGCACGAGCTCGGCGCCGACTGGGTCTACCTGTCGCCGCTGCTGCGCGCCGAAGAGGGCTCCGATCACGGCTACGACGTCGTCGACCACTCGCTCGTCGACCCCGCGCGCGGCGGTCGGCCGGCGCTCGAACGCGCCGCCGCCCGTGCCCGCGAGCTCGGCATGGGGGTGCTCGTCGACCTCGTGCCGAACCATGTCGGCGTCGCGACGCCCGCCGCGATGCGCTGGTGGTGGGACGTGCTCGCGAGCGGACGCGCCTCCCGGTACGCGGAGGCGTTCGACATCGACTGGGACTTCGGCGGCGGACGCGTGCGACTCCCGGTGCTCGGCAGCGCCGAGGACGTCGCGGCGCTCGAGCTCGTCGAGACTGGCGAGGGTGCGCTCGAACTGCGGTACTACGATCACCGGTTCCCCGTGGCATCCGGCACCGCGTCGATCGGCGACGATCCCGTCGCGGTGCACGACCGGCAGCATTACGAACTCGTCGACTGGCGGCGCGCCGACCACGACCTCAACTACCGCCGGTTCTTCGCGGTGAACACCCTCGCCGGCATCCGGGTCGAGGTGCCGTGGGTGTTCGACGAGAGCCACGTCGAGATCCTCGGCTGGATCCGGGACGGACTGGCCGACGGACTCCGGGTGGACCATCCCGACGGATTGCGGCATCCGGGCGCCTACCTCGACCGCCTCGCGGAGCGCACCGGCGGCGCGTACGTGCTCGTCGAGAAGATCCTCGAGGGCGACGAGCGGATGCCGCCGCAGTGGGCCACGGCGGGCACGACCGGGTACGACGCGCTCGCCGACATCGACCGGGTGCTCGTGGACCCGGCCGGCGAGGAGCCGCTCACGGCGCTCGACGCCCGGCTGCGGGGTGGAGCGGTCGCCGATTGGGCCGAGATGATCCACGGCACGAAGCGGTCGATCGCCGACGGGATCCTGCACTCCGAGGTGCGCCGGCTCGACCGCGAGCTCGCCGCCGCGGTGGGCGCTGCGGGCGCGGGCGACGATCCGACGAGTTCGAGTGACGCGGTCGCCGACGCGGTTGCCGAGCTGCTCGCGTGCTTCCCCGTGTACCGCTCGTACCTGCCGTTCGGCGCCCCGCGCCTGCGCGAGGCGGCCGAGCTGGCGGCGCGGCATCGCCCCGACCTCGCCCCCACGATCGAGCGGCTGCTGCCGGTGCTCGCCGACGCGGAGCATCCGGCCGCCCAGCGTTTCCAGCAGACGAGCGGCATGGTCATGGCCAAGGGTGTGGAGGACACGGCGTTCTACCGGTACACCCGGCTCACGAGCCTCACCGAGGTCGGCGGGGATCCGTCGGAGTTCGCGATCGACGTCGACACGTTCCACGCGCGGGCGCGGGATCGCCTCGACCGGTTGCCCCGATCGATGACGACGCTGTCGACCCACGACACGAAGCGCGGTGAGGACGTGCGGGCCCGCATCGACGTGCTCGCCGAGCTGCCCGCTGAGTGGGCGGCCGCGCTCGACGAGTTGCGCGAGCTCGCCCCGCTCGGCGACGGACCGCTCGAGCACCTGCTGTGGCAGGCGATCGTCGGCGCATGGCCGGCGAGCCGCGAGCGACTGCACGCCTACGCCGAGAAGGCGGCGCGCGAGGCGGGGAACTCGACGACCTGGACGGCACCGGATGCGGAGTTCGAAGCGCGCATGCACGCGCTCGTCGACGCCGCGTTCGACGATCCGCGCGTCGGCGACCTCGTGGCGCGACTCGTGGCCCGACTGGAGGCGCCCGGATGGTCGAACTCGCTCGCCGCGAAGCTCGTGCAGCTCACGGCACCCGGCGTGCCCGATGTCTACCAGGGCAGCGAGCTGTGGGAGCAGTCGCTCGTCGACCCCGACAACCGGCGCCCGGTCGACTTCCGAGAGCGACGGCGACTCCTCGCCGAGCTCGACGCGGGCTCCCTGCCGCCGATCGACGCGACGGGCGCGGCGAAGCTGCTCGTCACGAGCCGGGCACTGCGGCTGCGACGGGACCGGCCCGAGCTCTTCGGGGACTATATGCCGCTCGCGGCATCCGGACCCGCTGCGAACCACCTCATCGCGTTCGACCGCGGCGGCGC
Source organism: Agromyces sp. (assembly GCA_031178045.1). Classification (GTDB taxonomy): domain Bacteria; phylum Actinomycetota; class Actinomycetes; order Actinomycetales; family Microbacteriaceae; genus Agromyces. Next base: position 15,907 of record JAPSJT010000025.1, read on the forward strand.
CATCACGCTCGCGACCCGCTTGCCGATCGGGCTCGAGACGCTCGGCGGATGGCACGACACGACCGTCGACGTCGGCACCGCACCCGTGGTCGACGTCATCTCGCAGCAGCGCCACCGAGGCGGCGAGCTGCGGCTCGCCGAGGTGTTCCGCGACTATCCGGTCGCGCTGTTCGTCGAAGAGGGAGGGCTGGCTTGATCATGGAGAGCTCTGGCATGACGGAGTTCCGCGTGTGGGCGCCTCGCGCCGCGCGGATGACGCTGCAGCTCGACGGGCAGCGGCATCCGATGACCGAGGAGCCCGGCGGATGGTGGAGCGCGGTCGGTGAGGGTCTCGACTACGGGTACCTCATCGACGACGCTGAGACCCCGCGCCCCGATCCGCGATCGCGGTGGCAGCCCGACGGCGTGCACGGACTCTCGCGGGTCTTCGATCCCGGTGCGCACGAGTGGCAGGATGCCGCGTGGACCGGACGCCGGCTCGCGGGCGCCGTCATCTACGAGCTGCACATCGGCACGTTCACGCCCGAGGGCACGCTCGACTCGGCCATCGAGCGGCTCGACCACCTCGTCGAGCTCGGCGTCGACCTCGTCGAGGTGCTGCCCGTCAACGCCTTCAACGGCGAGTGGAACTGGGGCTACGACGGGGTGCTCTGGTACGCCGTGCAGGAGAGCTACGGCGGACCCGCCGCCTATCAGCGCTTCGTCGACGCGTGCCATGCGCGCGGACTCGGCGTCATCCAGGACGTCGTCTACAACCACCTCGGGCCGAGCGGCAACTACCTGCCCGAGTTCGGCCCGTACCTCCACGAGGGGCGCGCGAACACGTGGGGCGCCTCGGTCAACCTCGACGGGCCCGACTCCGATCCCGTGCGCGAGCACATCGTCGAGAACGCGCTCATGTGGCTGCGCGACTACCACGTCGACGGGCTGCGCCTCGACGCCGTGCACGCGCTCGTCGACCATCGCGCGGTGCACCTGCTCGAGGAGCTCGCCGAACGGGTCGATGCCCTGTCTGCGCATCTCGGTCGCCCGCTCAGCCTCATCGCCGAGTCCGACCTGAACGACCCGCGGATGGTCCGGTCGCGTGAGGCGCACGGGCTCGGCATGACCGCCCAGTGGAGCGACGACTTCCACCACGCCGTGCACGTCGCGGTCTCGGGCGAGACCGTCGGATACTACGAGGACTTCGCATCGCTGCACGCGGTGCGCGAGGTGTTCGAGCGCGGATTCTTCCACGCCGGCACGCGCTCGACGTTCCGGGGGCGGGTGCACGGCAGGTCGGTCGACGTCGAGCGCACGCCGTCGTGGCGGCTCGTGGTCTTCGACCAGGACCACGACCAGGTCGGCAACCGGGCGACCGGCGATCGGCTCGCGGCATCCGTCGACGAGGGCGGGCTCGCGATCGCCGCGGCACTCACGCTGCTCTCGCCGTTCACGCCCATGCTCTTCATGGGCGAGGAATGGGGCGCATCGACGCCGTGGCAGTTCTTCACGTCGCACCCCGAACCCGAGCTCGGGCGCGCGACGGCCGAGGGGCGCATCGCCGAGTTCGCGGCGATGGGCTGGGACCCGGCGGTCGTGCCCGACCCGCAGGACCCCGAGACGTTCCGGCGTTCGAAGCTCGACTGGTCGGAACCCTATCCGGCGGGCGGCGACGGGAATTCCCGTCATCCGCGCCTGCTCGAGTGGTACCGCCGGCTCATCGCGCTGCGGAAGGAGCGCTCCGAGCTGACCGACCCCCGGATGACGGGAACACGCGTCGACGTCGACGAGGACGCCCGCACGGTGCTCGTGCACCGCGGCGCGCTCGTCATCGCCGCGAATCTCGGGCCGGCGGGCGCGGCGACGACTCTCGGCGGACGCATCCTGCTGCACTCGGGCTCGCTCGCGGGCGACGACGTGCCGCCCGCGGCCGACGCCCTCGTGCTGCCCGCACGCTCGATCGTCGTCGTCGACACTGGCTCAGGCGGTTACGCCGACCCGACGCGCGCCCACGATCAGCTGATCGAGAAGTAGCTCGCCGTGCCGCCGCCCGTGGCGAGGGCGGTGTCGACGTCCCAGTAGTCGGCGTCCTTCGTGTGCCCGCCGACCCAGACCTTCGTGCCGGCGTCGGTGTGCTCGACGCGGGTCACGATCGCGGTGTGGTCGCGATCCCCCGAGTCGTCCCAGTCGAACTGCGCGATGTCGCCGACCTTCACCAGGTCGCGCTGCGTGTCGTCGAGCGGGGTCGCACGATCGGGGCGAGCGGCGAGGTAGTCGCGGAGCGCGGTCGAGCTCGCCCAGCTCGGCGACATCGCGCCCGAGTTCGGGTCGAGGTACCAGCTGCCGTCCATGGCCCAGCCGCGCGCGATGAGCGACTGGCTCGCGAAGTTGGCACAGTCGTAGCCGCTGATGACGGGGTACTGCGCCGTGTTGTACTCGCTCCAGTAGGCGAGCACGTAGCCGAGCTGCGCGTCGATCGCGGGATCGCTCGTGTAGGTGAGCGCGAGCGACCGCGGCGCCGTGGGCACCGGGGCCTCGGGCAGCCCGGTGAGCGCCCCCTCGAGGGGCTGCACGACCGAGGTGCCCGCCGCGACGACCGCGGTCGGCTGCACCACGTCGACCGGCTCGCCCGCGACATCCGTCAACTCGACGGGCGCTGTCGTGCCGAGCGCGGCCTCGACGGTGGCCGGCACCGCGAAGGTGACCTGGCCCTCGTCGGCGGCGACGATCGTGGCGGGCGCACCGCCGACCGAGACCGCGGCGACCTCGTCGAGGTCTTCGCCGGTGACGGTGACCTGCGTGCCGCCCGTGAACGGCGCAGTGGCGACGGAGAGCTCGCTCGTGACGGTGGGTCCGGCGTCGACCGGTGCCGCGGGGGTCGTTTCGACGGTGTCGGCCGCACCGGCCTCCGGCGCGGCGGTGCTCGCGGCCGCGGAGGGTGCCGTGTCGGCCGAGGCCGCGTCGTGTCCGGCGGCGACCGCGGCGAGGGCCGTCACGCCCACGATGGCGACGGTGCAGCCGAGCGCGATCGTGCGGCGGAACGAGGCGCCGAGCGTGGAACCGCTCGGGAGCGGTTCGGCTCGGTGGCGGGGCTTCGAGGTGCGGGAGGTCGCGTGCGGGCGCAGGGGAGTTTCGGGAGTTTCTGGAGTGAGGGGCACAGCTGAGGGATTCCGTGTCGGCGGGGAGGGGGACATGACACCCCATCACGCCAGATTGTGAGGATCCCTCCCGTCGGCTGGGAGGCACGTGAGAGCGGAATCACGGGAGCCGCTCGGATTTCGG
>JAPSJT010000025.1:19270-23754 GCA_031178045.1 Agromyces sp.
CCGGCCGACCACCCGAGCCCGAGCAGCCCGAGGGCGAGCGGCACGAGCAGCACGTCGTCGCCGGGCGCGAGGATGCCGATGGTCGTCGCCGCGACGAGGAGCCCGACGCCGATCGCGATGACGCGAGGCGAGCCGACGCGGTCGGCGAGCCAGCCGAAGAACGGGCTCGCGCCGTACATGCCGACGATGTGAATGCTGATCACGATGCCGACGAGCGAGATCGACAGCCCGTGCTCGGTCATGTGCACGGGCGTCATCACCATGACGCCGACCATCACGGTGTGCGAGCACACGATCGAGAGGATCGCGACGAGCGCCGCCGGCACGCGGACCGCCGTGCGAAGCGCCTGCCACGCGCCGATGCGGGGCTCGTCGGTCTCGAGCCGAGTGGCCGCGCCGGAGGGCTCCGCATCGCCGTCGGAGCCGGCCGCTTCGACCGCTTCGGTCGCTTCGGTCGCCACCGCCGATGGATCCGTCGCGCTCGCGGCGTCCATCACCGGGCTGGAGTCGCCCTCACCAGCGGCATCCGTCGCGAGTTGACCGGCCCTCGGCGTGCGCAGGAGCGCGCCGACGAGCACCGTCGAGAGCGCGAACGCGACCGCCGAGAAGACGAAGGGGCCGACGAGCGACGGCAGCCCGAGCGACCGGCCGAACTCGTCGCCCACCTGTGAGAGCAGCGGGCCGGCGACCGAGCCGATCGTCGTCGCCCAGAGCACGATCGACATGGAGCGGGCCTCGAACCCGGGCGCGGCGATCTCGGTGGCGGCGAAGCGCGCCTGCAGGCCCGCCGCAGCCGCCGCACCGAAGGCGGCGAGACCGATGAAGACGAGCACCGGCCAGCCGGATGCCGCGGCCGCGACCACGAGCACGGCGCCGACGAAGGCGCACGCGTACCCGGTCGCGAGCGCGACATGCCGCCCCGACCGCACGGCGAGCCGAGCGAGCGGGATGGCGGCCACCGCGGCGCCGAGCACGCTCGATGCCTGCGCGAGGCCGCCCATCGCGACGATGCCCGTGAGGTCGGCCACGAGGATGGCGGCGAGCGCCATTCCGGTCGCCACACCCACGCCCGCGAGGAGCTGGTTGACGATGAGCACGGCGAGCGAGACGCCGCGTCGCGGCATCCGCTCGGTCTCGACGGCGCTCATCGGCTCAACCGTACTCGGGGGCCGCAGGCAGGCCGAAGAACTCCTCGAGCGTCGAGAACCCGGTGTCGTGCATCTCGGTCGCGAGCTCGACGCCCACGTATCGGAAGTGCCACGGTTCGTACTCGTACCCCGTGACGGGCGTCTTGTCGGCGGGGTAGCGCAGGATGAAGCCGAACCGCCACGCGTTGTCACGCAGCCAGATGCCCTCATCGGTCTCGCCGAAGCACGCATCGAGCGAGCACTCCCCCGAGACCGCGCCGATGTCCATCGTGAGCCCCGTCTGGTGCTCGCTGTACCCCGGTCGGGCCGTCGACAGGTCGTCGCCGTCGTAGATCTCCTCTTGCGCGGAGTACGAGCGATAGGCGCTGTTCGAGGCGAGCTCGAGCCCCGCCTCGGCCGAGGCCGCATCGAACATCGCGACGATGGCGTCGGCGGCCTCCTGGCGGAGCAGCGGCTCCCAGGTGTGCGGGACCGGCACGTCGACGAGGTCGTCGGGCTCGTAGTCCTGCGGGTTCAGGGGACGGAGCTTGTTGACGACGACCCAGATGCTCGTCGGGTCGTCGAGCGAGCGGGCGGCGCGATCGAAGGTGTCGACGGTCACGGGCGCCGGCGGAGCGGCCGGCGCAGGACGCGGCGTGGGCGTTTGGGTCGCCGACGAGTCGGTTCCCGATGGGAATGCCGCACCGCCGGGAGCGGCGCCCGAGACGGCGCCGACGACGACCGCGGCGCCCGCGATGAGCACGAGGCTCAGGGTGCCGGCGATCGCGAGTCGCCGATTCTGCTGCACCCGGGCGGAGGGGTCTCGGCGGTCGCTGGGAGGCACCGTTCGAGTCTACGCCGGTGGTCGCAGGTCACGTTCGAGTAACGAAGCGGCGTCGTGAGAGCGCTCTCTTGACACCGCGAATGCGGCTCGCCTAGCATCGAGCCTTGGTCGTGAGAGCGCTCTCACCGCAGTCGGGTGGCGTGCGTTCCGCGTGCCCATTCCGACACCACGCACACAAGGGAGTGACCGTGAAGCTTTCACGACGCACCAAGGCGATCGCCGCCGCCGCAGGCGCCGCATCCATCGCCCTCATCGCCGCCGGATGCTCGGCGCCAGCCGAATCGGGCGGAGGCGACGGCAAGGTCGAACTGACCATCGCCACCTTCAACGACTTCGGCTACTCCGACGAACTCCTCCAGGAGTACATGGACGAGAACCCGAACGTCACGATCGTGCACAACCGGGCCGCCACGTCGAACGACGCCCGCGCCAACTACTTCCAGAAGCTCGGCAAGGAGGGTCTCGCCGACATCGAAGCCGTCGAGGTCGACTGGTTCACGGAGGCCATGCAGTACTCCGACCTGCTCGCCGAGGTGCCCGCCGACGCGAAGGGCCGTTGGCTCGACTGGAAGGAGGCGGCGGCCACCGACGCCGACGGCCGCCTCGTCGGCTTCGGCACCGACATCGGGCCCCAGGGAGTCTGCTACCGCTCCGACCTGTTCGCCGCAGCCGGCCTGCCGACCGATCGCGCCGAGGTCGCCGCACTCCTCGACGGCGACTGGGACAACTTCTTCGCCATCGCCGACCAGTACAAGGCCGCGACGGGGAAGCCCTTCATCGATTCGGCCAACTCGGTGCTGCAGGGCATCGTGAACCAGCTCGAGACGGCCTACGAGGAGCCCGACGGCACGATCGTCGCGACCGAGAACGCCGACATCGCGGACGCGTACAACACCGTCGTCGAGCGCGCGGTGCCGATCTCGGCCTACGCCGGCCAGTGGAGCGACGACTGGTTCGCCTCGATGGCCAACGGCGAGTTCGCCGCGATGCTCTGCCCGGGCTGGATGCACGGCGTGATCTCGGGCAACGCCCCCGAAGTGACCGGCTGGGACGTCGCCGACGTCTTCCCCGGCGGCGGCGGCAACTGGGGCGGTTCGTACCTGACCGTGCCGGCGAACGGCAAGAACGTCGAAGAGGCCCTGAAGCTCGCCGACTGGCTCACCGCCCCCGAGCAGCAGGTCAAGGCGTTCGCGAACGCGGGCACCTTCCCGAGCCAGTCCGCCGCCTACGAGGACACGGCGCTCACCGAGTTCACGAACGACTACTTCAACGGCGCCCCGACCGGTGAGATCGGCGTCAACCGCGCCGAGGCCGTGACCGTGGCGACGTTCAAGGGTCCGAAGTTCTTCCAGTACCACGATGCGCTGCAGAACGCGGTCACCCGGGTCTTCGACGGCGTCGAGGACCAGAAGACCTCGTGGAACACGTGGGTCACCGAGGTCAGCGCCTTCTGACCGATCGGCACGGGTCGCGCCGCCCGGCGCGGCCCGTGCCGCCACCCGACCCGCCGTTCCGCCGTCATCGTCCAAGGAGTCTCCGTGACCGCCACCGCGACGCGCGTCGACGAGTCCGCGCCGAACCGCCCCACCAGGGCGCCGCGCGTCATCTCGTTCAGCCAGCGCCTCAGCCGGTGGGACCTCAAGGTCTCGCCGTACCTCTACATCTCGCCGTTCTTCGTCATGTTCGCGGTCGTCGGGCTGTTCCCGATCGCCTACACCGCCGTCATCTCGTTCATGGACTGGGACCTCGTCCGCAACTCCGGCGAGTTCATCGGCTTCGATCAGTACACGTGGATCCTCGGCCAGCCCCAGTTCTGGACGGCCCTGCGGAACACCTTCAGCATCTTCCTGCTCTCGAGCGTGCCGCAGCTCATCGCCGCGGTCTTCATCGCCGCGATGCTCGACCGCAACATCCGCGCGAAGACCTTCTGGCGCATGGGGGTGCTCGTGCCCTTCGTCATGGCCCCCGTCGCCGTCGCGCTGATCTTCAGCAACATGTTCGGCGACAACCACGGCCTCGTGAACAACGTGCTCACCGACCTCGGCGTCGCGCCGATCCAATGGCACAAGGACGCGTTCTGGAGCCACATCGCGATCGCGACGATGGTGAACTTCCGCTGGACGGGCTACAACACCCTCATCCTCCTCGCGGCGATGCAGGCGATCCCGCGCGACTACTACGAGGCCGCCACCGTCGACGGCGCCGGAGCGTTCCGCCAGTTCCGCAGCATCACGCTGCCCTCGCTGAAGCCGACGCTCATCTTCGTCATCATCACGGCGACGATCGGCGGCCTGCAGATCTTCGACGAGCCGCGCATGTTCGACCAGTTCGGCCGCGGCGGTGCCGCCCAGCAGTGGCTCACCATCACGCTCTACCTCTACGACATCGGCTGGGGCCAGTGGAACTTCGGCCGGGCGGCGGCGCTCGCCTGGATCCTGTTCCTCATCATCCTGATCATCGGCCTCATCAACCTGCTCGTGACGAGACGACTCGTCCGCGACGAAGGGCGGCGA
>JAPSJT010000161.1 GCA_031178045.1 Agromyces sp.
CGTCGTCTCCCCGTCGAGGAGTGCGAGCAAGGTCGCGGCCGCCCGCTCGCCGAGCTCGTGCATCGGTTGCTCGATCATGGTGAGCGGCGGGTCCATGACCGCGGCCCACGAGTTGTCGTCGAAGCCGATGAGCGACACATCCCGCGGGTAGGAGAGGCCCGCCGCGCGTACGGCGCGCAGCGACCCGGTCATCGCGTCGGTCTCGGTGCAGAAGACGGCGGTCACCCGGTCGGGCAGCGCGAGCATGCGCGCGACCTCTTCGACGGCGTGCGTCTCGGTCTTCGGGCCCACCATCACGAGGTCGGGGTCGAACGGGATGCCGGCGTCGTCGAGGGCGTCGAGGTAGCCGCGCAGCCGCTCGGCGTCGGTCCAGAGGTTCTTCGCCGCGGCGGCGAGCAGCTCGCGCCGGGTGCTCGGCCTCGTGTCGGTCGCCGGCCCCCAGACGAAGCCGATGCGCGTGTGGCCGGCCCGGATCAGCAGGTCGACCGCCTCTCGAGCCGCCTCCCGGTTGTCGATCACGACGGCGTCGAGGTCGAGGTGCGACACGTCCCGGTCGACCAGCACGACGGGGATGCCGTGCTCGATCGCCGCGGTGATGTGCGCGACATCCCGTCGCTCGACCGCCGCGGATGCGACGATCATCCCGTCGACGCGCTTGTCGATGAGCACGTTCGTCGCCGCGATCTCCTCGTCGAGCGACTCGTGCGTGCTCAGCACGATCGTGTCGAAGCCGCGCTCCCGGGACGTGTCGGAGATGCCCCGCACCACACCCGCGAAGAACGGATTGCCGATGTCGGCGACGATCACGCCGAGCGTGTGCGTGATGCCCGTCGACATGCTGCGCGCGAGGGCGTTCGCCCGGTATCCCAGCTCTTCGGCCGCGGCCAGCACGCGCTCGCGCAGCTCGGGACTCACGTACCCGTAGCCGCCGAGCGTGCGTGCCGCCGTCGCGCGCCCGACGCCCGCGGCCGCAGCGACCTCGGAGATCGTGGGTGGGCTCGAGGCCCGCTCGCGTTCAGCAGCCATACCGCCGTGCCGACCTTTCACCCGTGCGCCTCGACTCACCACATGCTAGCCGCGACGGCCTCGCCCGACGGGCGGGCGCGGCCGAACGCGCCCTCGACGAAGCACTGCTCGTAGGCGGCATCCGCACCCGCGGCGAGCGCGGCGGCGAGCTGGGCTCGGCTCGGCCGCGACCCCCGGCTCCACCCGCCGGCGAGCAGCGACACGATGAAGCCCCCCAGGAATGCGTCGCCGCACCCCATCGTGTCGATGATCGCCGTCGGGTCCTCGACGAGGTGCGCGCCGGCCTCGACCGTCACACCGCCGTCGGTCACGATCGCGCCCTCGGTGCCGCGGGTGCCGAGCGCGACGGATGCCCCGCGAGCGATCGCCTCGGCGAGGAGCGCCCGGGTCTGCTCGGTGCTGAGATGCGAGCACGAGAACAGCACCAGGTCGGCGCTCGGGCAGACCCGGTCGAGGTACTCGGCCGTGCGGAACTCGTCCTCGCTCGAGAGGTCGAACGAGACGAGCGCCGGGCCTCCCGCGAGCTTCGGCAGCTCCGGCTCGCTGCGGGAGTACACGCTCGAGTGCACGAGATCGAACCCGGCGACGTACTCGAGCAGCGCGTCGTCGAGCTCGAGCGGCGAGCGCACCGTGACGCCGCCGCCGTTCCAGCCGAGGAACGTGCGCTCGCCGTGCTCGACGCGCAGTGTCGACACGCCGCTCTCCCCGGCACGCACGACGCTTCGCGACACGTCGACGCCCTCGGCGGCGATCGATGCCGCGAGGTACGCCCCCGCGTCGTCGTCGCCGAACACGCCGAGGTAGGCGGCATCCGCACCGAGTCGCCGGGCGAAGACCGCGACGTTGACGCAGTTGCCGCCGGGATAGTCGAGCCCCCGGTCGAGGAAGCGGTCGACGATGTTGTCGCCGAAGCCGAGTACGCGCATGGCTGTCTCCTGAGTGTGGTGACGGATGCCCCGCGCCGGAGCCGATCGGCCGGCGCGGGGCATCCGTGGTGCTGGATCAGTACTCGACGACGCGGTAGTACCGTCGCAGGTCGAGCGAGTGGTTGCGCACGCGCTCGAGGTGCTTCGAGACCCGGCCCAGCACGGTGTCGAGCACGAGCGGAGCGAGCAGCCCGCGGAACTCGGTGCTGATTCCCTCGAGCGGGTACTCGCGCGTGTCGAAGACCGTGACGTCGTTCGAGACCTTCTTCACGAACCGCTCGACGCGGTCGGTGAGGGCGCGGGTCTCGTCTTCGCCCTGGAAGACGATGACGCTCGTGTCCGCCTCGAGCAGCTCGAGCGAGCCGTGGAAGAACTCGGCGCTGTGCACGCGCGTCGTGCGCAGCCACTGCATCTCCTCGAGGATGCACATCGAGTAGAGGTAGGTGAAGCCCCAGAGGTTCCCGCCGCCGACGAGGAAGTGGTAGTCGGTGTCGGCGTGCGCCTCGGCGAAGGCGGATGCCGCGGGCTCGGCCTGTTCGGCGACCTTCACGAGCAGGTCGGGGAGGCCGGCGAGCTCGTCGGCGAACTTCTCGTACCCCTCGAACTCGCCGCGCGCCGAGAGCAGCCGGGTCATGAAGAGCAGGAGCTGCACGTCGAACGGCCAGGTCTTCGGCTCGGAGACGAGAGCGATGTCGACGGCCTGCGCGATGGGCGACTCGGGGTAGCCCGTGAAGCCGATCGTGGTGACGCCGCGGGCCTTGCAGTACTCGATGGCGCGCAGGCTGTCGTCGGTCGTGCCCGAGACGGAGGTGAAGATCGCCACCGAGTCGGCGCCGAGCGTCGCATCGCCCGACTCGATGAGCTCGGCCGCGATGACGCTGCGCACCGGCAGCGTCGAGTTGCGGCGGGCGAGGTGCTCGTACGGCCACATCGCCGCGTAGGTGCCGCCGGCACCGATGAGGAAGAGGTTCGCGAACCCCTCGGAGTGGAGGCGGTCGACGACCTCCTCGATCTGCGGGCGCAGTGCGACGGCACTGGCCGTCTGCGCGCGGAACGTCGTCTCGTCGAAGCCGAGCATCGTGGTCTCGAGCATGGTGATCCTTTCGAAGCGTGCGACCGGCGGATGTCGCCATCTGGTACCGGTATCAGGTCGCGATCATGCTGACATATCCGCGTAACAAAGGTCAACAGCAGAATTTTTCTCTCGCATCTGGTACCGGTATCAGATTCTGTGTAGAGTCGGTCCCCACCACGCAGTACGTGTCGAAGAGATCCGATGGCGGATCGGCCGGGGCCTTCCTCCGGCTTGGTCCGGTCCTTCATCCGAGTCACATCCGAGTCAAAGGAAGACCATGCACGCACAGAGATTCACCGCAGCCGCCGCGCTCGCCGCGGCATCCGCGCTCACGATGGCCGGCTGCGCCGGGGGCAGCGCCGCCCCCGCTGCCGACGTCACCGCCGAACCCGAGTACTCCGGCACGCTGAGCATCCTGACGAAGTTCGGCGGCGACCCGCTCGGCCCCTACTTCGAGAACCTCGCCGCCGCGTACGAGGAGGAGCACCCCGACGTCACCGTCGAGCTCATCCAGGAGACCGACCAGAGCGTCAAGGACAAGACGAAGACGCTCACCGCATCGGGCGCCCTGCCCGACATCTACTTCACGTGGACGGGCAACTGGGCCCAGAACTTCATCGACGGCGGCCTCGCCGCAGACCTCACCGACGTGATCGGCCCCGACACCGAGTGGGGCGCGACGTTCGGCGAGGCCTCGCTCAGCGCGTTCGAGGTCGACGGCAAGTACTACGGCATCCCGCTCTACAACAACGGCAAGTTCATGGGCTACAACACGGCGATCTTCGAGGAGGTCGGCATCGAGGTGCCGACCACGTTCGAAGAGCTCATCGCGAGCTGCGAGCCGCTCCGTGCCGCGGGCTACGAGCCGATCGCGTTCGGCAACAAGGACGGCTGGCCGGCGCTGCACTACCTGCAGCAGCTGTTCGCCTACAACGTGCCGAGCGACGTGCTGCACGACGACTTCTCCCCGTCGACCGCGACGCTCGACGACCCGGGCTACATCACGTCGCTCGAGCAGTTCAAGACGCTCGTCGACGAGTGCACCGACACGGGCACCGGCACGAACGGCGTGCTCTACACGACGGCGCAGGAAGCGCTCGCGGGCGGCCGCGCGGCCATGTACTACCAGGAGATCCTCGAGTTCGACACGGTGACCGCCGAGGGCAACACCCTCACGCCCGAGAACTTCGGCATCTTCGCCCTCCCGGTGCCCGAGGGCGCGGCGGGCGAGCCGGGCGCCATCGAGGGATCGCCCGAGGGCTACCTCATCAACGCGAAGTCGCCGCGGGCAGCGCTCGCCGTCGACTTCATGAAGTTCGCCACCACGCTCGAGAACGCCACGACCCTCTCGTCGCCGCCCTACGGCCAGCCGAGCACCGTCGTCGGCGCCGTGACCCCCGAGACCTCGAGCGTCGCCGTGTTCGAGGGCATCACGAAGGTGAACGAGGCATCCGACCTCGTCATCTGGCTCGACACCGTCACGGTCCCCGAGGTCGCCGACGCGTGGCTCGCCGGAGGAGAGGCGCTCATCAGTGGCGGCTCCACGCCGGAAGAAGTGCTGGAGAGCGTGCGGAATGCTTCTGACGCAGCCAAGTAAGACCGAGGAGCGGGCGACGGTGGCACTCACCGCCGTCGCCCCGCCCCCTCGGACGCCTCGGCGGGTCGGCGTTCGTCGCCTGCTCGGACTCAGCTGGATCCTGCCGGCCGTCGTCGTGCTCGGGGTGTTCGTCTATCTCCCCCTCGTGCAGAACCTCGGGTTCTCGACGCTCGAGTGGGACATCTACAGCGGCAGCCAGGTGTTCATCGGCGCCGACAACTACGCGAAGCTCGTCGGCGATCCGATCTTCTGGTCCTCGCTCGGCAACAACGTGCTCTACGCGGTGATCTCGCTCGCCTTCCAGGTGTTCGGCGCGATCGTGCTCGCGGCCGTCATCGAGAGCATCCGCAGCGACCGCTGGCGGCGAGGCCTCCGCGCGATCTACTTCGTGCCCTCGGCAATCTCGCTCACGGTCGCCGGCCTGCTCTTCTACTTCATCTACGAGCCGAACCTCGGCATGTTGAACTACGTGCTCGACCACGTCGGGCTCGGTGCGTGGGCGCAGCCGTGGCTCGGACAGGAGTCGACGGCGATGACGGCGATCATCGTGATGAGCCAGTGGCAGGGCTTCGGCTACTCGACGCTGCTCTTCGCGGTGGCGATCCAGCGAGTCCCGTCCGAGCTCTACGAGGCCGCGGCGATCGACGGCATCGGCCCCGTGCGGCGGTTCTTCACGATCACGCTCCCTCTCGTGCGCGAGATGACGGGGCTCATGATCATCGTCACGATCTCGGGCGCGTTCCAGGTGTTCAACGAGGTCATGGTCATGACGTCGGGCGGCCCGAACAACTCGACGCAAGTGCTCGGCACGTGGCTCTACCGCAACGGCTTCGTGCGCAACGACTTCGGCTACGCCGCGGCGATCGCCACCGTCATCTTCGTCGTCACGCTCGGCATCGCCCTCGTGCAGCTCTGGATCAACCGTCGCAGAAGGGTGGAATGGTGACCCGCCTCACGTTCACCGGCATCATCGGCCGGGTCTTCATCTGGAGCTTCCTGCTCTGCCTCGTCGTGGTCGTCGTCTATCCGCTCACCTGGATGGTGCTGAACGGCTTCAAGACGAACACCGAGCTGTTCGGCAACCCGTTCGCACTTCCGCTGCAGTGGGACTGGAGCAACTACGTGGCGGCGTGGAACCGCGGCGTGAGCAA
>JAPSJT010000026.1 GCA_031178045.1 Agromyces sp.
GTGCCTCGCAGGGTCGCGACCATCGCGAGGCCGCAGGCGTCTTTCTCGGCGGCAGGGTCGTACATGCCCTGGGCGTCGGGAACGAGGCCGAACCTCGAGAAGGGTGGGGTGAGCGACACGTGGACCGTCCTCATGAACTAGTAGACAGCGGGGGACGTCGTCGGCCCATCGGAGGATGTCGCGACGCATGGTGCGGCGTCGCGTCGGAGAACGTGGGGGTGGGGCGCTACCGTGACGTAGACCGGCTCGAGCTTGTGGCTGCCGTTTCGCCCGCGAGGTTCTCGCCCTCGACGCCATCGTCGAGAGAGTCGGAGTCGGACTCGGAGTCCTCCGAGTCTACCTCAGCATCGGGGCCCTTCCATTCACGCCCGGGCACGTAGGGGCTGGGCTCGTCTCCGGTGTGCCGGCGACGCTGCACGAGGAAGAGCACGATGCCGACCACGACGGCCGCATACGACGCCCAGACGTTCACGCGGATGCCGAGGAACATCTCGCTCGGGTCGACGCGGATCGCCTCGAAGAACGCCCGGCCCGCGCCGTACCAGATGAGGTAGAGCGCGAGGGCTTTGCCCCAGCGCAGGTTGATCCGGCGTTCGAGCAGGATGATGAGCGCCGCACCGGCGAGGTTCCAGCCGATCTCGTAGAGGAAGGTCGGATGGAAGAGGGTGCCATCGGGCAGGCCGGCCGGGAAGGCCAGGTTCGTCGACTCGATCTCGAGGCCCCACGGCAGGTCGGTCGGCATGCCGAAGAGCTCGTGGTTGAACCAGTTGCCGAGGCGGCCGGTCGCCTGGGCGATGAGCAGGCCGGGTGCCAGGGCGTCGGCGAAGGACCAGAACCGGAGACCGGTCATGCGGCACCCGATGAAGACGCCGATCGCGCCGCCGATGAGCGAGCCGTAGATGGCGTTGCCGCCCTCCCAGATGGCGAACACGCGCCACCACTCCTGGCCGGCGAAATAGTCGTTCGGGTGCGTGAGCACGTGGTACACGCGCGCGCCGATGATTCCGAGAGGGACCGCCCAGAGGGCGATGTCGAGCACGACGCCGGGCTCGGCGCCCCGCTGCGTCAGGCGACGTGAGGTGATGGCGACCGCGAGGATGATGCCGAGCAGGATGCACAGGGCGTACGTGTGGATGTTCAGCTGCCAGCCGAACAGGTTGAGCTCCAGGATCTGCCAGTCGTAGTCCGGGCTCGGAATGCTGAGCGGTGCGATCACTCGGGCTGCTGCCTTTCGTCAGGGAAGCTTCGGCCCGTCGGGGCCTCAGTCAGCGTACTTCACTCTGCGCGCGTGCCGCGCGCGAGCTCCGCGGCGAGCTCCCCCGCCGCCGTCACGCCCCCGGAGGCGAGCGCCTTCACGAGTGCCGAGCCGACGATCGCGCCCTCGGCGTACTCGAGCACCTCGGCGACCTGTGCGGCCGTCGAGATGCCGAGCCCGACGCAGCTCGCGGGCGCGCCGGCTGCGGCGAGCCGCCCGACGAGGGTCCGTGCCGCGACGTCGACGTCGCTGCGCGCCCCGGTGATGCCCATCGTGGAGACGGCATAGACGAAGCCGCGGCTCGCGTCGACGGCCTGGCGGATCCGGGCATCGGTCGAGGTCGGCGCCGCGAGGAACACCCGATCGAGGCCGGTGCGCTCGGAGGCGGCGATCCAATCGCCGGCCTCGTCGGGGATCAGGTCGGGAGTGATGAGGCCCGCTCCCCCGGCCGCGGCGAGGTCGTCCGCGAAGCGGTCGACTCCGTACTGCACGACGGGGTTCCAGTAGGTCATGATCAGCACCGGGGCATCCACGCGCTCGGTGATGCGACGCACCGCCTCGAAGCCGTGCGTGAGCCGGAAGCCGTTCGCGAGTGCCTGCTGCGTCGCCGCCTGGATGACCGGCCCGTCCATGACGGGATCGGAGTAGGGCAGGCCGAGCTCGAGCACGTCGACGCCGTGCTCGACGAGGGCGACCGCAGCCTCGACGCTCTCGTCGAGCGTCGGGAAGCCGACGGGAAGGTAGCCGATGAGCGCACCGTTCGCCTCGTCGTTGCGTCGTCGGATGACGGGGCCCGCGGTTCTCACTTGGGGTTCTCCTCGTCGTAGAGCTCGAAGTACTTCGCCGCCGTCTCCATGTCCTTGTCGCCGCGACCGGAGAGGTTCACGAGGATCGTCGCGCGGTCGCCGAGCTCGCGGCCGAGCTCGAGCGTCCCGGCGAGGGCGTGGGAGGACTCGATCGCAGGGATGATGCCCTCGGTGCGGGTGAGCAGGCGGAGCGCCTCCATGGCGGCGGCATCCGTCACGGGCCGGTACTCGGCGCGGCCGATGGCGGCCAGCCACGAGTGCTCGGGCCCGACGCCGGGGTAGTCGAGGCCGGCGGAGATGGAGTGCGATTCGATCGTCTGGCCGTCGTCGTCCTGCAGGAGGTAGCTGCGTGCACCGTGCAGCACGCCCGGCCGGCCCTTCGTGATGGTCGCGGCGTGCCGTTCGGTGTCGACGCCCTCGCCGCCCGCCTCGAAGCCGTAGAGTCCGACCTCGGTGTCGTCGAGGAAGGCGTGGAAGATGCCGATCGCGTTCGATCCGCCGCCGACGCACGCCGTCACGGCCGTGGGCAGGGCGCCCGTGAGGTCGATGACCTGCTGACGCGCCTCCTCGCCGATGACCTTCTGGAAGTCGCGCACCATCTCGGGGAACGGGTGCGGACCCGCCACCGTGCCGAAGATGTAGTTCGTCGTCGCGACGTTCGTGACCCAGTCGCGCATGGCCTCGTTGATCGCGTCCTTCAGAGTGCGAGAGCCGGCCGTGACCGCGACGACCTCGGCGCCGAGCAGGCGCATCCGAGCGACGTTGAGGGCCTGGCGCTCGGTGTCGACCTCCCCCATGTAGATGGTGCAGTCGAGCCCGAAGAGCGCGGCGGCCGTCG
This sequence comes from Agromyces sp., assembly GCA_031178045.1. GTDB lineage: Bacteria > Actinomycetota > Actinomycetes > Actinomycetales > Microbacteriaceae > Agromyces. Next base: position 2,900 of record JAPSJT010000026.1, read on the forward strand.
CCGTCGCGACGCCGTGCTGCCCCGCGCCGGTCTCGGCGATGACGCGTCGCTTGCCGATCCGCTTGGTGAGCAGCGCCTGACCGAGCACGTTGTTGATCTTGTGCGAGCCCGTGTGGTTCAGGTCCTCGCGCTTCAGGATGATGCGGGCGCCCCCCGCGTGCTCGGCGAAGCGCGGCACCTCCGTGATGATCGAGGGTCGCCCCGTGTAGCTGCGGCCGAGCTCGGCGAGCTCGGCGCCGAACGCGGGATCGAGCTTGGCGAGGGTGTAGGCCTCGCCGAGTTCGTCGAGTGCCGCCACGAGGGACTCGGGGACGAACCGCCCGCCGAAGTCGCCGAAGTACGGACCGGTCTGCGCTCTCAGCGCCATGTCACACCGCCAGGAAGGCTCGAAGATTGGAGATCGGATCACCCGTCACGAGGGCTTCGCCGACGAGCACGACGTCAGCGCCCGCGGCGCGGTAGTGCGCGACATCCGCCGCCGACAGCACCGCCGACTCGGCGACGCGGATCGCGTCCCCTGGGAATCGGTCGGCGAGCCGGCCGAAGAGGTCGCGGTCGAGCTCGAAGCTCGAGAGGTCGCGCGCGTTCACGCCGATGAGCTTCGCCCCGATGGCCGCCGCCCGCTCGAGCTCCTCGGCGGAGTGGGTCTCGACGAGCGGCGTCATGCCGAGCTCGACGACGAGGTCGAAGAGCTCGCGGAGCGTCGCATCGTCGAGCGCGGCGACGATCAGCAGCACGAGATCGGCACCGGCCGCCCGAGCCTCGAACACCTGGTACGGCGTCGCGATGAAGTCCTTCCGCAGCACGGGCAGCGCCACGGCCGCCCGCACGGCCTCGAGATCGGCGAGCGATCCGCCGAACCGGCGCCCCTCGGTGAGCACGCTGATGGCGCTCGCCCCGCCGAGCTCGTAGCTGCGCGCGAGCGCTGCCGGGTCGGCGATCGAGGCGAGCGGGCCGCGCGACGGGCTCGAGCGCTTGATCTCGGCGATCACCTTCACTCGCGACGACGGCCGCAGCGCCTCGAGCGCGTCGAGGGCTGCAGGGCGTGCGAGGGCGGCTCGCTCGACCTCTTCGAGCGGCCTCGTCTCACGGCGGGCAAGCGAATCGGCGACGGCGTTCGCCGTCAGGTCGGCCAGCACGCGTCAGTGCGCCTTCTCGGAGACCTTCGAGCCGCCGACACCGTAGCCCGCGCGGGAGAGCGCCCACCCCACGAGCGCACCGATCACGAGCAGCCCGGCGGACGCCCACACGAGCCACTGCAGGTCGAGGAAGAACGCGACCGTGCCGATGACGAACGCGATGAGCATGATCGTGACGGAGGTCCATGCCGCGGGCGAGTGTCCGTGGCCGGGATCTGCGTGGTCAGTGCTCATGATGCTCCTTCGTTGCGGGGTTTCGGGGGCAAGTCTAGCGGCTGGGTTCGGCCGGGCCTTCGCCCGTGACCTCGTCGGTGGGGTCGGCGCCGCCGCCGGTCGGGTCCTCGCCGCGGCTCAGTTCGTCCCAGTCGTCGATGGCGCGATCGGATGCCGCACGCTCGTCGGCGTCGGCCGGAGCGGCGTCGTCGGCCCCGGCGAGCCGTGCGCCGCGGTAGCGTCGCGAGGACGTGGGCCAGCGGGTTCCGGTGACGAGCACGGCCAGTCCCGCGACGACGAGGAGCACCCCGCCGACGATCGCGGCGGCAGGCCAGGCCGACGGGGCCACGGATGCCACGAGCTCCGCGGTGGGTTGCGCGCCGGTGACGCCCGTGGCCTCCGTGACGGCCGGCGCCACCGCGGCGACGGGCGAACCGAGCGTGAGCACGGCGGCGAGGAGGAGGCATCCGCCGAGCACGACCTCGAGGACCCCGAGCACCACGCGGATGGCGGGACCTGAGAGCGCGAGCGCCGCGACGAGGGCGAGGCCCGCGAGGGCGAGGGCGGCGAGAGCCGGGGAGGCGACGCTGCCCGCGACGTCGATCGCCTCGCCGCCCTGGGCCGGGGCGTCGGCCAGGCGGAGGACGAACCACGTCTGAGACCACGAGAGCAGCGCGAGCGCCGACCCGACGACCGTCGCGACGATGACTGCGAGCTTCAGTCGCACCGCCGTCATCGCACGCGCCGCATCGCGTTCGCGACGGCCACCGCCCGAAGCGGCGCCGCCGCCTTGTTCTGCGACTCCTGGAACTCCGACTCGGGCACGGAGTCGGCGACGAGGCCGCCCCCGGCCTGCACGCGTGCGACGCCGCCCGAGATCGTCGCCGTGCGGATCGCGATCGCGAGGTCGGCGTCGCCGCCGAAGCCGAAGTAGCCGACGACGCCCCCGTAGAGGCCGCGCTGCGCCGGCTCGAGCTCGTCGATGATCTCGAGCGCGCGCGGCTTCGGCGCCCCCGAGAGCGTGCCCGCCGGGAACGTCGCACGGAACACGTCGACGGCGTTCGCGCCGGGCGCGAGGTCGCCCTCGACCGATGAGACGAGGTGCATGATGTGGCTGAACCGCTCGACCCGCATGAACTCGGTGACCTCGACCGTTCCGGCCGTGCAGACCTTGGCGAGGTCGTTGCGGGCGAGGTCGACGAGCATGAGGTGCTCCGCCTGCTCCTTGGGGTCGGCGATGAGCTCGGCCTCGAGGTCGGCGTCCTGCTCTGGGGTGGCACCGCGGGGCTTCGAACCGGCGATCGGATGCGTGAACACCCGCCCCTCCTGTACCTTCACGAGGGCCTCCGGCGAGGAGCCGACGATCCAGTACGGCTCCCCCGCCGGGTCGTCGAGATGCAGCAGGTACATGTACGGGCTCGGGTTGAGGCTCCGGAGCACGCGGTAGACATCGATCGGCTCGGCGGTGACGTCCTCCTCGAACCGCTGCGAGATGACGACCTGGAAGATGTCGCCCTCGCGGATGTACTCCTTCGAGCGCTCGACGGCCTCGACGAAGTCGGCGCGTTCGGTGCGATGGAACGGACTCGCGGGCGCGGCGAGATCGATCTCGGCGAGCCACGCCTCGGAGGGACGCGCGAGCGCTCGCTGCATCCGGTCGAGCCGCTCCTGCGCATCTACCCAGAGCGCCTCGGGCGACTCGGTTCCGTCGTTCAGGGCGGATGCCACGAGTTGCACCGTACCCGTGCGGTGGTCGATGACCGCGAGCTCGGCGACGAAGCAGAAGGCTTGACCGGGCATGCGGAAGTCCGCGGGTGGACGATTCGGCAGGTGCTCGATCTGCCGGATCGCCTCCCAGCCGATGAAGCCGACGAGCCCGCCGGTGAGCGGCGGCGAGCCGGGCACGTCCTCCGTGCGCCAGCGTTCGAACATCGCCTCGAGCGCGGCGAGCGGGGCGAGTCCGGCCGCATCGCCGAGCGCGCGCGCCGCCGGGAGCCCGTAGTCGAGCCACTCCACGCGGCCGTCCTGTTCGGTGAGCACGCCGTACGAGCGCGCGCCGACGAAGGAGTAGCGCGACCAGATGCCGCCCTGCTCCGCCGACTCGAGCAGGAACGTGCCAGGCCTGCCCTCGGCGAGCTTGCGATAGATGCCGACCGGCGTCTCGCCGTCGGCGAAGAGCTCACGCACGACGGGCACGACGCGGCGACCCGGCAGGAGAGCGGTGAACTGCTCGAGACTCGTGGTGGCTGGCACTCGGGCTCCTCGTTCGTCAGTCGGCGGGCGCGGAGCCCTGGGCCACCCGGAGCGGGTCGCCGTCGAAACAGGTGCGCGTGCCCGTGTGGCACGCGGCGCCGACCTGCTCGACCGTCACGAGCAGGGTGTCGGCGTCGCAGTCGAGCGCGGCGGAGCGCACGTACTGCACGTGGCCGGACGTGTCGCCCTTGCGCCAGTACTCCTGGCGAGACCGCGACCAGAACGTCACACGACCCTCGCTGAGCGTCCGCCGCATCGCCTCGCGATCCATCCAGCCGAGCATGAGCACTTCGCCGGTGCCCTCCTGCTGGATGATCGCCGGCAGGAGCCCGTCGGCGTTGAACACCGCTCGGTCGAGCGGAGACCCGCCCGCCGTCCAGACCTCTTCGTCGCGCTCGAGCTCTTCGTCGCCGGGCTGGCTCATCGTACGGTCCTCCCGTCGGCGGCGAGGGCGGCCTTGACCTCACCGATCGTGATCTCGCCATTGTGGAACACGGATGCCGCGAGCACGGCGTCGGCGCCCGCCTCGATCGCCGGCGCGAAGTGCGCGACCGCACCCGCCCCGCCAGAGGCGATGACCGGCACGCTCGAGAGCTCGTGCATCCGGCTCGTGAGCTCGAGGTCGAACCCCTGCTTCGTGCCGTCGGCGTCGATGGAGTTCACGAGGAGCTCCCCCGCGCCGAGCTCGATGGCCCGCAGGGCCCAGTCGAGTGCGTCCAGCTCGGTCTCGGTGCGGCCGCCGTGCGTCGTCACGACGAACCCCGACGCCGTGCGGTCGGAGCGCTTCACGTCGAGCGAGAGCACGAGCACCTGCGCGCCGAAGCGATCGGCGATCTCGCCGATGAGCGCCGGCCGGGCGATGGCGGCGCTGTTGACGCCGACCTTGTCGGCGCCGTGGCCGAGCAGCCGCGCGACGTCGTCGGTCGAGCGGACGCCGCCGCCGACCGTGAGCGGGATGAAGACCTGCTCGGCCACCCGGCGCACCATGTCGTAGGTCGTCGAGCGATCGTCGACCGTCGCGGTGACATCGAGGAAGGTGAGTTCGTCGGCGCCCTGCTCGGAGTAGCGCGCCGCGAGCTCCACGGGGTCGCCCGCGTCGCGCAGGTTCTGGAAGTTCACGCCCTTGACGACGCGGCCGGCGGCCACGTCGAGGCAGGGGATCACGCGGATCGCGAGAGACATCCGCGCCTCACAACCGCGCCGCGTGGATCGCGCTCACGAGGATCGCCCTCGCCCCGATCGAGTACAGCTCGTCCATCACGTGGTTCATGTCGACGCGAGGGATCATGACGCGCACGGCGACCCAGTCGGGGTCGTGGAGCGGCGAGACCGTCGGCGACTCGAAGCCGGGCGCCGCGGCCGTCGCCCGTTCGAGGTGTTCGACGGGCACGTCGTAGTCGAGCAGCACGAACTGCCGCGCGACGAGCACGCCCTGGAGGCGGCGGAGCAGCGTGTGCGCGCCGGGCTTGTCGACCCCCGAGCCGATGAGCACGGCCTCGGAGTCGAGGATGACGGGACCGAAGATCTCGAGTCCGGCTTTGCGGAGCGTCGAGCCGGTCGAGACGACGTCGGCGACCGCGTCGGCGACGCCGAGCCGCACGGCCGATTCGACGGCGCCGTCGAGCTTCACGAGCTTCGCGGTGACGCCGTGGCCGGTGAGGAAGGCGCCGACGAGGCCGGGGTAGCTCGTCGCGACGCGGACCCCCTCGAGGTCCGCGAGCTCGGAGAAGGCCCCGGCGGGACCTGCGAAGCGGAACGTCGAGTCGCCGAAGCCGAGCGGCGCGATCTCGGCGGCATCCGAACCGGAGTCGAGCAGGAGGTCGCGCCCGGTGATGCCGACGTCGAGCGCGCCGGAGCCGACGTACGTTGCGATGTCGCGCGGGCGGAGGTAGAAGAACTCGACCCCGTTGCGTGGGTCGGCGGTGTGGAGGTCGCGAGGATCGCGGCGGCCGGTGTACCCGGCCTCCCACAGCATCTGGGCGGCGATCTCGGAGAGCGAGCCCTTGTTGGGCACAGCGATGCGGAGCATTTCCTGACTTTCGTGTCGAACGTGCTGATCGGTCATGAGGGCGCGATCAGAGATGTCGGTACACGTCGTCGGTCGAGAGCCCCTTCGCGATCATGAGCACCTGAAGGTGGTAGAGGAGCTGCGAGATCTCCTCCGCCGTCTCGTCATCGCTCTGGTATTCGGCGGCCATCCAGACCTCCGCCGCCTCTTCGACGATCTTCTTGCCGATGCCGTGCACGCCCGAGTCGAGCTCGCGCACGGTGCCGGAACCCTCTGGGCGGGTGCGGGCTTTGTCGCTGAGCTCGACGAAGAGGTCGTCGAAGGTCTTCACCCGTCAAGACTACCGGTGCGGCCGACCACGGGATGCGAGTGCGACGCCACCGCCTCGCGCAGCGCTGCGATGCGCTCCGCGGGCACCTCGCCGCCGAACACCGCCGAGCCGGCGACGAAGGTGTCGGCGCCGGCCGCGGCGGCGATGCCGATCGTGTCGGCGGTGATGCCGCCGTCGACCTGGAGCCACACGTCGAGTCCGGCGCGCCGCACGGCGTCGGCCGTTCGGCGCAGCTTCGGCATCGTCTCGGGCATGAACGACTGCCCGCCGAACCCAGGCTCGACGGTCATCACGAGCACCTGGTCGAACTCGGGCAGGAGCTCGAGGTAGGGCTCGACCTCGGTGCCGGGCTTCAGGGCGATGCCGGCTCGTGCGCCGATCTCGCGGAGACGGCGCGCGAGGGCGACGGGATCGGCCGCGGCCTCGACGTGGAAGGTGACCGAGTACGCGCCCGCCTCGGCGTACCCGGGGGCCCACCGGTCGGGGTCGTCGATCATGAGGTGCACGTCGAGCGGAACGGGCGAGACCTGCTGCAGTCGCTCCACCATCGGCAGCCCGAAGGTGAGGTTCGGCACGAAGTGATTGTCCATGATGTCGACGTGCACGAGGTCGGCGCTCGAGATGCGCCCGAGTTCGCGCTCGAGGTTCGCGAAGTCGGCAGCGAGGATGCTCGGATTGATCCGCGTCGTCATCCTGCCACCCTATCGAGCGCCGCCCCGGGCCTCCGTCGTCGGGCGACGCACGAGCGCGATGAACATCGCGTCCGTGCCGTGTCGGTGCGGCCACAGCTGCACGGTGTCGGCATCTCCGGCGAGGTCGAGCGGATGCCGCGACAGCCCCTGCACGACCGCCGCCGTGTCGAGCTGCTCCACGACGTCTCCCCACCGCTCGAGCGCCGCACCGAGGGTGCCGTGCGTCTCCGCGGTGTGCGGCGAGCACGTGACGTAGGCGAGGATGCCGCCGGGCGCGAGCGCGCGGACCGCCGCGTCGAAGAGCTCGCCCTGGAGGCGCGTGAGCTCGGCGACATCCGCCGGCTGCTTGCGCCAGCGGGCCTCGGGGCGCCGCCGCAGTGCACCGAGGCCCGTGCAGGGCGCGTCGAGGAGGATGCGGTCGAAGCCGCCCGTCGCACCGAGCTCGTCGACGTCGACCTCGCGGCCGTCGCCGACGTGCACGTCGACGTCGAGCGGGACGCCGGCGATCGCCTTCCGCACGAGCTCGGCGCGAACGGGCACGAGTTCGTTCGCGACGAGCGATGCGCCGCCGATGAGCGCCTCTGCGGCGAGCACCGCCGTCTTGCCGCCGGGTCCGGCGCAGAGGTCGAGCCAGCGCTCCCCCGCGCGCACGGGCTCGGCGCGCGTCAGGGCGAGCGCGGCGAGCTGGGAGCCTTCGTCCTGCACGCGGATGCGGCCATCGGATGCGTCGGCCGCCGCGATCGGATCGTCGGCCACCGCGCCGATCGGCGAGTATCGGTCGGGCTCGAGCCCGTGGAGCCCGAGGGCCTCGGCGCCGACTCCGGGAAGGACCGCGAGGTTGACGCGCGGCGACGCGTTGTCGGCGGCGAGGAGCTCGCCGAGCTCTGCCGCCCGGCCTTCGCGGTCGAGCGCCGACCGGAAGGCGCGCACCACCCACTTCGGGTGGCTCTCGAGGCGAGCGAGACGCTCATCCTCGCCGCGCGCCGCCTCGGCGACGAGCTCACGCCACGCCTCGGGCGACGTGCGTGAGATCGTGCGGAGCACGGCATTGGCGAATCCGGCGGCCTTCGGGGCGATGCGCCTCGCGAGGGCGACCTGTTCGAAGACGGCGGCGTGCGTCGGCACTCGCGTCGCGAGGAGCTGGTGCGCCCCGAGCCGCAGCACGTCGAGCACACCGGGGTCGATCGCGCTCGTGGGCCGTCCGGCGGCGAGCTCGATCACGTGGTCGTAGTACCCCTGCAGTCGGAGGGTGCCGTACGCGAGCTCCGTCGCGAGCGCGGCATCCGCCCGGCTGAGCCCGGCACGCCGGATGCGGGCCGGCAGCAGGAGGTTCGCGTACGCCTCGTCGCGCCGCACCGCCTCGAGCACGTCGAAGGCGACGAGCCTTGCGGCCGAGACCCGTTCGACCCCCTCGCGACCGGGTCGAGTCGGCTTCGCCTGCCTGCTCGGCCCGGTGCCGCCGCCTCGGGATCGGCCGTCGCTCATCGAGCCACCGCCTCGGCGCGACCGGCCCCGCGCCACCAGTCGACGGCCGGCATCGCCGTACGACCTGCCGGCTGCACGCGTCGAAGCTCCAGGGGCTCGGTTCCGGTGCCGACGAGCACGCGGCGACCGTCGAGCTCGATCCGCCCTGCCGGAAGGGGGCCGGCGTCAGGCGCACGACCCAGGTCGAGGACCTTCAGCCGTTGCCCGTCGATCGTCGTCCAGGCTCCGGGCTCCGGCGTCACGCCGCGGAAGCGGGAGCGAACCTCGCCGGCCGGCCGATCCCAGTCGAGGCGGGCGTCGTCGATGCCGAGCTTCGGTGCGAAGCTCGGTGCGCCCTGCTGCGGGGAGGCCGTCGCCGTACCGTCGGCGATGGCGTCGACGACCTCGGCGAGCAGCGCTGCACCCGTGTCGGCGAGCTCCTCGAGCAACTGCCCCGCCGTCACGTCATCGGTGATGGCGGTGGGGCGCATCGCGAACACGTCTCCCGCGTCGAGCTCGGGGACGAGGCGGAAGACCGCCGCCCCGGTCTCGGCATCGCCGGAGATGAGCGCATGCTGCACGGGTGCTGCACCGCGCCATGCGGGCAGGAGCGAGAAGTGCAGGTTGATCCAGCCGTGCCGCGGCGCCGAGAGGAGCGGCTCTCGCACGAGTCCGCCGTACGCGACGATGACGCCGAGATCGGGCTCGAGCGAGCGGAGACGCTCGGTGACGGCCTGATCGAGACGCGACGCCTCGATCACGGGAATGCCGAGCCGCATCGCCGCATCGGCCACGGGCGACGGCGTCAGCACGCGTTTGCGCCCCTGCGGCGCCGCCGGCCTCGTGACCACCGCGACGAGGTCGTGTCCGCTGTCGGCGAGGCGTTCGAGCGACGGGACGGCGGCGGCCGGCGTACCGGCGAAGACGAGGCGGAGCTTCTGCACACTCCATTGTCGCCGACGGTCGCCTGCCCGACGCGCCGTCGACGGCGCCGCGACGTCCGTCGAACGGTCGGCATCACGGCACATCGGGGTCGTCGAAGCGAACACGCAGCACAGGCGGCCGGCGAACCGGCCGCCCCGCCACGGGCCGGCGCCGCTCGGTCGCCACCCGGATCATCTCGGCTCGCAGCTCATTGGACACCCGTGGGCCGGCACCGTAGTCGAAGCGGACGATCGCCCGCTCGAGTCCCTCGTCGATCGGCACCGGTCCGAGCACGTCGACCCCCTCCACCTCCCGCGCGGCGTCCAGCGAGCGAGCGAGCGTCGATGCCGCGGCCGTGACGCTCGCCACGCGAACGGCCGGCGGGAAGCGCAGCGCGCGTCGCGCGGCGAGCTCGGCGCGCGCCCATTCGGGCTGACGCCAGGTCGACAGCGCCGTCGCCAACGCGCCGGCGACGCCGACGAGGAACACCGGCGCGCCCGGTGCCGCGAGCGCCGCGGCGTTCGACCACCAGCGCAGGCAGTCCTCCGCGACCCGCAGCGATTCGCGCAGGAGCATCCGCTCGCCGTCGAGGAGCAGCACCGCTCGGTACCCGCCGTCGGCGACGGGTTCGGCGCCGCGGGTCGCCACGACGAGCGCGGGCTCGGGGCCGACTCGGAGCACCGGTCGCTCCCCGTCGGAGAGCACGACCCGCGAGTTCGGGAACGCCCGGCCGAGCTCGTCGGCCGTGCGGCTCGCTCCGACGGTCACCGCCCGCAGCCGGGTGCCCTCGCAGACCGGGCAGCTCCACGCGCTCGCACTCGTGCCGCACAGCACGCAGCGGGCGATGCCGCCCTCGCGGGGCACGACGAGCGTCCCTCCGCACGCCGGGCAGCGGGCGGGCTCGCGGCATCGGTCGCACGCGAGCAGCGGCGCGTTGCCCGGGCGAGCGACCTGTACGAGCACCGGGCCCTCTCGCACCGCCTCCTGCGCCTGCCGCCACGCCGCCGAGGGGATGCGGGCCGAACCCGGCTCGGGTGACGCCTGCTGCTCGGTGGGGATCACTCGCGGGCGCACGTGCCGGGGCGTCGGCAGCTCCTGCACCCATCCGATCTCCACGAGTCGTTCCACCTCGACGCTGCGCGTGTGCGCCGCGAACAGGAGTGCCGCTCCTGACTGCTCCTGACGGATGAGCGCAGCGTCGCGCGGGTGCACGCCCGGAGCGAGCGGCTCGTTGAGCAGCCCGTCACCGTCGTCCCACATCGCGATGAGCCCGAGCCGCGGTGCCGGCGCGTAGATCGTCGAGCGATTGCCGATCACGATGCGCGCCTCGTCGCGGGTGGCCTCGAGGAAGGCCCGGTACCGGTCGCCTCCCGACTGCCGTGCGTCGGTGCGGAGCACCCTGCGCGGATCGACGGATGCCGCGAGCGCCGCCTGGAGCTGCTCCTGGTCGCGGTAGTCGGGCACGATGACGACGGCGGACCGGTCGGCCGCGAGTGCATGCGCCGCGGCCTGGGCGAGGGTCGCCGCCCACGCCCCGACCCACTCCCCCGTCGGCAGGCGCACCGGCCGCGGATCCACGGCGAGCGACATCCGCGAGCCCGAGGCGAGCCCTGCCTCGATGGCGCCGGGCGCACTGCCCGGAATCGGCGGAAGCTCGGCGGGAAGCGGGCCCGCGTCGGGGTCCGCCGCCTGCCACGCACGTTCGACGCGCACGTAACGGCTCGGCACGGCGAGCCGCAGGATGTCGCTCGCGTTGCCCGCGGCACGGTCGGCGGCCGCACGCGCGAGCGCCCACACCTCGGGCCGCAGGAGGGGCACTTCCGAGACGACGTCATCGAGCTCGCTCAGCGTGCCCCGGAACTCGCTCGATTCGACGAGCTCGATGAGCCAACCGACGGCGATCCGCCCGCCGGTGCGAAGCGGGACCCGCACCCGAACCCCCGGTCGCGCGGACTCGCGGAGCCGCTCGGGAACCGAGTAGTCGAAGAGCTGGTCGAGCTGGGGAAGCGGTGAATCGACGAGCACCCTGGCGACGGAGCCGCCGGGCATCTCAGAGCCCGGCGGCGGCGCGGAGATCGTCGACGCGGTCGAGCCGCTCCCACGTGAAGTCGGGGAGCTCCCGACCGAAGTGGCCGTAACTCGCCGTCTGGGCGTAGATCGGGCGCAGCAGGTCGAGATCGCGGATGATCGCCGCGGGCCGGAGGTCGAACACCTCTCGGATCGCCTCGATGATGCGCTCGTCCGGCACATGCGCCGTGCCGAACGCCTCGACGTAGAGCCCGACCGGCGCGGCCTTGCCGATCGCGTAGGCCACCTGCAGTTCGAGCCGGTCGGCGAGGCCCGCAGCCACGGCGTTCTTCGCGACCCACCGCATCGCGTAGGCCGCCGAACGGTCGACCTTCGAGGGATCCTTGCCGCTGAAGGCGCCGCCGCCGTGACGGCTCGCGCCACCGTAGGTGTCGATGATGATCTTGCGGCCGGTGAGGCCGGCGTCACCCTGCGGGCCGCCGATCTCGAAGCGGCCGGTGGGATTGATGAGCACCCCGAGGTCGTCACGGGAGAGCTCGACGGTGTCGAGCACGGGACGGATGACGACCTCCTCGACCTCGGCCCGCAACTGCTCGGTCGAGACCGACGGCGAATGCTGGGTCGAGAGCACGATCGTCTCGATCGTGCGCGGCACCTGGCCCTCGTAGCCGATCGTCACCTGCGTCTTGCCGTCGGGCCGGAGGTAGTCGAGCTCGCCCTGCTTGCGCACCGCCGCGAGCCGCTCGGAGAGCCGGTGCGCGAGCCAGATCGGAACGGGCATGAGCTCGGGCGTCTCGCGGGTGGCGTAGCCGAACATGATGCCCTGATCGCCCGCGCCCTGTCGGTCGAGCTCGTCGTCGCTCGCGCGCTCGCGCGTCTCGAACGCGTTGTCGACGCCCTGCGCGATGTCGGGCGACTGCCCCCCGATCGAGACCGACACGCCGCATGACCGACCGTCGAACCAGACATCCGAGGAGTTGTACCCGATCGACGTCACTCGCTCACGCACGATCGCCGGGATCTCGACGTACCCCGACGTCGTCACTTCGCCCGCCACGTGCACGAGGCCGGTCGTCACGAGCGTCTCGACCGCCACCCGGCTGTGCGGGTCGACGGCGAGCAGCGCGTCGAGGATCGAATCCGAGATCTGGTCGCAGATCTTGTCGGGGTGCCCCTCGGTGACGGACTCGGAGGTGAACAGGCGGAGTGCGCTCATGTGGTCGGCTCGTCTTCCTTCGTGGGCGGGTCGTGCCGCGCGGTCGTCAACTCTGAGACAACCACGTCGAGGATGCCCTCGGCCACCGACATCTTCGATCCGTGAACTCGTGTGACGACCTCGCCCGAGCGTCCGATGACGACGACGCGATTCGCGTCGCTCGCGAAGCCCTCGTTCCACCCCACCCGATTGACGACGAGGAGGTCGGCGCCCTTGGCCTCGCGCTTGGCGCGACCGAGCGCGAGGAGTCGCTCGTCGTCGGGCTCGGTCTCAGCGGCGAAGCCGACGAGCAGGGTGCCGTCGTGCGGCGCGTGACCCAGGCCGGCGAGGATGTCGGGGTTGCGGACGAGCTCGAGGGTGAGCCCGTCGTCGCTCGCGTCCTTCTTGATCTTCGTCTGGCTGACCCCGGCCGGCCGGTAGTCGGCCACGGCGGCGGCCATCACGACGACGTCGGCGCCCCGTGCGGCATCCGTCACCGCCTGCTGCAGTTCGAGTGCCGTCGAGACCGGGCGGATGTCGCACCCGGCCGGCTCGATCACCTCGAGGTTCGCGGCGATGAGGGTGACCTCGGCGCCGCGCGCCCGCGCCGCCTCGGCGATCGCGACGCCCTGCTTGCCACTCGATCGGTTGCCGAGGAAGCGCACGGGGTCGAGGGGTTCGCGAGTACCGCCCGCGGTCACGACGACGCGGCGACCCGCCAGGTCGCCCCGCGCGGATGCCTCGGCCCGGGCGAGCGCGGCGGCGACGATGACCTCGGGCTCCTCCATGCGGCCGGGGCCGCTGTCGGCACCGGTCAGTTGGCCGACCGCCGGGCCGACGATCGTGACGCCGCGCGCACGCAGCGTCTCGATGTTCGCCCGGGTCGCAGGATTCCGCCACATCTCGGTGTGCATCGCCGGCGCGATCACGAGGGGTGCCTCGCTCGCGAGCACGGTGTTGCCGAGCAGGTCGTCGGCGAGGCCGGCCGCGAGCTTCGCGATGGAGTTCGCCGTGGCCGGGGCGATCACGATGAGGTCGGCGGCCTGCCCGATGGCGACGTGCCGCACTTCGGCGACACCCTCGTAGAGCTCGGTGTGCACCGGGTTGCGGGAGATCGCCTCGAGCGTGGGCCGCCCGACGAATCGCAACGCGCCCTCGGTCGGCACGACGTGGACGTCGTGCCCGGCGAGCACGAGGGCGCGGATGACCCCGACGGCCTTGTACGCCGCGATGCCACCGGTGATGCCGACGACGATGTTGAGCGGCGCCATCCCTCGGGTGCTCAGTCGCCGATCGGACGGAGGCGGAGCTTGTCCTCGTTGATCTCGTGCAGCGCCACCGAGAGCGGCTTGTCGTCGATCGACGAGTCGACGAGCGGGCCGACGTTGTCGAAGAGGCTGCCCTCGTGCAGGTCCGCGTAATAGTCGTTGATCTGGCGCGCGCGCTTGGACGCGAAGATCACGAGCTGATACTTCGAATCGACCTTCGAGAGCAGGTCGTCGATGGGCGGATCGATGATGCCGGACAGCTTCTCAGCCATGGACAGACTCCTTAGATCGGGAACACGCGCACGCTCGTGCGCGAAACTCGTGGCACGGGCAGCTCAACGCCGACCCTTGCGAGGCCGCATCAAGTCTACGACCTTTTGCGCGGCCTCGCCGACGTCGTGGTTCACGACCTGGTGGTCGAACTCGTCTGCGGCCGCGAGTTCCACCTTCGCGGTCTCGAGCCGGCGTTGCTGCTCGGACGGGCTCTCGGTGCCCCTGCCCACGAGGCGGCGCACGAGTTCGTCCCAGCTGGGCGGCTGGAGGAAGACGAGCGTGGCCTCTGGCATCGCCCGGCGCACGGCACGTGCGCCCTGGATGTCGATCTCGAGCAGGACGCTGTCGCCCGCGGCGATCGCGGCTTCGACCGGACGACGCGGTGTGCCGTACCGATACGCGTTGTGCACCGTGGCCCATTCGAGCAGTTCACCACGCTCGATCATGCGGTCGAACTCGGCGTCGTCGACGAAGTAGTAGTGCTCGCCGTCGACCTCACCCGGCCGCGGGGCCCTCGTGGTCGCCGAGACCGACAGCCGGACCTCGGGGTGGTGGCGGCGGATGTAGGACGCCACCGTGCCCTTGCCCACCGCGGTCGGCCCCGCCAGCACCACGAGGCGGTCGCCCGTGCCTCCGTGATCGGCGACCCAGTCGGCGGTGAACTCCCGCAGGCGCTTGCGCTGGAGCCGGCCGAGGCCGCCGAGGCGCTTCGACGTCGAGATGCCGAGCTCGTGCATGATGCGTGCGCTCTTGGTGGCGCCGATCGCCGGGATCGACGTGAGGAACTCCGTGACCCGGACGCGTCCCTCGACCCCTTCGGGCTCCTCGTAGGCGGCCCGCAGCACGTCGAGGGGGCTGCGGGCGCCGCGAGCGACGTCGGCCTTCACCGCGGCGCGGGCGCGTCGTGCCGCCACGGCCGCACGCGAGGCTGCGACGCGATCGACCTCGGGCGGCGTCGAAGCGGAGATCGTCGTGTCAGCCAACCGCTGCTCCGTACTCGTCGGCGCGGCGGGCGATGGCGTCGGCGATGCCGTCGGGACCCGCTGACAGGAGCGATCGGGACTCGCTCGCGATGACGCCGGCGGTGTACGAGCCGAACCGGGTACGCAACTCCCGGGGCTCGGCGCCCTGGTGGCCGAATCCGGGGGCGAGCACCGGCAGCCCGGGGCGCGGCGGCTCGGCGTCCACATCGATCCCTGCGAGGGCGAGGTCGGTGGTCGCGCCGAGCACGACGCCGATCGAGCCGAGTGCTCGCGTCGTGGCATCCGCCCGGCCCTGGTTCCATCCGGTGACGCCGAGCGCGATCGCCTGGGCCACCGTGGCGCCGGCGCGGCTCGACTGCTGCAGCACGGCCCGCTGGATCGCGGCGGCCTCGGGATTCGAGGTCGCGGCGAGCACGAAGAGCCCCTTGCCGGCCGCCTCGGCGGCGAGCATGACCTGCTCGATCGAGCCGAGGCCTTGGTACGCGCTGACCGTCATCGCATCGGCCTCGAGGCTCGAGCCCGGCCGGAGCCACGCCGCGCCGTATGCTTCGACGCTCGTTCCGATGTCGCCGCGCTTGGCATCGGCGATCACGATCAGGCCCGCATCGCGCGCCTCGCGGAGAACCCGCTCGAGCGCGGCGTACCCGGCGGCGCCGTGTCGTTCGAAGAACGCGACCTGCGGCTTGACGATGCCGACGCGATCGGCCGCCGCCTCGACGACGCGGAGACCGAACTCCCGCGCGCCGTCGGCGGAGTCGGGCTGGCCCCACTCCGCGAGGAGCGATGCGTGCGGGTCGATGCCGACGCACAGGCGACCGTATGCGGCGAAGACGGCCTCGAGCCGGTCGCCGAAGGGGATCAGCTCGCTCACGCCGTCGCCACCGCCCGCCGCCGGGCGTACTCCTGCAGGCTCGTGACCTCGAATCCGTCCTTCACGACGTCGAGCGAGGCGACGGCGGCCGACAGCTCGGCGATCGTCGTGAAGAGCGGGATGTCGGCGGCGACCGCCGCAGCGCGGATCTCGTAGCCGTCGGCACGGGCGGAACGGCCGCTCGGCGTGTTGACCACGACATCCACCTCACCGCGGTGGATGAGCTCGACGACGGACGCGGCGTCGGGGGACGGCTTGTCGCTGTACTTCAGCACCTCCCGAGCTCGGATGCCGTTGCGCCGCAGCACCTCGGCCGTGCCCTCGGTCGCGGCGATCTCGTAGCCGAGCTGCTGCATGCGGAGGACCGGGAGGATGATCGAGCGCTTGTCGCGGTCGGAGACCGAGACGAACACCGTGCCCGACGCCGGCATGCCGCCGTAGGCGGCCAGCTGGCTCTTCGCGAAGGCGCGCGGGAAGTCGCGATCGATGCCCATGACCTCACCCGTCGAGCGCATCTCGGGGCCGAGCACGGAGTCGACCATGGTGCCCTCGCGCGTGCGGAACCGGTGGAACGGGAGCACGGCCTCCTTGACGGCGACCGGCGCGTCGAGCGGGACGCGCGAGCCGTCGGACGCCGGGAGCATCCCTTCGGCGACGAGCTCGGCGATGGTCGCACCGACCATGATGCGGCTCGCGGCCTTCGCGAGCGGGATGCCCAGTGCCTTCGAGACGAACGGCACGGTGCGGCTCGCGCGCGGGTTCGCCTCGAGCACGTAGAGCACGCCGGCGCCGATCGCGAACTGCACGTTGAGAAGCCCGCGCACGCCGATGCCCTCGGCGATCGCACGCGTCGCCTCGCGTACCCGATCGACCTCGGCGCGGCCGAGCGTCACGGGCGGCAGGGTGCAGCTCGAGTCGCCGGAGTGGATGCCGGCCTCCTCGATGTGCTCCATCACGCCGCCGACGTAGAGGTCGGTGCCGTCGTAGAGCGCGTCGACGTCGATCTCGATCGCGTCGTCGAGGAAGCGGTCGACGAGCAGCGGATGACTCGGTCCGACGATGCCCTGGCCCTCGATGCGTGCGAAGTAGTCGGCGAGCGACGCGGAGTCGTAGACGATCTCCATGCCCCGACCGCCGAGCACGTAGCTCGGGCGTACGAGCACCGGGTAGCCGATGCCCTCGGCGACGTGCACGGCGCCGGTGAGGTCGATCGCCGTGCCGTTCTTCGGCGCGAGGAGCCCCGCCTGGTCGAGGATGCCCGAGAACAGCCCGCGCTCTTCGGCAAGGTCGATCGCGTCGGGACTCGTTCCGAGGATCGGGATGCCCGCCGCCTCGAGGCCCTTCGCGAGCCCGAGCGCGGTCTGCCCGCCGAGCTGCACGACGACCCCGACGAGCTCGCCGGTCTGCGACTCGGCGTGGATCACCTCGAGCACGTCCTCGAGCGTGAGCGGCTCGAAGTACAGCCGGTCGCTCGTGTCGTAGTCGGTCGACACGGTCTCGGGGTTGCAGTTGATCATGATCGTCTCGAAGCCCGCATCGGAGAGCGCGAACGAGGCGTGCACGCACGAGTAGTCGAATTCGACACCCTGGCCGATGCGGTTCGGACCCGAGCCGAGGATCACGACCTTGCGCCGGTCGCTCGGCTCGACCTCCGTCTCGACGTCGTAGCTCGAGTAGTGGTACGGCGTGAGCGCCGGGAACTCCCCCGCGCACGTGTCGACGGTCTTGTACACCGGGCGGATGCCGAGGATGTGCCGCACCTCGCGGGCATCCGCCTCGCCGAACCCGCGCAGCTGGCCGATCTGGGCGTCGGAGAAGCCGTGGTCCTTCGCGAGCAGCAGGGTGTCGTGGTCGAGCGCCTCGGCATTCGCGACCGTCTCGGCGACCTCGTTGATGAGCAGGATCTGGTCGAGGAACCAGGGGTCGATCTTCGTCGCCTCGAACAACTGCTCGACGCTCGCGCCCTTGCGCAGCGCCTGCTGCACGAGCACGATGCGGCCGTCCGTCGGCGTGCGGCTGGCCTCGACGAGCTCGGCGGCGCTTCGTGGCTCCTCGCCCCAGTGGAACGAGGACCCGCGCTTCTCGAGCGAGCGGAGCGCCTTCTGCAGCGCCGTCGCATAGTTGCGGCCGATGGCCATGGCCTCGCCGACCGACTTCATGGTGGTCGTGAGCGTCGGGTCGGCGGCGGGGAACTTCTCGAACGCGAACCGCGGCACCTTCACGACGACGTAGTCGAGCGTCGGCTCGAAGCTCGCGGGGGTCACGCGCGTGATGTCGTTCGGGATCTCGTCGAGCCGGTAGCCGATCGCGAGCTTCGCCGCGATCTTCGCGATCGGGAAGCCGGTCGCCTTCGAGGCGAGTGCGCTCGACCGCGAGACGCGCGGGTTCATCTCGATGACGATCACGCGACCCGTCTCGGGGTTCACCGCGAACTGGATGTTGCAGCCGCCGGTGTCGACCCCCACCGCGCGGATGATGTCGATGCCGATGTCGCGGAGGTTCTGGTACTCGCGGTCGGTGAGGGTGAGCGCCGGAGCGACCGTGATCGAGTCGCCCGTGTGCACCCCGACGGGATCGACGTTCTCGATGGAGCAGACGACGACCGTGTTGTCGGCCGTGTCGCGCATGAGCTCGAGCTCGTACTCCTTCCACCCGAGGATCGACTCCTCGAGGAGCACCTCGGTCGTCGGGGAGTCGTGCAGGCCCTGCGACACGATACGGACGAGGTCCTCCTCGGTGTACGCGAAGCCCGAGCCGAGGCCGCCCATCGTGAACGAGGGCCGTACCACGAGCGGGTAGCCGAGATCGAGGGCGAACTCCTTCGCCTCGTCGACCGTCTTCGCGACGTGCGAGCGCGCGACATCCGCGCCCGCCTCGATCACGAGGTCCTTGAAGAGCTGTCGGTCCTCGCCCTTGCGGATCGCCTCGACCTTCGCGCCGATGAGCTCGACGCCGTGCTTCTGCAGGATGCCGGCGTCGTGCAGCGCGATCGCCGCGTTGAGCGCCGTCTGACCGCCGAGGGTCGGCAGCACTGCGTCGGGGCGCTCCTTGACGATGATCGACTCGATGATCTCGGGGGTGATGGGTTCGACGTACGTCGCATCGGCGAAGCCGGGGTCGGTCATGATCGTCGCCGGATTCGGGTTCACGAGGATGACGCGTACGCCCTCCTCGCGCAGCACGCGGCAGGCCTGCGTGCCCGAATAATCGAACTCGGCCGCCTGACCGATGACGATCGGACCCGATCCGATGACGAGGACGCTCGTAATATCGTCGCGCTTGGGCATCAGGCGTTGTTCTCCTTGCTCGCGATGACCATGTCGCGGAACCGGTCGAAGAGGTAGTTGGCGTCGTGCGGGCCCGCCGCGGACTCGGGGTGGTACTGCACCGAGAAGGCCGGGATGTCGAGGCAGTTGAGCCCCTCGACGACGTTGTCGTTGAGGTCGTAGTGGCTCACCTCGACACGGCCGAAGCCCTCGCTCGACTCGCTCACCCGGTCGATCGGCGCATCCACGGCGAAGCCGTGGTTGTGCGCCGTGATCTCGACCCGCCCGGTGCCCTTGTCGAGCACGGGCTGGTTGATGCCGCGGTGCCCGAAGGGCAACTTGTACGTGCCGAAGCCGAGCGCACGGCCGAGCAGCTGGTTGCCGAAGCAGATGCCGAAGTAGGGCACGCCCTCGCGCAGCGTCGTGCGGAGCAGGTCGACATGCCGGTCGGATGCCTCGGGGTCACCCGGACCGTTCGAGAAGAAGAGCGCGTCGGGCTTGAGGGCGAGCACCTCCTCGGGCGTGATCGACTGCGGCACGACGTGCACGTCGAATCCGCGTTCGGCGAGGTACTTCAGCGTCGACGTCTTCACGCCGAGGTCGAGCACCGCGACGGAGCCGACGCGCTCGCCCTCGGCGGGCAGGGAGTAGGCCTCGGTGGTCGAGACCGTGCCCGAGAGGTTCAGGCCGCGCATGTCGGCAGCGCTCTGCACGAGCTCGAGCTGCTCCCCCGGCGTGAGCAGCGCGTCATCACCCGAGAAGATGCCCGCGCGCATCGCACCGGCCGAACGGAGGTGGCGCGTGAGCGCGCGCGTGTCGATGCCGCTGATTCCGACCACACCGGATGCGGCGAGGTCGTCGTCGAGGCTCCGCTGCGAGCGGAAGTTCGAGACCACGCGGGAAGGGTCGCGCACGATGAAGCCGGCGACCCAGATCCGGGCGGACTCCATGTCCTCGTCGTTCATGCCCGTGTTGCCGATGTGCGGTGCGGTCATCATGACGATCTGCCCGGCGTAGGAGGGGTCGGTGAGGGTCTCCTGGTAGCCGGTCATGCCCGTCGCGAACACCGCCTCGCCGAGTGTGCGTCCGCGCGCGCCG
>JAPSJT010000027.1 GCA_031178045.1 Agromyces sp.
TAGATGGGCAGCACCATGACCAGTCCGAGCTCCTTCGCGAGCGCCGCGAAGCGCTGCACCACGGGGCCGTCGGCGGGCTCGGCGTAGTCGTAGTACTTCACGTCTTCCGTGATGCCGAAGTACGGCCCGTAGAACAGCTCCTGGAAGCAGATGATCTGCGCGCCCTGCTCCTTCGCCTGGCGCGCGAACTGCTCGTGCTTGTCGAGCATCGAATCCTTGTCACCGGTCCAGGTCGTCTGCGTGATGGCCGCCCTGACGATCGTCATCTTGCCTCCTGAGTTGTTCGGCGTCGTTGCCGTCGCCGTTCTGTTATTCTTCGGCGTGAACATTTCTCTTGTGTTTCGCACTGTGACGTTGTGGTTACTTATCCTGTCCCTTGCTTCGTGAGGAGGCAATGGTCGTGTCAGGTATTCATGTGAAGGACGATCGGGTGGTGGGCTCCGGGCCGAGCGCGCTCATCTCGCTCACCTCGCTCACCGAGTTCCCCGACACGACTCCGCGCGGCATCGCCGGGGTGATCGCACGGCTCATCAACACCGGTGAGCTCGGCGGCGGGCAGCGACTCCCGACCGTGCGCGAGCTCGGCACGGCCCTCGGCGTGAGCCCTGCCACCGTGAGCCAGGCCTGGCAGGCGCTCGCCGGCGCCGGTCTCATCGAATCGCGCGGCCGGGCCGGCAGCTTCGTGCGCCACCACTCGCCGCGCTGGCTCGCGCCGCGGATGCGTGGCATGGCGGCGCCGAACGACCCCGTTCGCCTCGATCTCTCGCGCGGCACCCCCGACCCGCTGCTGCTGCCGCCGCTCGGGCCGGCGCTCTCGCGGGTGTCGGCCCGAGCCGAGACCGGCAGCTACCAGGCGGAGCCCGTCATCCCGGGCCTCGCGGCCGTGCTCGCCGACTCCTGGCCGTCGGCGGCCGAGTCGATCATGGTCGTCGACGGCGCCCTCGACGCGATCTCGCGCACGCTCGAGCAGCTCGTACGCTTCGGCGACCGGGTCGTGGTCGAGAGCCCGGGCTTCCCGCCGTTCCTCGACCTGCTCGACGTCCTCGGTGCCGAGGCGGTGCCCGTGCGCCTCGACGAGCACGGCGTGCTGCCCGATTCGCTCGCACGCGCGCTGCTGCGCAGGCCGGTCGCGGTGCTGCTGCAGCCGCGCGCGCAGAACCCGACGGGCGCGTCGATGACGCCCGAGCGAGCCGACGCGCTGGCGCGGGTCATCCGTTCGGCGAGCGATGTCGACGACCTCGTCGTCATCGAGGACGACCACTCGGGGCTCATCTCGACCGAGGGCGACGTGACGCTCGGCACCGCGCTCCCAGACCGCGTCGTGCACGTGCGCAGCTTCTCGAAGTCGCACGGGCCCGACCTGCGCATCGCCGCGCTCGGCGGGCCGCGCGAGCTGGTCGACCACATCACGTCGCGCCGCATGCTCGGGCCCGGCTGGACGTCGCGGATGCTGCAGACGATCCTGCTCGACCTGTTGACCGACGGCGGCTCGATCGACGCCGTCGCCGAGGCCCGGCGGCAGTACTACACGCGGCAGCGTGCGCTCGGCGACGCCCTGCGGGCGCGGGGAGTGATGGTCGCGCCCGCCGACGGCATCAACCTCTGGATGCCGGTGCTGAGCGAGCGTTCGGCGCTCGTGCAGCTCGCGGCGGCCGGCATCCGCGTCGCCGCCGGAACCCCGTTCCTCGCGGCAGGGGCGACGGATGCCGCGCGCGGGCGGCGCGGGCGAGCGCCGTCCGAGTTCGTGCGCGTCACGGTGGGCGCGGTGCGTGACGGCGTCGACGAGGTGGCCGACGCCCTCGCGACGGCGGCGAAGCACCTCGCCGCGGGCGGCTACTGAGGCCTCGCGGCATCCGCACGTCCCCGCCGGCGCGCCTCACGCCTTGACCGAGCTCGGCACCTTCACGTGGCGATCGGGGGTGATCTCGAGCTCGGCCTGTCCGGCTGTGAGCGAGCGCAGGTCGAGCACGTAGCGGCCGAGTTCGGCCTCGGGCACCTGCGCCACGACGCGAGCGCGCCCGTCGTCGGTCGACTCGGTCGCGCTCACCCGTCCGCGACGGCCCGACAGGTCGGTGAGCACGGCGCCCTGCAGTTCCGACGGCACCGTCACGCTCACCGTCGACACGGGTTCGAGCAGCACCGTGCCCGCCTCGGCGAGCGCCGCCTTGACGCCGAGCGAGCCCGCCGTGCGGAAGGCCATCTCCGACGAGTCGACCGAGTGCGCCTTGCCGTCGAAGAGCTCGACGCGCACGTCGACGACCGGATGCCCCTGCGGCCCGCCGGTCACAAGGGCATCACGCGCCCCCTTCTCGACGGCGGGGATGTACGCCCTGGGAACCGCACCGCCCACGACCGAGTCGACGAACTCGAATCCTCCGCCGGTCGGCAGCGGCGAGACACGCACGTGCACGATGGCGAACTGACCATGCCCGCCCGACTGCTTCTTGAGCTTGCCCTCGGCCTCGACGGTGCCCGCGATCGTCTCGCGATACGCCACGGGGGCCGGTCCGGTCGTGACGTGCACGCCGAAGACCCGGGCGAGCCGTTCGACCGCGACGGCGACATGCGTGTCGCCGAGCCCGCGCAGCAGGGTCGCGTCGCCGGCGCGATCCACGACGAGCGTCGGGTCCTCGGCCACGAGCCGGGCGAGGGCCGTCGACAGCTTCTCGTCGTCGGACTGCGAGACCGGCGAGAGGGTCACCCCGAACACCGGCGGCCGGCGCGGCGGAGGCACGGGCCGGGCCCGGCCGCTCGCTCGCGCCCACAGCAGCGAACCCGACGGCGAGCCCGTGAGCTTGCCGACGGCACCGACCTCGCCGGCCCGTAGCGACTCGACGGGGAGATGCTCGGCGCCCCGCAGCCTGAAGAGCCCGTGGATGCGCTCATCGGCACCCGTCGTGGCGTTGCGCAGCCGATCACCCGTGCGGACGGTGCCCGAGCGCACCCGCAGCATCGACACCTGCCCGACGAAGGGATCGGCCACCGTGCGGAACACGTGCACGAGCGGCTCGCCGTCGGCGCTCGGCGCGACGGGCAGCGGTGCGGCGGATGCCCCGTCGCCGACGAGGACCCGGCCGTCGCGATCGAGCGCCGACGGCGCGAGCTCGCACAGCAGGTCGAGCACCCGATCGACACCCGTGCCGTTGACCGCCGAGCACACGACGACGGGCACCGCCTCGCCCGAGGCGACCTCGCGCGCGAGCGTGCGTTCCAGTTCGGCGGGGGTCGGCTCATCGCCCTCGAGGTACGCCTCGAGCTGGGCATCGTCGTGCGAGACGATCTCCTCGGTCACGTCGAGGTGCATGCGGTGCTCTTCCGCCTCCGCCTCGGGCGGCAGCGGACCTTCCCGGTGGCGACCCGCGTCGTCGTAGTCGAGCGCCCGCTCGCTCAGCACATCGGCGACGCCGTGGAAGGCCTGCTCCTCGCCGAGCGGCAGCTCGAGCGGCCACAGCCGTTCGCCGAACGCGGTGCGCAGCTCGCCGAGCACCCGGTGGAAGTCGGCGCGTGCCTTGTCCTCCTGCGTGATCACGATGAAACGCGGCACGCCCGCCGCGCCGGCCGCCGCCCACGCGAACCTGGTGCCCGCCGCGACACCGTCGACCGCGCTCACGACGACGGCTGCGGCATCCGCCACCGAGAGCGCCGTGTCGACGCCTCCGATGAAGTCGGGATGCCCCGGGGTGTCGATGAGGGTGACGTCGTGCTCGCTGCCGTCGGATGCGCTCCAGTTGAGCGGTGCGAGCGAGATCGAGAGCGTCGTGCCGCGAGCGATCTCCTCGGGGTCGCGATCGCACACGGTCGTGCCCTGCTCGACGCTGCCCGCCCTCGGGATGACGCCGGCGCGGAGCAGCAGCGCCTCGGCGAACGTGGTCTTGCCCGAACCCGCCGCGCCCACCAGGGCGATCGTCCGGTGAGTGGGGTTCGGTGTCGAATTCATGAGGCCTCCCGCGCCGGTGCGGATCTCGTGCCTCCATCGTGGACCCGCCGCGCGTGGAACGCCAGCGGTAGCGTGGCAAGGTGCGGATCACAGTGCTCGCGGGCGGAGTCGGAGGGTCGCGCTTCGTGCGCGGCGTACGCGAGGAGTGCGCTCGGCGCTGGCCCGACGGGAACGGCGGCACCGAGGCATCCGTCGCCGTCGTCGTGAACACCGGCGACGACATCTGGCTCGCCGGCGTGCGACTCATGCCCGACTTCGACTCGCTGCTCTACTCGCTCGCGGGCGTGAACGACGCCGAACGCGGGTGGGGTCGAGCCGGCGAGACCGAGCGGGTCGCCGGCGAGCTGCGCGAGTGGGGCGTCGGCTGGCCCTGGTTCACCCTGGGCGACCTCGACCTCGGCACGCACCTCGCCCGCACGGCGTGGCTGCGCGAGGGCGCGACCGTCTCGGAGGTCGCGGAGCGCCTGCAGCGGCGGTGGCCGCTCGGGGTCCGACTGCTGCCGGCGACCGACACCGAGGTCGACACGTGGGTCGAGGTCGCCGACCCCGACGTGCCCGAGGGCGAGCGGGCCATGCACTTCCAGGAGTGGTGGACGCGGTACCGGGCGGCGCTGCCCGCCGTGGCGTTCCGGCAGCAGCACCTCGACACGGCGGCCCCGGCGCCTGGCGTCGTCGAGGCGATCCTCGGAGCCGACGTCGTGCTCATCGCGCCGTCGAACCCGGTCGTCTCGATCGGCACGATCCTCGCCGTGCCGGGCATCCGCGAGGCGCTCGGCGAGACCCACGCGCCCGTCGTCGGCGTCTCGCCGATCATCGGCGGAAAGGTCGTGCGTGGCATGGCCGACGCGTGCCTGCCCGTCATCGGCGTCGAGACCACCGCCGAGGCCGTCGGCCGCCATTACGGGGCGCGGCGGTCGGGCGGGCTGCTCGACGGCTGGCTCGTCGATGAGACGGATGCCGCTGCCGCAGCGCCGCTCGAAGCGCTCGGGCTCGTCGCGACCGCGGTGCCGCTCTGGATGCGCGACCTCGACACGTCGGCCGCGCTCGCCGGCGCGGCGTTCGATCTCGCCTCCGCCACGCCCCGCGGAGGGTCGGCGCGGGAGTAGCATAGCCACGACCCATCGATCTGGATCTGATCGATGCGTGTGGCCCGGGATTGGGCCGCGAGTCCCCGACCTCGTCGGAGTCATGCACTTGCACGCCATCCCGGAGGATCCATGCCCGCACGCCGTTCCGCCCTGTTCGCCGCCGCTCCCGTCGCCGCGGTGCTGCTCCTCGCCGGTTGTGCGAGCGCGGCCGACGCCGGTTCGCCGGGCGCCGCCGACGAGACCGCCGGCGCTGCGGCATCCGGCTACCCCCTCTCGATCGACAACTGCGGCACCGAGGTGACCTTCGAATCGGCTCCCGAGCGCGTGGTCACGATCAAGTCGTCGACCCTCGAGCTGCTGCTCGCGCTCGGGCTCGAGGACCGCGTCATCGGCACCGCGTTCAGCGACGGTCCGGTGCCCGACGATTTCGCCGACGCGGCATCCGAACTCCGGGTGCTCTCCGACAAGGTGCCGTCGCAGGAGGCGACGCTCGCCGTCGAGCCCGACCTCGTCTTCGCCGGCTGGGAGTCGAACCTCACGGCCGAGGGTGCCGGAGATCGTGACGTCCTCGCGAAGCTCGGCGTCGCGACGTACGTCGCGCCCGCGGCCTGCAAGGGCGAGGGCTACATGCCGGACCCGCTCACCTTCGACGAGGTGTTCCGCGAATTCGAGGAGGCCGGTGCGATCTTCGGCGTTCCGGATGCCGCCGCGGAGCTCGTGGCCGAGCAGCGCGCGAAGCTCGATGCCGTCGAGCCGAGCGAGGCCGGCCTCAGCGCGCTCTGGTACAGCTCGGGCGACGACACGCCCTTCGTCGGTGCGGGCATCGGCGCACCGCAGATGATCATGGCCGCCGCCGGGCTCGAGAACATCGCCGCCGACGTCGAGGACACGTGGACCCCGATGGGCTGGGAGGCGATCGTCGCCGCGAACCCCGACGTCATCGTGCTCGTCGACGCCGCGTGGAACACCGCGGAGCAGAAGATCGCGCACCTCGAGCAGAACGCCGCGACGGCCGCGCTGCCGGCGGTGCAGCAGCGGCGCTATCTCGTCGTCGACTTCCCCGCGACCGAGGCCGGGGTGCGCAACGTCGACGCCGTGGCCTCGCTCGTCGAGCAGCTCGAGGCGCTGGAGGGCTGATGACCCGATCCCTCGCGAGAACCGGCACCGTGCGCACGGCGCCGTCCGGAACAGGAGCACGCGGCCGCACGACGGCCCCGCTCGCTGCGTTGCCGAGCGGATCGGCCGGATCGAGCGGGCCCGAGCGCGAGCGGAGGCGCGAGGGCGGACGCACCGGCCTCTGGGCCGTCGCGCTCGGCGCGCTGCTCGCCGCATCCGTCATCGCCGCCGTGACGATCGGACCGGCCGGCCTCAGCCCTGCCGACGTGCTCGCGAGCGTCGCCGCCCACCTCGGCCTCGGCGAGCCCACCCTGACCCCGCTGCGCGACGGCATCGTCTGGGAACTGCGGATGCCGCGGGTGCTCACCGCCGCTGCCGTCGGCGCCGGTCTCGCCCTCTGCGGGGCGGTCATGCAGGCGCTCACCCGCAACCCGCTCGCCGACCCGTACCTGCTCGGACTGTCGTCGGGGGCGTCGGTGGGCGCGGTCATCGTGATCGTGCTCGGCGCCGGCCTCCTGCTGCCGTTCGCGGCCTTCGTCGGTGCGCTCGCCGCCCTGGCAGCGACCCTCGCCCTCGCGAACGCCGCGGGCGCGCTCACCCCGACGCGCACCGTGCTCGCGGGCCTCGCCGTGTCGAGCGTCTTCGGCGCCGTCACGAGCCTCGTCATCTTCTGGAGCGCGACCGGCGACAGCTACCGCGAGATCCTCAATTGGCTGCTCGGCTCGCTCGCGGGCACCGACTGGTGGTCGGTCGCGATCGCGGGCGGTGCCCTCGTGCTGATCGGCATTCCGCTTCTCGCGAGCGCGCGCACGCTCGACGCCTTCGCGTTCGGCGACTCCGCGGCGGCTGCGCTCGGCGTGCACGTCGGCCGCAGTCGCGGGCTGCTCCTCACGGGCACGGCGCTGCTCACGGGCGCGCTCGTCGCGGTGAGCGGCTCGATCGGCTTCGTCGGGCTCATCCTCCCGCACGCCGTGCGCCTGCTCGTCGGCTCGAGGCACCGCGCGCTGCTCCCGCTCTCGGCCCTCGCCGGCGCGGTCTTCCTCGTGTGGGCCGACACCGGGGCCCGCACGCTCTTCGATCCGCGCGAGCTGCCGGTCGGCATCCTCACGGCGCTCATCGGCGGCCCCGTGTTCGCCGTGCTCATGCTCAGATCGCGGAGATGGTCGTGACGCCCGCCGACCGTTCGCTGCACGTCGACCGCATCAGCTTCGCCCGCGGTCGGCGCCTCATCATCGACGGCATCGACTGCACCGTGCCGGCGGGCGGCGTCGGCGCGCTGCTCGGCCCGAACGGCGCCGGCAAGTCGACCCTCCTGCATGTCATCGCGGGCGTCGAGCGAGCGGATGCCGGAACGGCGCGCCTCGGCGAGCACGACCTCGCCACCCTGCGCCGACGCGACCGAGCCCGTCTCGTGGCGCTCGCCGAGCAGGAGGTGACGGAGGCCCCCGGCCTCCGAGTCGACGAGGTCGTCATGCTCGGGCGCACTCCGCACGTCGGAGTCTTCGCCGGGCCCGGCAGGATCGACCGAGTCGTCGTCGACCGCTCGCTCGAGGACACCGGCGTGGCCGATCTCGCCGACCGCGAGTACGCCTCGCTCTCGGGCGGTGAGCGCCAGCGCGTGAACCTCGCGCGGGCGCTGGCGCAGGAGCCCGAGCTTCTGCTGCTCGATGAGCCGACGAACCACCTCGACATCCGCGCGCAGCTCATGACGCTCCACCTGCTGCGCGAACTCGCGCGCGGCGGACTCACCGTGCTCGCCGCTCTGCACGACCTGTCGCTCGCGGGGGCCTACGCCGACCACGTCATCGTGCTCTCGGGCGGGCGCGTGGTCGCCGCGGGCGAGCCGCAGGCGGTACTGACGCCCGACCTCATCCGCGAGGTCTGGGGCGTCGAGGCATCCGTCATCGAGCACCCGGTCACGGGACGGCCGCTCATCGCCTTCTCGGATGTCGCGCGGGCGCTCCGGGCGTAGCCTTGGAGCATGGCTGAGCTGAGCGAGAAGCGGCGAGCCCTGCTCGAGTGGATCGCCGACGAGTTTCTGCACAATTCGTGGGCCGGACGGCGACTCGTCGCGATCGAGGGTGCCGCCGACGATCATGCCGAGCGATTCGCCGACGACCTTGCGGCGGTGCTCGTCGAGCGCGGGCAGACCGTGCGGCGCCGGTCGGTCGGTGATGTCGACGAGGCGACCCTGCGTCACGAGGTCGTCGAGCCGTTCCGGGCCGGGACGCTGGCGGATGCCACGGGCGACGAGACGGTGCTCGTGGTCGACGGCCGGCGACTGCTCAACGACGCGGTGCGCGGGATCTGGCACTTCACCGTCTGGACGCTCGCCGGCGACGAGTTGCCGCATGTCGGCGTCAACGTCAACGTCGACGTGACCGATGAAGCGGCGCCGAGCCGGTACTTCTACGACTACTGCGCCCTGCCCCCGAGCTTCGGCGAGCGCCGCGCCGCCGCCGCCGCGGAGGCCGCACGCACGACCACCCCCTCGACCAGGTAACCGGCTGAATCGGTGTCAGTCGTGAGCCGCGCCCGTGCGCGCCGGCAGCCCGGAGCATCAGGGGCGACGCGTCTCGCGACGATCGGGCTCGCGGCACTCGCCGGCCTCGCGCTGCTCTCGCTCGGCGCCTGCGCCGGCACGCCCGCGCTCGACGGTTCGCCGTCCACCCCGCTGGCCGCCGAACGACCGATCCCCGGCGCGGTGCCACCACCCGTCCCGGTCACCCCGCCGCCGGCGGAGCCGCAGGCTGCCGACCTTCCGTACCGCCCCTCGGTCGGCGAGTGCTTCGACGTGCGCAAGGACCAGCGCGAGCTGCGCGAGGCGCGGGTCCCGTGCGACGTCCCGCACGACGATGAGATCTTCGACCAGTTCGAGCTGCCCGACGGGCCCTACCCCGGTGGCGATGCCCTGCACGCCGAGGCGCTCGCCGGCTGCCTCGACCGCTTCGCCGATTTCATCGGCATCCCCTTCGAGGCGTCCGAGCTCGAGGTGACGACGTATCACGCCGGGCCCGACGCCTGGGCGGCAGGCGACCGAGTGATCAGCTGCTCCGTCTGGGACACCGATGACGCGGTCGTCGGCACCCTGCAGGGGGCCGCGTACTGACAAGCCGCCGGTGGAGGACCCCGCGATACTGGTTCGATGCGCGTCGACCCGTTCATCATCCGCACCGAGCAGCCTCACGACGCCGAGGCGGTCGCTCGGCTGCATATCGCCGCATTCGGAGACCACGGCCGCACGGTCAACGCGATCGTCGACGACCTCCGGCCGACGATCGCGGACCTCGGCGGCTCGTCGTTCGTCGCCGAAGCCGACGGCGAGGTCGTCGGCCACGTGCTGGTGACGGCGAGCCTGCTCGACACCGCAGCGCGCTTGGTTCCGGCTCCGGTGCTGAGCCCGCTCGCCGTGGCGCCTGCGCGCCAGGGCGCCGGGGTGGGCGGTGCTCTCGTTCGCCGCGCGCTCGAGGCGGCATCCGCGTCGGGTTCGCCGTTCGTGCTGCTCGAGGGCGACCCCCGCTACTACTCCCGGTTCGGCTTCCGGCCCGCCGGAGAGCTCGGGTTCCGGAAGCCCTCGCTGCGGATCCCTGATGCCGCGTTCCAGGTCGCACTCCTGCCCGCGTACGAGCCGTGGATGACGGGCACCGTCGTCTACGCGTGGTCGTTCTGGGCGCACGACGCGGTGGGCCTCCGGGCCTGAGCGAGCGTCGAGGCATCCGTCACGACAGCACGTCCTTGGTCAGGAAACGGCCGACGGCCAGCGAGCCGAAGACGGCGAGGTACCCCGCCTGCAACAGGGCGTTGTCGCCGAAGGAGTCCCACACCGGCGGCTCGCGCAGGAAGTCGCCGAAGCCGAGCCAGTAGTGCGTGAAGAGCCATGGCGACAGCGGCTCGAGCTGGGGCAGCGCGTCGAGGATCTGCGAGACGACGGCGAGGATCGCGGTCGCGGCCATCGCGCCGACCGGCACGGTCGTGAGGGTCGAGAGGAACAGGCCGATCGCCGACATCCCGAGGAGCGAGACCGTCACGTACGCGGCGATGGCGAGGAAGCGGACGAGCGCCTCGCCGACGCTCACGGTCGCGCCCGAGAGCAGCGTCGCGGGCCCGATGGGGAAGAGCACCCACCCGACGAGTGTGCCGGCGACGACGACCGTGAGGGTCGCCGCGGCGCAGAACGCGGCCGCCGCGAGGTACTTCACCACGAGCAGGCGGATGCGTCCGGCGGGAGCGATGAGCAGGTAGCGCAGGGTGCCGTGGCTCGCCTCGCCGGCGATGGAGTCGCCGGCAACGACGCCGATCGTGAGCGGGAGGAACAGCGGGGTCGCGACGACCATCGCGGTCACGCCGACGAAGAGCCCGTTCTCGGTGACCTGGCTGAGGAACGCCGGCCCCCTCCCGGCGGGGGCGGGCCCGGCGAGCCGCAACGCGATGCCGATGAGCACCGGGATGAGCGCGAGTGCGCCGAGCATCGCCCACGTGCGGCGGCGGCGGAAGAGGGTGAGGAGCTCGGATCCGAGGAGCGCGCTACTGGACAACGTCGAACCCCTCTCCGGTGAGCTCGATGAAGCGCTGCTCGAGGCTCTCGCGCTCGGTCGCGAACCCGCGCACCCGCACGTCGCCCGCGACGAGCGCCGCGACGATCGCCTCGGGCGTCGGGGAGGTCGGCCCGGCCAGTCGCGCCGTGACGATGCCGTCGCCCTCGCTCGGCTCCGGCCCGAGCCCGAGCGCGGCCAGCACC
This sequence comes from Agromyces sp., assembly GCA_031178045.1. Taxonomy (GTDB): domain Bacteria; phylum Actinomycetota; class Actinomycetes; order Actinomycetales; family Microbacteriaceae; genus Agromyces. The sequence goes on from JAPSJT010000027.1 coordinate 10,880, forward strand.
CCACGCGCCCGCTCGACGTCGGGCGTGCGAACGAGCACCCGCGATTCCCCGTCGGCGCGGAACTCGTCGAGGGTGCCCTGCGCCACGAGCCGCCCGGCGCTCATGACGCCGACGTGCGAACACACCTGCTCGACCTCGGCGAGCAGGTGACTGGAGACGAAGACCGTCGTGCCGTCGTCGGCGAGCGAACGGATCAGCCCGCGCACCTCGCGCGTGCCCTGCGGGTCGAGCCCATTGGTCGGCTCATCCAGCACGAGCAGCTCCCGCGGCATGAGCAGCGCGTTCGCGAGACCGAGCCGCTGCTTCATCCCGAGCGAGTACGCGTGCACCTTCTTCCGTGCCGCATGCGAGAGGCCGACGCGTTCGAGGGCGGATGCCACACGAGCCGCGCGCGTGCGCCCTGACGACTGCCGGTCGGCGGTGTCGAAGCGGCGCAGGTTCGCCTCTCCTGAGAGGAACGGCGAGAACGCCGGGCCCTCGACGAGCGCGCCCACCCGAGGCAGCACGGCGTCGACGTGCCGCGGCATCTCGGCCCCGAGCACGCGGGCCTCGCCCGCGGTCGCCGCGACGAGCCCGAGCAGCATGCGGATGGTCGTGGTCTTGCCCGACCCGTTCGGTCCGAGGAATCCGAAGACGGCACCACGCGGAACCGCGAGATCGATGCCGTCGACGGCGAGCTGCGTGCCGAACCGCTTCGTGAGACCGTGCGACTCGATCGCCGGGTCGGGCACGCGCGGTGCCCGTCAGCGACCGCTCGCGGCGGCGTCGAGCAGGCGATCGGCGGTCACCGCGCCCGCGAGCACGCGGCCGTCGTCGGTGAAGAGCACCGTGAGGAGCGAGGTCTGCAGCACGCGACCGCCGTCGACCGACTCGGTGAGGGAGTCGAGCATCGCGGATGCCTCGCCGCCGGCGCTCGAGTCGCCCGACTCCGCGCCGAACGCGGGTGCAGTGCCAACGGGCAGTTCGACGACGGCCGACCAGCCCTCGCCGTGCACGATGGGCCGCGGCATCCGCTCGCCGTCGGTCGGGGGCGCAGCCTCGGCCTCGGCCCTCCACTGCTCGAGCTCGGCCGGGGTCGGCACGGGCACGACATGCTCCGTGACCTCGGTGCCGTCGGGCGGCGTGAACGCGAACACCGACGCGTCGGGGGCCTCGAACGACACGTCGGTGAACGCGACGCGGAACGCGGGCTCGTCGGCGCCGCGAGCGGTGACGGATGCCGCGAGCGGCACGCCGTGCTCGCCGTCGATCGCAACGGCGATCGCGCCGACGAGCGTGTCGTCGTCGCGCGGCTCGAGGCGCAGTTCGTAGACCTCTCGCCCGGCGACGCGGGCGTCGCTGCCGACCGAGACCTCGGTCGACTCGTCGAGCGCCGCGAGGGCCCGCTCGAGCACCTCGTCGGGCGTCGGCAGGGGGGCGCCCAGCTCGGCCTCGAGCCGGTCGCGCACTTCAGCCGCCTCGCCACGTGCGACGTCGCGCAGCGCCTCGAGCTCGGCCTCATCGGGGAAGACGAGGTGGGTCGCCGCCGCCGCCCGGGAGTCGTACACCCAGGCGTCGGTCTCGCTCACGTACACGTCGCGCTCGGCGAGCGGGTCGAGCACCTGCAGCCGGGCGTGCTCGTCGTCGAGGTAGACCCGCGCGGTGTGCGTGCCGGTCGCAAGTGAGATGAGGTCGTCGAGATCGGTGGCGGATGCCCCGTCGCCGTCATCGTCGCCGGGCCCGCCGCCCATGGGACCGCTGAGACCCGAGAGGTCGGGAAGGCCCAGCTCGGAGCTCTGCTCGATCGTGCCGGAGAGCGCGTCGACCTCGCTCGACGCGGCGAGCTCGAGGAGCTCGGCAGGCGTGAGATCGGGGAGGTCGACCGCCGCCTGGGCCTGCAACGGCACGAGCACGACACCGACGCCGATCGCGATCGGTGCGGCGATGGCGGGGATCCACCGGCTGAAGCGCCGGCGCGCCCCGGTGTCGCTCGGGCGCATGAGTTCAGGGTACGCCGGGGCCGTGACATCCGGGAGCGATCCATGGCGAACGTTCAGGTGACGAGGGCATTGCCGTCGCACGCGACCGGGTCTACGGTGAGTGGCACCGGCAGTCGTACCCAGTTCGGGGGAATCCCATGGTCAACGTCGTCCAACATCCAGTGCGCCGCCGCATGGCGCTCCTGCTCGCAGCTCCGCTCGCGGTGGGGCTCGCGGCGACCGGCGCGCCCGCGATCGCCCAGCCGCTCGCCGCGCCACCGGCGGCGAGCGTCGCGGTGGGGCGGCCGACACCGCCGGCTCCGTCGACCTCCACCGGATACGGCGGTGCGGTCTCGTCGGTCGACGCCTCGGCCAGCGCCGTCGGGCTCGAGGTGCTCCGCGACGGCGGCAATGCCGTCGATGCGGCCGTGGCCACCGCGGCGGCGCTCGGCGTGACCGAGCCGTACAGCGCCGGTATCGGCGGTGGCGGGTACTTCGTGTACTACGACGCCGCGACGGGAGACGTGACGACCCTCGACGGTCGCGAGACGGCGCCGGCCGGGATGCCGAGCGACGCGTTCATCGACCCTGCGACGGGCGTCCCCTATCCATTCGCGTCCGCGGTGTCCTCGGGCCTCTCCGTCGGCGTCCCGGGCACGCTGGCGACCTGGGAGGAGGCACTCGACCGCTTCGGCACGGAGTCGCTGCGCGACATGCTGAAGCCCGCCATCCTGCTCGCGACGAAGGGCTTCACGGTCGACCAGACGTTCCGCGACCAGACGCTCGCCAACCAACAGCGGTTCGCAGCCTTCCCCGACACCGCCGAGCTGTTCCTGCCGAACGGCGACGCCCCGCAGGTCGGGTCGATCTTCAAGAACCTCGACCTCGCGAAGACCATGCGGCAGATCTCGCTGCGCGGCACCGAGCTCTTCTACGAGGGACCGATCGCCGACGAGATCGCCGACGTCGTGCAGGATCCCATCACGACGCCGGATGCCGCCCTGCCGGCGTTCCCCGGCTACCTCACGGCCGACGACCTCGCCGGCTACGAGGTGCTCGAGCAGGCCCCGACGCACGTCGAGTACCGCGGCCTCGACGTCTACGGAATGGCGCCCTCGTCATCGGGCGGCACGACCGTCGGAGAGTCGCTCAACATCCTCGAGAACTTCGACCTCTCGCCGGAGGAGCTCGTGCAGAGCCTGCACCTCTACCTCGAGGCGACCGCCCACGCCTTCGCCGACCGCAACGCCTACGTCGGCGACCCGGCGTTCGTCGACGTGCCGACCGAGACCCTGCTGAGCCAGGAGTTCGCCGACGCCCGCGCGTGCGTGATCGACCCCGATGCCGCGTCGGCGAAGCCCGTGCCGCCCGCACCGCTCGACGCCGCCGGCTGCGACGCCGTCGCGCTCGACGAGCATGCCGACACCGAGAACATCTCGACGACGCACCTCTCGGTCGTCGACCAGTGGGGCAACGCGGTGGCCTACACGCTCACGATCGAGCAGACCGGAGGCTCGGGCATGACGGTGCCCGGGCGCGGGTTCCTGCTGAACAACGAGCTCACCGACTTCAGCTTCGTGCCGAACCCCGCCGACCCGAACATCGTCGAGCCGGGCAAGCGTCCGAGGTCGTCGATGTCGCCCACCATCGTGCTCGACGGCGGCGAGGTGCGGTACGTGGTCGGCTCGCCGGGCGGATCGATGATCATCACGTCGGTGACGCAGGTGCTCGTGAACCGCATCGACCTCGGCATGACCCTGCCCGAGGCGGTGGCGGCGCCTCGCGCATCGCAGCGGAACACCGCCGCCGTGGCCGCGGAGCCGGCGTTCCGCGCCGCGTTCGAGGCCGCGCTCGCGGCCTACGGGCATCAGTTCACGACGTCGGCCGAGATCGGCGCCGTCGCGGCGATCGAGGTGGATGCGAACGGCCTGATGACCGCGGCGGCCGAGCCGGTTCGCCGCGGCGGCGGAACGGGGCTCGTCGTCGAACCCGCCGACTAGCAGGGCGGCCACCGCCGCGACGGGAGGAGAACGACGCCCGGGGAGGGTCGGTCGTGCGGATTACTCCTCCGCACCCGACATCTCCTCCCGCCGACCCGGTTCGGGCCTCGGGTGGCGACCCCGGGTGCGGCGGACTAGCCGGCCGGAGGGCGGTACTTGAATCCGACGTGCGACGCGGTGAAGCCGAGCCGCTCGTAGAAGCGATGCGCGTCGACCCGCGCGGCATCCGAGGTCAACTGCACGAGCGCGGCGCCCGCGGCGGGCGCGGCATCCATCGCCCACCGGATCATCCGACCGCCGATGCCGCCCGATCGGCGGTCGCTGCGCACGCGCACGGCCTCGATCTGCAGGCGCATCGCACCTCGGCGGGCGAGGCCGGGGATGAGCGTCAGCTGCATCGTGCCGATCACGCCGTCGGCCGATTCGGCGACGAGCAGCAGTTGCGCCGGGTCGCGATCGATCGCGGCGAAGGCCCGCTCGTACGCCGGCCGGTCGTCCGCGCGGTTCCGGTCGCCCCGGCCGGCGCTCACGGCGTCGTCAGCGAGCAGCGCGAGGATCGCATCGAGGTCGCCCCGCGTCGCCCGGCGCAGTCGCAGACCTGACCCGAGGTCGGCGGGAAGCTCGGGCTGAAGGCTGCTCACAGCGCCCGCAGGCGGGGTGCGAGGTCGCGCTCGAAGAGCTCGAGGAAACGGCGCTGGTCGTGGCCGGGCGCGTGGAACACGAGGTGGTTGAGCCCCGCGTCGACGTACTGCTTGATGTCGGCGACGACCCGGTCGGGGTCGGTGCCGACGATCCAGCGCTTCGCGATCTGCTCGATCGGCAGCGCATCGGCGGCGCGCTCCATCTCGACCGGATCGGTGATGTCGTGCTTCTGCTCCTTCGAGAGCGAGAGCGGCGACCAGAAACGTGTGTTCTCGAGCGCCGCCTCCTCGGTCTCCTCGTACGAGAGCTTGATCTCGATCATGCGGTCGATCGCGTCGAAGTCGCGGCCCGCGGCATCCGCGCCCTCCTTGACCGAGGGGATGAGCTGCTCGGTGTAGAGCTCCATGCCCTTGCCCGAGGTGCAGATGAAGCCGTCGCCCGCGCGGCCGGCGTAGCGCGCCACCATGGGCCCGCCCGCCGCGATGTAGACGGGCACGCCGCCCTCGGGCACGTCGTAGATCGACGCGTCGTGCGTCGAGTAGTACTCGCCGTCGAAGCTCACCCGGTCTCCCACCCAGAGCTCCCGCATGAGGCGTACCGACTCGCGCAGTCGCGCGAACCGCTCCTTGAACTCGGGCCATTCCTGCCCGCCCGCGCCCTGGAATCCCGTCGCGATCTCGTTGAGGGCCTCACCGCTGCCGAAGCCGGCGATGACCCGACCCGGGTAGAGCACGCCGAGCGTCGCGAAGGCCTGCGCGATCACCGCCGGGTTGTAGCGGAACGTCGGCGTCATGACGCTCGTGCCGATCCTGATCGTCGAGGTGCGCTCGCCGACGGCGGCCATCCAGGCGAGCGAGAACGGGGCATGCCCGCCGGTGTGGCGCCAGGGTTGGAAATGGTCGCTCGTGAACACCGATTCGAAGCCGTGGCCCTCCGCTGCGACGGCGATCTCGACGAGCTCGCGAGGTGCGAACTGCTCGGCGGAGGCCTTGTATCCGAGGGTGAGCGTCATGGTGTTCCCTTTCGATCGGCGAGGCGCGCGACGGCATCGGCGGTGTGGTCGCCGACTCCATGGTGCAACACGGTTCCGAGCGCGTCGACGGTGTCGACATCGCGGACGAGCCCCGGCCAGGCGGATGCCTCGAGCTCGACGAATCCGGCGGCGGCGTGGCGAGCGGCGGACCCTGGTCCGAACTGCGGGTCGATCGCGACCCCGGCCGTCGCGGCGGCGAGGGTCGTACCGGTGCCGTCGGCATCACGGACGAAGGCGAGCGGGTGCCGCCGCGCCGCGACGAGTGCGGCATCGAGCTCCTCCGGCCGCAGGGCGGGGAGATCGCCGAGCAGCACCGCCACGGGCACGTCGCGCTCCCGACGCGCGTCGGCGATGCCGTGACGGATCGCGCCGAGCAGGCCGCGCGCGGCACCCCCGGCCTCGGGAAGGAACTCGGCCCCGCCCGCGACCGAGGGGTCGTCGCCGACGACGATGACGCGATCGACGGATGCCGCGGCGAGCGCGGCCCCGACCGTGTCGAGTGCGAACGCCCGCGCGAGCACGGCACGTGCGTCGTCGGGCACGGCCGGCGCCAGCCGGCTCTTCGCGCCGGGCGTTCCCTTGACGGGGATGACGACCGTCCACCGCGCGGAATCCCGCTGTTCGGCTGGAGTCCGGGCGTTCGCGGGCTCCGGGACGACAGCGGGATCCCGCTGCGAAGCAGAGCCGTCGCTCATGCGCGCAGCGCCGGCAGCACGTCGCGGCCGAACACGTCGAGGAAGTCCGCTTGGTTTCGGCCGACGTTGTGCAGGTAGATGCGGTTGAAGCCGAGGTCGAGGTGTCGCTGGATGTCGGCGCGATGCACGTCGGGGTCGGCCGAGACGACCATGCGTCCCTCGAAGTCCTCGGGCCGCACGGTGCGGGCGAGCTGCTCGAATTCGAAGGGCGAGCGGATGTCGCCGCGGGCGAACCGCATCCCGCCGTTCGGCCACTCGCGAAGCGCGTTCTGCGCGGCCTCCTCGTCGGTGGCGGCCCACGAGAGGTGCAACTGCACGACCTTCGGCATCGTCGCGGCATCGCGGCCGGCCTCGCGGGCTCCCTCCCCGAACCGGGTGATCAGCGGCGCGAGCCGATCGGTGGGCCCGCCGATCGTGATGAACCCGTCGACCGTTCGGCCCGCGCGACGGGCGGTCACCGGGCCGGATGCCGCGACGAGGATCTCGGGCGCGACAGCCGGCATCGTCCACAGGCGCGTCGACTCGAGCTTGAAGTTCGGCCCCGAGTGACGCACGTCGCGACCAGAGATCGAGCCGGCGAAGAGCTTGCGGATGACGTCGACCGCCTCGAACATGCGGTTGATGCGCTCGGGCGCCTCGGGCCAGTAGGCGCCGACGATGTGCTCGTTGAGCGCCTCGCCCGAGCCGAGACCCAGCCAGTGGCGGCCCGGGTAGAGCGAGGCGAGGGTCGCGCTCGCCTGCGCGACGACGGCCGGATGCATCCGGAACGACGGGGTGGTGACGCCCGGGCCGAGGTCGCCGTTCGTGCGCTCGCCGATCGCCGCGAGCACGCTCCAGACGAAGGAGGACTCGCCCTGGGCGGGCAGCCACGGCTGGAAGTGATCGGTCGCCATGACCCCGCGGAAGCCGTGCGACTCCGCGAGCGCGGCGAGCGCGACCGCCTCGGCGGGCGGGAATCGCTCGAGCATCGCGGCGTAGCCGATGTGCGCTGACACCCCTCCATCCTGCCCTGCTTCGGGCGGTCGGGGGCGTCAGGGTGCAGCGGAGGCGGGCCCCTCGGCCTGCGCCTCCTCGAAGCCGTCGCGATAGCCCTCGTTGTACGCCTCGTCGGCGCCGATCCGGAAGAGGTCGCGGTCCGCCGGCCGCTGGATGCTGCGGGCGCCGGGCAGGTCGAGGTCGCCGACGTAGTGGCCGAGTCCCCGCACGACGGCCACGGGGACGCCGGCGGACTTGCCCTTCACGAGCTCGGCCGCGCCGGCGATCTCGTCGGCGACGCAGGGCATCGTGACCGCGAGCGGCTTGCCCGAGGCATCCGTCGACCCCCGGAGGTCATCGAAGACGTGCACGCCCGCCGCGCCGATCGCGATGTCGGTCTGCCCCTCCCGCCACGGGCGGCCGATCGTGTCGGAGACGATCACGCCGACGGACGCTCCGGTGAGCGCGCGGATGCCGGTCGCGAGCGCCCGTGCCGAGGCGTCGGGGTCGACGGGCAGGAGCAGCACGGTGCCGTCGGGTGCGTTGGACGCATCGACGCCCGCCGCCGCTCCGATGATCCCCTGGCGGTTCTCGACGATCCGGGTGACGCCACCCTCGTACTGCCGGGTGGCGACGATGCGCACCGTCTCGGCGCTGATCGCCGCCTCGCGATCACTCGCCTCGACGATGCGGCCCTCGGCCTTCGACACGATCTTCGAGGTGACGACGAGGATGTCGCCGTCGCCGAGCTCGGCGGCGGCCTCGATGAGCGCCGCGAGGTCGTCGCCGGGCGTGACCTCGGGCAGTCCCTCGACGCCTTCGATGCTGTACTTCACGGTGCTTCCCCGCCTCCCCGTCTGCTTCGATCCTTGCAGGAATCGCGGGGGCGCTGCCAGAATTCGGCCAGGCGCCCGACCACGACGGCCGGATGCCGCGAAGGGGGTCGAATGATCGAGGCATCCGCTCCTCCGAAGCGACCGGTGATCGTCTGGGATCTCGTGCTCACGATCGTGCTGCTCGTGGTCCTCGTCGGCGTCGCCCTGCTGGCGTCGTTCTTCTCGTTCTTCCTGGCGTTCGCGAGCGATCCGTGCGGCGCCGCCGTCGAGTGCGACACCGACCGGATGGCCCTCGGCATGCTCATCGCGATGATCGGCCCCCTCGCCGTCGGCCTCGTCACGCTCGTCGCCGCGATCGTCGTGCTGGTGCTGAAGCGCATCGCGTTCTGGATCCCGATCGTCGGGATCGTGCTCGTGGCCGGGATCTTCTTCGGCGGCGCGGCCATCACGATCTCGGGCGTACCGGGCACGACGCTCTGACCCCTGCGGCATCCGTGGCGTTCCGCGCAAGGCCTTGAACCGGCCGTCCGCCGTATGGCTACCATCGAGCATGAATGCGCCCCGTCACGCCGATGCCGCCGGTCCCGATGCCCCCTCGCAGCTCGACGTCGACCGGGGAGACGGGCGCAACGAGACCCCCACCGAGCGCAGCGACCGCAACTGGAACGAGATCCTGCAAGAGCTCCGCGTCGCGCTCACGGGCACGCAGCTCATGAGCGGCTTCCTGCTCGCCGTGGCCTTCCAGCCGAGGTTCACCGAGCTCGACGACTACCAGTTCGGGCTCTACCTCGTGCTCGTCGCCCTCGCCGGGCTCGCGACCGTCATCGGCCTCGCCCCGGTCACGCTGCACCGAGCGCTGTTCGGACGGCGGGTGAAGGATCGGGTGGTGCGCACCGGGAACCGCCTGTTCATCGCGCATCTCGGCGTCGTGGGCCTGCTCGTCGTCGGCGTCACCGGCCTCATCTTCGATTTCGCGATGGGCCGCACGGCCGGCGTCTCGGCGCTCGTCGGGGGCGCCGTCATCGTGATCGGGCTGTGGCTCGTGCTGCCCCGGCTCGAGGACACGGAGCGGCGCGGCACGGTTGCCGACGCCGACGCGCTGCGCGACGACGGCGCCTGAGCGCCGGAGAGTGTCTGGCCGCCGGATGGTGTCGGGCCGCCGCCCTAGGCTTGTGGCATGCGCATCGCCACCTGGAACGTCAACTCGATCCGCACCCGCGTCGACCGCGTGGTCGACTGGATGGTGCGAGAAGACGTCGACGTGCTCGCGATGCAGGAGATCAAGTGCAAGCCCGAGCAGTTCCCGGCCGAACCGTTCGAGAACGCCGGTTACGAGCTCGCGATCCACGGCTTCGATCAGTGGAACGGCGTCGCGATCGCCAGCCGCTCGCCGATCGAGTCCGTCGAGACGGCCTTCCCCGACATGCCGGGCTTCCTGAAGGGCCTCGAGGGGCCCGACCAGCCGCAGGAGGCGCGGGCGATCGGCGCGACCGTCGACGGCGTGCGCGTCTGGAGCCTCTACGTACCCAACGGGCGCTCGCTCGGCGACCCGCACTACACCTACAAGCTCGACTGGCTCGCGGCGCTCGCCGAGTACACGCGCGCAGAGACCTCGGCTCACCCCGACGTGCCGTTCGCACTCATGGGCGACTTCAACATCGCCCCCTTCGATCACGACAACGGCGACCCGGCGGTGGTCGAGGGGGTGAGCACGCACGTCTCCCCGCCCGAGCGTGCCGCGTTCTTCGCCCTCGAGGAGGCGGGTCTCACGGATGTCGTCCGGCCGCGGGTGCCCGAGGGCTTCACCTACTGGGACTACAAGCAATTGCGCTTCCCTCGCAACGAGGGCATGCGCATCGACTTCATCCTCGGATCGGCGGCGTTCGCCCACGCGGTGACGGATGCGTCGATCCACCGCAACGAGCGGAAGGGCACGGCTCCCTCCGACCACGTCCCCGTACTCGTCGACCTCGACCTCGGCGGCGAAGACGAAGACCTGCCGATGATCTTCGGCTGAGTCGTCCACCATACGGAAAGACCGTTCGTCAACCCGTCCGTCGAAGAGGCGCCTTCACATCGAACGGCGTTACGGTGGAGCCGTGACCACGTCTCCCAACCGCGTGGCCGGCGACTCGTTCGTGGGCGCCACGCTCGACGAGCGCTATCGACTCGACGCCCTCATCGGCCGAGGCGGCATGGCGACCGTCTATCGCGGCGTCGACCTCACGCTCGGACGCCCGGTCGCCGTGAAGGTCTTCGCCGAGGCGGCGGAGGGGATCGACGACGCCGAACGCCGCAGGTCCGAGACCGCGCTGCTCGCGAGCGTCTCGCACCGCGCGCTCGTGCGCCTGTACGACGCATGCCAGGATCCGACGACCGGCCGCGAGTTCCTCGTCATGGAGCTCGTCGAGGGTCGTGATCTCCGCGAGGCCCTGCGTCTCGGTCCGATCGGACCGGCGGATGCCGCCGGCCTGCTCGCCGATCTCGGCGAGGGGCTGCACGTCATCCACGAGCGCGGCATGATCCATCGCGACGTGAAGCCCGCCAACGTGCTGCTCGAACCGGCGCAACTGCCGACTCGCACGTGGAACGCGAAACTCGCCGACTTCGGCATCGCACGCCTCATCGACGACGCTCGGCTGACTCGCGCGGGCCTGCTCGTCGGTACTCCGGGCTACCTGAGCCCCGAGCAGGTGACCGGCTCCCCACCAGGACCCCCCGCCGATGTGTACTCGCTCGGGCTCCTCGTGCTCGAGGCGCGCACGGGCGAGACGCCGTTCCCAGGTCCCGCGATGGAGTCGGCGAGTGCGCGGCTCACGCGCGACCCCGAGGTGCCCGAGTGGCTCGGCGCGGACTGGGTGGCGCTCCTTCGTGCGATGACCGCGCGGGAGCCGGCCGACCGACCGACCGCGCTCGAGGTGGCGGTCGCGGCGACGACGCTGCACACCGTGCCCACCGACGCCGAGGCGCACGCACCGACGGCGCCGACCGTCGCGCTGGCCGACGTCGCCGCGGCCGAGACGATGGCGACCCCGGCCGTGGGCGGCGACGGCTCGCCCGCTCCGTTCGACGGCGCCCGTTCCGACGCCACCGCAGAGCCGACCGCAGAGACGCGCGTGCTGCCGTCGCCCGACCGTTCCTTCTTCCCGGTGCCCGCCGCCGGCACGCGAACGGCTCCGCTCGACGCGCTCGCTCCGTCATCCGAGGCCACCGGGGAGACGGCGACCACCGCAGGGTCGCGACGATGGGTGCGTCCGGCGATCGCCGTCGCCCTCCTCGCCGCGATCGGCGTCGTGCTGTTCGTGTTGCTCCAGGGCTGGCTCTCGCCGCCGGCCGCCGAGACGACGCCGACGCCGCTGCCCGCGGTGCCCGGCGAGCTCGGCGTGCATCTCGAACAACTCGACGAGGCCGTGACCGGATGATGCGGCGCTTGCTCCGCTCGCCTCGGGCTGCAGGCTCGGGGGTCGTCCTCGCCGTGGCGCTCGCGTTCGGGCTCAGCGCGTGCACTCCCGACACCGGCGCCGCTCCCGAGTTGCGGAACTCGGTCGTCGAAATCGCGGAGCTCTCCGCCGCGGGCGACTTCGCCGGAGCGCTCGCCGAGCTCGAGCTGCTCGTCGGTGAGCTGGACGCCGCCGTGACGGAGGGGAAGATCGACGCCGCCCGCGAGCGGGAGATCCGCGCTGCGATCGATCTCGTCCGCGCCGACCTCGAGGCGGCGGTGGCCGCGGCGAACACGCCGGCGCCGGCGCCGACCGACGACGGGGCGGA
>JAPSJT010000162.1 GCA_031178045.1 Agromyces sp.
GTAAAGATTGCACGATCTTTCACGCCAGATCGTCCCGATCGCGCCGCTTCCCGTGAAAGGTCATCGCTACGCTCGAATCGACGGTCGCCGCCGGAGGCGAGATGTCCGTACGTCGACACCAGCAACGCTCCAGGAGGAACCCTCGATGATGAGCACCGACACGGCCACCCTCTACCTGCACCCCGATCGCAACATCGCGCTCGAGCTCGTGCGGGCGACCGAGGCGGCCGCGATCCGTTCGTACCCGTGGATCGGTCGCGGCGACAAGCTCGGCGCCGACGGCGCCGCAGTCGACGCCATGCGCGCGTTCCTCGGCACGGTGAACTTCGAGGGAGTCGTCGTCATCGGCGAGGGCGAGAAGGACGAAGCGCCGATGCTGTTCAACGGCGAGCGCGTCGGCAACGGCCGCGGCCCCGCGTGCGACATCGCCGTCGACCCCATCGACGGCACCTCGCTCACCGCGGCCGGACGCCAGAACGCCCTCTCGGTCATCGCGGTCGCCGATCGCGGCACGATGCTCGACGCGTCGTCCGTCTTCTACATGGACAAGATCGTGACGGATGCCTCGGGCATCGGCGTCGTCGACATCCGCAAGCCGATCGGCGAGAACCTGCGCGCGCTCGCCGCGGCGAAGGGCAAGCCGGTCGGCGAGTTGCGCGTCGCGGTGCTGAACCGCCCGCGTCACGAGCAGCTCATCGCCGAGATCCGCGAGGCGGGCGCCGGCACGCGACTCATCAGCGACGGCGACGTCGCCGGCGGCATCAACGCCGCGCGGTACGAGTCGCGCATCGACATGTGCGTCGGCATCGGCGGCAGTCCCGAAGGCATCACGACGGCGTGCGCGATCAAGGCGCTCGGCGGATTCATGCAGGGTCGGCTCGCCCCGACCGACGATGCCGAGCGCGCGCGCGGCGAGGCTGCAGGGCTCGACTGCGACCGCGTCTACGAGCTCGACGACCTCGTGCGGAGCGACAACACGTTCTTCGTCGCGACCGGCGTGACCGACGGTGAACTCGTCGACGGCGTGCGCAAGAAGGGTCCGATCATCCGCACGGAGTCGATCGTGCTGCGCGGCAGGTCGGGCACGATCCGCCGCGTCGTCGCCGATCACCTCGCCGAGAAGTGGCTCGACGAAGCCGACCGATGACCGGATGCCGCGCGCGGATGTCCGCGGTACGCGGCAGAATGACCGGGTGACCGACGCGAGTCGCCTGCCGAAAGCCCTGCGCCCGTTCTCCTCGGGCCAGTACCGCCTGCTCGCGACCGCGCTCGCGGCGTCGTTGCTCTCGGCGGGAGCCTGGCTCGTCGCTGCCGTATGGCAGGTCGTCGAGCTCGGCGGTTCGCCCGCCGATCTCTCGCTCGTCGCGGTCGGTTCGAGCCTCGGGCTCGTGATCGCCGTGCTCTTCGGCGGTGTCGCTGCGGATCGCATTCCGCAGCGCCGGATCCTCTTCGTGGTCGAGATCACGCGCGGCGCCGGGTTCGCCGTCGCCGCAGTGCTCGCCGCGACGGGCGTCGTCGAGGTCTGGCACATCGCGGCGATCTCCTTCCTGCTCGGCATCGCCGACGGATTCTTCTACCCGGCGTACTCCGCCTGGCTGCCCGGCATCCTCCCGGCCGAGCAGTTGCTCGCAGCGAACGGCATCGAGGGCGTGCTCCGGCCGGCCGTGATGCAGGCAGCGGGCCCGGCGCTCGCGAGCGCCTTCATCGCCCTGCAGGGGCCATGGCTCGCCTTCGCCACGGTGGGCGTGCTGCAGGCCGCGGCGGCCGTGGTACTCGCGATCATGCGTACGACGCCAGTGCGCCGCGACCCCGACGACGTCGTCGTGCATCCAGTGCGGCAGACCTTCATCGACCTGCGCGACGGCTTCTCGTATCTGCTTCGCACGCGGTGGCTCTTCGCGACACTCGTGTTCGCCGTGGTGCTCGTCTTCCTCATCATGGGCCCCATCGAGGTGCTGCTGCCGTTCGCCGTCAAAGACCAGACCGGCGGCGGTGCCGGCGCCTTCGCGCTCGCGCTCGCCGCCTTCGGCCTCGGCGGGGCGGTCGGGTCGCTCACGGTCGCATCCCTGCGCATTCCGCGTCGGTACCTGACGCTCATGATCCTCGCGTGGGGCGTGGGCTCGGCTCCGCTCGCGATCATCGGCTACACCTCGTCGCTCTGGGTGATGGTCGTCGCGCTCTTCGTGGTGGGGCTGCTCTTCGACGGCGCTCAGGTGTTGTGGGGCACGCTCTTGCAGCGCCGGGTGCCACCGGACATGCTCGGGCGCGTGTCGAGCCTCGACTTCTTCGTCTCGCTCGCGCTCATGCCGATCTCGATGGCGGTCGCCGGTCCGATCGGCGAGGCGGTCGGGCTCGCGCCGGCGTTCCTCGTGGCGGGACTCGTGCCGCCGCTGCTGGCCTTCGCGACCCTCGCCCTCGCCAGGCTCGGTCGTGACGAGCTCGCGCATCCGCTCGACGGCGCGCTCGACGAGTCGGCGGTCACGGGCGCCGAGGCCGCGGCGGGTTTCGAGCCGCCCGTCGACGAGCGGCACGACCGCGACGAAGCGGCGGCGCGCGTCGATCCCGAGCCGCGCTAGGGCACGGCCCTCTCGACGCCGGGCGACGTTCGTGCAACGCTGAGCCCGCAACGAAGCGAGAGGGGACCAGCATGGTCGAGATCACTGACGCGTTCCCGGGATTCAGCGTCGACGACGTCGGGGCGGCACGCGCGTTCTACGGCGAGAAGCTCGGCTTGCGCGTCGATGACGAAGCCGGGGCCGGGGGACTGCGGCTCGCGCTGCCTTCCGGGCAATCGGTCTTCGTCTATCCGAAGCCGAATCACGAGCCGGCGACGTTCACGATCCTGAACTTCATCGTCGAGGACATCGGCCACGCGGTCGACGAGTTGAACGCCGCAGGGGTCGTGACGAAGATCTACACCGACGGTGACGCGTACGGGACCGATGAGCGTGGCATCGCGTGGAGCAGCGACGAGAATCCCGGGCCGAACATCGCGTGGTTCCGCGACCCGGCGGGCAACGTGCTGAGCCTCATCGAAGCCTGAGCCGACGGAGCTCGACGACCAACGAAGCCGGACGAGCCGGCGGCAGACGCCCGGCGACGAACTTGCGCCGGCCTCAGTCGCGCGTCGTCGTGGCCGGGACTTCGAGCTGGCGACGCAGCTCGGGGTCGAGATCCGCCTGCGCGCCCGCGACGAGCTCGTACGCCGTGAGCTCGCGGGGCGCCTCCTCGATGCCCTGCAGCGGTGCGAGCACCTTCGACTCGTCGAGCGCGCCCAGCTTGCGGGCCGTCGGCAGCACCTGGCGCTCGAGGGACCCGACGAACGCGTTGTAGTCCTTGACGCTGCGCTCGATGGTGCGGCCGAGCTTCTCGATGTGGCTCGCCGTCGTCGCGAGCCGCGAGTAGAGCTCACGGCTGAGGTCGAAGAGGGTCTTCGCCTCGTTCGTCAGCACGTCCTGCTGCCAGGAGAAGGCGACGGTCTTGAGCACCGACCAGAGCGTCACCGGCGAGGCGAGCGCGACGCGCTTCGAGAACGCGAACTCCATGATGCTCGGGTCGGCCTCGAGCGCCGCCGAGACGAGCGACTCGCTCGGAATGAAGGCGATGACGAGTTCGGGGGAGGCGTCGAGCCCGTTCCAGTAGCCTTTCGCGCCCAGCGCGGTGATGTGCGCACGTACCGCCTGCACGTGCTGCTTCATGAAGTCCGCGCGGCGCGCGGCATCCGCCCCGCTCGCGGTTGCCGGGATCTGGCTCGCCTCGAGGTAGGCGTTGAACGGCACCTTGGCATCGACCGCGATCGACTTGCCACCGGGAAGACGGACGACCATGTCGGGGCGGCCGTGACCCGAGTCGCTCGAGATGCTCGACTGCACGTCGAAGTCGACCCGCTCGAGGAGACCCGCAGCCTCGACCACGCTGCGGAGCTGCGTCTCGCCCCATACCCCTCGGGTGCTGTTCGAGCGCAGCGCCGACGCGAGCGCCTCGGCCGTCGACCGCAGCCGCTCCTCGGACTCCGCCGCGGTCTTCAGCTGCTGCGTCAGCTCGCCATGCTGGAGATTGCGCTGCGACTCGAGCTCGGTGACCTTCGACGCCATCTCGCTGAGCGACTGCTTCACCGGCGCGAGCGCCTGCAGAACGCGGCTCTCGGCCTGGTCACGTGCCTCCCGGGCCTGCTGCTCGGCGCGGTGCTGCTCGACGAGCTCACGCTGCTGCTGCTGCGCCGCGACGATCTGCTCACGGAGCAGCTCGGCGGTGGCCTGGGTGGCCGCGAGCTCCTCGCGGAGCAGCGCCTTCGCGGCCTCTTCGCCCGCCCGCACCTCGGCGAGCAGCGCCTGGTGGCGCGCCTCGATGAGGGCCGGGTCTTCGGCGACGGGCCCGCTCGCCGGGCGGCGCGCCGACCACACGACGACGCCGAGGCCGCCGAGGAGCGCGCCGACGAGGAGGCCGATGAGGAGTGCGAGGAGGTCCATGCCGCCAGTGTCGCAGGGGCCGCTGACATCGCCGGTCAAGCGACCCGGCGAGGGCCGGATCGCTACTGCAGGGCCATCGGCGCGTGCACGGCGTTGCGTTCCGTGACGGCGACCGGGCCGATCGCGCCGAACTGCACGCGGGTGACGTGCGCGAGCCGGTCGAGGTCGTCGACGTCGTGCCGCATCGCCGCGTGCACCATGATCGCCGCGCAGGCCTCCGCGTCGGCGAGGGCGTCGTGGTGCGAGAAGTCCTCGAACCCTGCCGCCATCGCGGCGACCGGCAGCCGGTACGAGTCGAGGTGATACGTCTTGCGGGCGACCTGCAGGCTGCAGAGCGAGCGGTAGTCGGGCACGTCGAGGCCGACGGCCGCGCTCGTCTTCGCGATGACGCCCATGTCGAATCCCGCGTTGTGAGCGACGAGCACGTCGGCCCCGGTGAACTCCCGCAGCGACGGGAGGTGCTCGGCCCAGCCCGGAGCATCCGCCACCATCTGCGGGGTGATGCCGTGGATGCGGATGTTCCACTCGGAGAACTCGTCATGCGGGAACGGCGGCCGGATGTACCAGTGCACGCGATCGACGACGCGACCGTCGCGAACCTTCACCAACCCCACCGAACACGCCGACGCGCTCGAGGAATTGGCGGTTTCGAAGTCGATCGCGGTGAAGTCCACTGGCATGCGGGCATGCTCGCACGGGGTTCCGACACCGCCGGGCGCGTCGCCGGGCGCGTCGAGGATCGGTGTTGACGGATGCCGCGCCCAGGGCGTGGAATGAGCACCATGAACGATCCGGCCCGTTCGTTCGGCGCTGCGGCGTCCGTCTATCATCAGGCGCGCCCGGGGTATCCCGTCGAGGCGATCGAGTGGCTGATCGGCGACGCGAGGCGCGTGCTCGACCTCGGGGCCGGAACCGGCAAGCTCACCGCCGCGCTCGTCGAACTCGATCGCGACGTCATCGCGGTCGACCCCGTCGAGGAGATGCTCGACGAGCTCGAGGTCGCCGTGCCCGGCGTTCCGCGCATCCTCGGAACGGCCGAGGACATCCCGCTCGAAGACGGGTCGGTCGACGCCGTCGTGGCCGGTCAGGCGTGGCACTGGTTCCAGCC
>JAPSJT010000163.1:0-3717 GCA_031178045.1 Agromyces sp.
GCCCCCTAGCGCTTCCGCGCCGAGCTCAGCACGCCGGCACCGAGCACCGCGGCGACACCGCCGCCGATGAGTGCCGCCTGCACGCCGACCGAGTCCACGAGCAGGCCACCGATCGCCGCGCCGATCGTGATCGCGATCTGGAACGCCGCGACGATGAGGCCGCCGGCGCTCTCGAGCCGGTCGGGCGCGACGCGGGCGATCCAGGTCTGCACCATCGTGGGCACCGCACCGAAGCCGGCGCCCCAGACGAAGACGAGCACGAAGGCCAGGGCGAGGTTCGAGCCGGTGAGCGCGAACAGCACCGTCGCGGCGCCGATTGCGACGGGGGCGGCGATCACGAGCACGGGCAGGCGCCGATCGGCGAGCGGCCCGGCGAGGAGATTGCCGATGAAGCTCGCGACCCCGAACACGAGGAGGAGGATCGCGAGCAGGGCGGGGGTCAGCCCGTCGATCGCCTCGAACGCCGGACGGAGGTAGGTGAAGCCCATGAAGTGGCCGCCGGCGATGAGGATGATCGCGGCGATTCCGAGCGCGACGACCGGCCGGCGCGCCGTCTGCACCAGCGTGCGGAATCCCGGGGCGCCGCTCGACGGGATCGACGGCAGCGTCGCGAGCTGCGCGGCGAGCGCGAGCACGCCCGCACCGGCGGCGAGCAGGAACACGATCCGCCAACCGAGCAGTTCGCCGAGGAACGCACCGGCGGGCACCGCGGCGATCGTCGCGAGCGAGACGCCGACGTTCACGACGGTCATCGCCCGGCCGAGCCGATCGGCGGGCACGATCTGCGCCGTGACGGCGAGCGACATGGCCCAGAAGCCCGAGATGGCGATGCCGAGCAGCAGGCGCGAGGCGAGCATGAGGCCGAAGACCGGTGCGAGCGCCACGAGCACGTTCGACAGGATCGCGAGCGTCGTGAGGCCCGTCATCACCCAACGGCGGTTCGCCCGCGGCAGGGCCGAGACGACGAGCGGTCCGCCGATGATGCCGATGACGCTCGTGGCGGTGACGAGCTGCCCGGCGGCACCCTCGGTGATGCCGAGTTCGGCGGCGATGGGCGACAGCAGGCTCGCGGGCAGGAATTCGCTCGCCACGAGCGTGAAGATGCCGAGGCCGAGCGAGACGACCGCGAGCCAGGCGGCCGGTCCGACTCGAGGCGGGTCGATCGGGGACCCGGCCGCCGCGGCTGAGCCGGCGGGGACGGGCGGTGGTACTGCGGCGGATCCCGCGTGCTGCGTCGTGTCGTTCGTGGTCGTCGACATACTGCTCCTTCAGGTCTGCCTCCAGCTTCGCGGAGCGAGCGGCTCACCACCCGACCGATCGTCGGCGGCATCCGACCGATGCGCCGGAGCTCAGGCGTGCGAACGCCTGCGTGCCGAACCGTCGCCCCGCGCCTCGGCGCCGCCGCCCCGACGCCGGCCGAACCGGCTGCGGAGCCCCCACACGGTCACACGGAGGATCGCCTCGAGCACGATCGCGGGGCTCATCTTCGACCGACCGCGGGTGCGCTCGACGAAGGTCACCGGCACCTCGGCGATCACGAGTCCCGCCTCCCGAGCGTGCCAGAGCATGTCGACCTGGAAACCGTAGCCGCGGGTGTGCACGTCTTCGAGGCGGATGCGCCGAAGCGCCGCTGCACGGAACGCCCGGTACCCCGCCGTGGCATCGCGCGTGTCGAGACGCAGCATGATGCGGGCGTACGCGCTGCCCCACTTCGAGAGCAGCTCGCGGTGCCGGGGCCAGTTCTCGATCGAGCCGCCCTCGACCCAGCGGGATCCGATCACGAGGTCGGCCGGCGGCGCGGCATCCGCCCGCCCTTCGAGACGATCGAGCAGCCGCGGGAGCTGCTCGGGCAGGTGCGAACCGTCGGCGTCGAGCTGCACGATCGGGTCGAAGCCGCGCTCGAGGGCCCAGTCGAACGCCTCGAGGTACGCGCCGCCGAGGCCGTTCTTCGCCGAGCGGTGCAGCACCTGCACGAGAGGGTCGGATGCCGCGAGACGGTCGGCGAGCTCGCCCGTTCCGTCGGGCGAGGCGTCGTCGACGACGAGCACGGAGGCGTCGGGTACGTTCGCGCGCACGCGGGCCACCGTGTCGGCGAGGCTCTCGCGCTCGTTGTACGTCGGGATGACCACGAGGGGCCGCGACATCCGTTCTCCCCTCGGTGCGTGCTCGCACCATCGTAGACGGCGGAGGCATGCGGGAACCGAGCCGAGGGATGCCGCGATGCGCCCGAGCGCGCCCTCAGCGCACCCCGGCCATGAGCCGGAGCACCGCCCGGCTGCCGACGGCGAGGGCGAGCCCCAGCACGATGGCGATGCCGCCGAGCACGCCGAAGTACACGACCTCGTCATCGGCCGAGTAGAACTCGGCGAGCCGGCCCGAGATCGCCGTACCGAGCGCGACCGAGAGGAAGAAGAGCGCCACCATCTGCGTGTGGAACGCCCTCGGTGCGAGCTTCGTCGTGACCGAGAGTCCGACGGGCGAGAGCAGCAGCTCGGCGATGGTGAAGACGAACAGGATGCCGACGATCGCGAGCAGCGGCGTCGAGTGCTCGCCGCCGCCGGCGAACGGGATGAACAGCAGGAACGCGACCCCCATGATCGCGGTGCCGAACGCGAACTTGACCGGCGTCGCCGGTTGGCGATCGCCGAGCTTCGTCCAGATCGCGGCGAACACGCCCGAGAGCACGATGATGAAGATCGGATTGATCGACTGCACCCACGAGACGGGCATCTCCCAGCCGAACAGGTCGCGGTTCAGCTGCTTGTCGGAGTAGATCGTGAGCACCGTGAACTGCTGCTGGTAGAGCGACCAGAACGCGACGCTCGCGACGAAGAGCGGGATGAAGCCGTAGACGCGGCTCCGCTCGGTGGCGTCGATGCGACGGCTCGTGAGGATGACGGCGAAGTACGCGATCGCGGCGACGATCGTCGCGCCGATCACCCACAGCACGAGGTTGTCCGCGGCGATGAGGCCCGTCAGCACGAGCACGACGATCACCACGACGGCCGCGACGGCCACGGCGATCACGAGGCCGATGCGGTCGCGGGGAAGCGGGTTCGGCACGACGGATGCCTCGGCCGGCAGGTTCTTGCGTCCGATCGCGTACTGGACCAGTCCGAACGCCATGCCCACCGCCGCGAGCCCGAAGCCCCAGTGGAACCCGAGCGACTCCTGCAGCAGCCCCGTGAGGATCGGGCCGAAGAACGCGCCGAGGTTGATGCCGAGGTAGAAGATCGAGAAGCCGGCGTCGCGCCGGGTGTCGGTCGAGGCGTAGAGCGTGCCGACGACGCTCGTGGCGTTGGCTTTGAGCCCGCCCGAGCCGAACGCGACGAGGATGAGCCCGACGCCGACGCCGAGGAACCCGGGCAGCAGCGCGAGCGCGATGTGGCCCGCCATGATGACGACCGCGGACAGGAAGAGCACGCGTTCCGAGCCGAGCAGGCGGTCGGCGATCCATGCCCCGAGGATCGTCGACAGGTACACGCCGCCGCCGTAGGCGCCGACGATGCCGGCGGCAGCGGACTCGTCCATGCCGAGCCCGCCCTCCGTCGCGGAGTAGTACAGGTAGATGAGCAGGATGCCCTGCATGCCGTAGAAGCTGAACCGCTCCCACATCTCGACCCCGAAGATGTGCACGAGCGATCGCGGTTGCCCGAAGAAGCCGCGGTCCCCGCTCGTGTCGCGCTCCGGCGGCGCGACGCCGACGGCGGACTCCGG
>JAPSJT010000163.1:3817-5548 GCA_031178045.1 Agromyces sp.
CTCCGACGTCGTGCTCGTCTCGGCGGTCGCGCTCGGCCTCGGCGCGATCTTCGCGGCGAGCGAACTGGTCTTCTCGATCGTGAAGTGGATCGGCGTCGCGTATCTCGTGTTCCTCGGCGTGATGCTGCTCCGATCGAAGGGCACGATGGGCCACGCGAGCGAGCAGGAGGACGGCCGTGGTTCCCGGCGCAGCGTGTTCCTGAAGTCGTTCCTCGTCGCGGTGACCAACCCGAAGGGCTACCTGTTCGTCGGCGCGCTGCTCCCCCAGTTCATCGACCCCGCACAGCCGCAGCTCGTGCAGTACCTCGCCATCGGGCTCGTGTTCTGCGGGATCGACTTCCTCATCATGTTCGGGTACGCGGTGCTCGGTACGCAGGCGGCGCGCCTGCTCCGCCGCAGCGGGGCGCTCTGGATCGACCGGGTCTGCGGCACGGTACTGCTCGGGCTCGCCGCCTCGCTCGCGTTCGTTCGTCGAGCGAATGCCTGACCGGGTCGATCACCGTCACGAGGGCCGCGCCGCGCTGCGGCGTCCGTGCCGGCTCAGGCGGCCCGGCGCGTGCGCACCTCGTCGATGACGCTCGTGACCTCCGGCACCCAGCCGATCGAGCGCGCCTTCTCCCCGCTCGCGTCCTGGTCGAGCAGCAGGGCATCGGCGAATGCGGCACCGAGTCGTTCGCGGGTCGCTTCCGCGGATTCGGGGGCGACACCGGCGGGGCCGGCGACGGACGCGGCGAGCGCGTGCACCGTCGTCGGCGAGCCGTCGGAGCCGATGACGCGACCCAGCGGTCGGTCGTGCTCGAGGACCGCGACGTAGAGGCGGGCGAGGTCGTCGACGTGCACGAACGTCCAGCGCTGCGAGCCGTCGCCGATGAGCCGGAGCGCGCCCGACGGGGTGCGCGGCGCCTCGGTGACGAGGCCGACGAGACCGCGACCGTGCCCGTAGACGATGCCGGGCGCCACGATCGACACGTCGACGCCCGACGCGAGCAGCCGCTCCTCCTGCGGCACGCGCCAGGCCACGAGGTCGGGCGGGGCGAGGGTGCCGTCATCGTCGAGCCCCACGCCCGAGCCGTACTCCCAGATCCCGCTCGTGAGTACGAACCGTCGGTCACCGGCGCCGAAGGCGCGGATCGCCGCCTCGACGACGGCCTCATTGAACTCGGGCGCGCCCTCGTCGGGCGCCGCGGTGTGGATCGCGCCGTCGACGCCCTCGAGCGCGGCGGTGAACCACGCGACATCCGTCACGTCGCCCTCGAGCGCGGTCGCGCCGGCCGCCGAGACCGTTCCCGCAGCGCGCTCGTTGCGAACGACGGCGACGACGTCGTGTCCGGCGCCGGTGAGCGCCTCGAGTACGGCCGATCCGATGTATCCGGTTCCCCCGGTCAGTAGAATTCTCATGACTGCACGGTATCCATCGGATACCGGTTACTTCAACGGAACCGACCCGGGCACGAACGGAGACGTCATGAGCACGGCCGGCAGCATCCCGCCCCTCACCGCGCCGATGGACGTGCTGCGCCCCGACTGCCCCAGCCGCGTGGTGATGCAGCGCATCGGCGAGCGCTGGTCGATGTTCGTGATCCTCGCCCTCGCGAGCGGACCCATGCGATTCACCGCGCTCAAGGCGCGCGTCGGCGTCGTCACGTCGAAGGTGCTCACCGAGACCCTGCGCGGGCTGCAGGCCGACGGACTCGTCGCCCGGCAGGCGTACGCGGAGTCGCCGCCGCGCGT
>JAPSJT010000164.1 GCA_031178045.1 Agromyces sp.
CGACGCCTCGCGTCGCGTTCCTGCGCGGGCTCGCCGACGAGATCCTCGCCCACTACGGCCGCGGGCGGATGATCGTCGCGATCGACGGCCCGCTGCAGAGCGGCAAGACGCGTTTCGGCGACGACCTGGCCGCGGTGTTCCGGGAGCGCGATCATGCGGTGTTCCGCGCGCGCATGGAGCACTTCCACCGGTCTCGAGCGGAGCAGGCCGCCTTCGGCGACGAGACGCCGGCGCGCTACCACCGGTACGGATTCGACGAGTCGGCGCTGCGCCGCGTGCTCGTCGAACCGTTCCGGATGGGCGGCTCGACGGCGTTCGTGACGCGCGTCTTCGATCCCGAGCGCGACGCCTGGGTGGAACCGAAGTGGCTCACCGGCCCTGACGATGCGATCCTCGTCATCGACGGCCGCTTCGTGCTGCGGGAGCGTCTCGCGGGGCTGTGGGACTACCGCATCGCGCTCGACGGCGAACCGCTCGATCCGGCCGACGTCATCGCGTACCACGAAAGCGATCCGCGGCTCGTGGCCTCAGCCGTCGTCGACGACGCCGACCCCGAGCATCCGCGGCGCCGCTTCTTCGACAGCTGCTGACACCTCGCGGTCGGTGCGGCGCTCAGGCCGTCGGCACCTCGGCGAGTACGCGCCCGATCGGCAGGTGCGACCCGGTCGACTCCACCTCGTGCACGAGGGCGGTGAGCGCCGCGTTCACGGGTGCCGCACGACCCAGGGCGGATGCCTCGCGCACGACCGCCCCGTTCAGGTAGTCGATCTCGGTCGGTTGCCTGCGACGCACGCTCTGCTGCGTGGAGCCGAGGTTCGGCACCCGGCCCATCCGCACGCGCATGAGCCAGGGCAGCAGCTGGCCGATCCCGAGCGGCAGCCGGGCGAAGAGGCGGAGGCGGCGATCGCCGAGACCCTGCAGCGCGCCGAACCGCACGCCGCGCCCCATCCCGATGCGCACGGTCTCGCGCATCGAGGCGGTCACCACCCGGCGCAGCCGGCGGTCGTCGATGACGTCCTGCACGCTCCGTCCGACGATCGCGGGGACCGCGTTGAGCATGTTCACGACGAGCTTCGTCCACTGCGCGCCTCGGAAGCCGCCGATCGCGACGACCGGAACGGCCGCCGAGAGGATCGACGCGATCCCGACGCTCTCGGCGTCGGGCGGGCCGTCCCCACGGCCGAGATAGCTCGTCGCCGGCGTCGTGACCCGCACGTGTCCCGGCTGCGTGTAGTTCGCGGCGATGATCGAGAGCAGCCCCATGCAGGAGGAACGGGGGAGGAGCCGGGCTGCGGTCTCGACGCCCTCGAGACCGTTCTGCACGACGACCACGGGTGCACCGTCGACGAGCGCCGCGTTCGCGGCGATGGCGTCGGCGGCGTCCTGCGCCTTGGTGCAGACGAGCACGAGATCGGGCGCGACGGTCAGCGCTGGGTTCGCCACGATGCGGGCGTGCACCTCGCCGTAGCCGCCGTCCAGCCGGATGCCGGCGGCACGGATCGCCTCGAGCCCGGCGCCGCGAGCCGTCACCTCCACCTCATGGCCGGCGCGCGAGAGCAGGGCCGCGAACGTGCCGCCGAGCGCGCCGGCGCCGATGATCCCGATCCTCACGCCTCCAGCGTAGGTGGGCCCGCGTCCGACACGTGTCGACGACCGGCCCGGCCCTCCCGGTGCATGCACGGCTGTTAGCCTGTACGGCGTGAACAGCGGCATCCTCCTCGTCGACAAGCCGCACGGAATCACGAGCCACGACGTCGTCGCACGCGCGCGACGCCTCGCCGGCACTCGGAAGATCGGGCACGCCGGCACACTCGACCCCATGGCGACCGGACTGCTCGTCCTCGGTGTCGAGAGCGCGACCCGCCTGCTGCACTACCTCGTCGGGCTCGACAAGGAGTACCTCGCGACGATCCGGCTCGGCTGGGATACGACCACCGACGACGCCGAGGGTGAGGCGCTCGCCGCCGCATCCGCCGATCGCCTGGCGGCGGCGACCGAGCAGGCGATCCGCGAGGGGATGCAGCGGCTGACCGGCGTCATCCAGCAGGTGCCGAGTGCCGTGAGCGCCGTGAAGGTCGCCGGCAAGCGGGCCTACCAGCGCGTACGGGACGGCGAGGCGGTCGAGCTGGCTCCGCGCACCGTGACCGTCTCCGAGTTCGAGCTGCTCGCGGTCCGCCCCGGCGAGGGCTTCGTCGACGCCGAGGTGCGCGTCGAGTGCTCGTCGGGAACGTACGTGCGAGCGCTCGCCCGCGACCTCGGCGCCGACCTCGGCACCGGCGGGCACCTGACCGCGCTCCGTCGCACCCGTATCGGCGCATTCCACGTCGAGGAGGCGGCGGGGCTCGACGGGCTCGATGTTCCCGCCTCGCTCCTGCGGCCGTCGGATGCCGCTCGCCGGGCGCTGCCCGTGGCGACGCTCACCGCCGAGCAGGCCGTCGACCTCGGCCACGGCAAGCGCGTCGAGGCATCCGATGCCGACGGCGGCGACGTCGCGCCCGGAACGGTGCTCGCCGCGATCGACTCCGACGACCGCCTCGTCGCGATCGTCGAGCGACGGGGGAGCACGCTGAAGGTGGTCACCGGCTTCCCGCCGGACGGGGCGAGCGCATGATCGAGTGGTTCACCTGGGTGCAGGTCGCCGTCGCGGTGGCGGCGGGGCTGCTGTGCCTCGTGCTCGGACTCGCCGGCCGCGTGCCGAGCGACCTCACGAACGGCGCGCTCGCCGTTGTCGAGCTGCTGCTCGTCGTGCAGCTCGTCGTGGCGATCGCCGCACCGGCCTTCGGCAACGAGCCGACCGGGAGCGTGCTCGAGTTCTACACCTATCTTGTCGGCGCGCTCCTGCTGCCGCCGGCGGCGGTCTTCTGGGCCCTGCTCGAGCGCAGTCGCTGGTCGACGGTCGTGCTCGGGGTCGCCGCGCTCGCGGTCGCGGTCATGGTGTACCGGATGCTGCAGATCTGGACCGTGCAGCAGGCGTGATGACGTCTGAGAGAATCGAACGACATGACTGACGTGCGGAACGGACGCCCTCGAACCGATCGCGGGCGGCGGATGAGCGGCATCGGGCGCGTGCTCGTGGCGGTGTACGGCGTACTCGCCCTCGCCGCGGTGGGCCGCTCGTTCGTGCAGATCGCCTCGAAGTTCGAGGAGGCCCCCCTCGCCTATTCGCTGTCGGCGCTCGCCGCGGTCGTCTACGTGCTCGCGACGGTCGCGCTCATCCGTTCGGGCCGCGGCTGGTACCGCGTGGCCTGGGCGACGATCGTCTTCGAGTTCACCGGCGTGATCGTCATCGGCACGTTGAGCATCGTGGACCCGGCGCTCTTCCCCCACGACACCGTGTGGTCGTGGTTCGGGCGGGGATATCTGTTCATCCCGCTCGTGCTCCCGCTGCTCGGCATGTGGTGGCTCGCGAAGCACCGTCCCGGCCAGGTCGCACTCCGGACGGATGCCGCATGAAGACCTTCAAGGGCCTCACGGCCGTGCCGGAGGGCTTCGGTCCCTCCGCGGTGACGATCGGCAAGTTCGACGGGGTGCACCGCGGCCACCGGGCCGTGATCGACCGCATCCGATCGATGGCCGCGCAAGACGGACTGAAGGCGGTCGTCGTGACGTTCGATCGCAACCCGCTCGCACTGCTCGCCCCCGAGAAGTGCCCCGACGCGCTCGTGAGCGTGCGCCAGAAGCTCGAGCTGCTCGCGACGACCGGGGTGGACGCCACCCTGCTCCTGCCCTTCGACCGCGCGCTCGCGTCGGTTCCCGCGACGGAGTTCGTCGAGCGCGTGCTCGTCGACACCCTCCACGCGAAGGCCGTGCTCGTCGGCAGCGACTTCCGCTTCGGCGCCAAGGGGGCCGGCGATGTGCGCCTCCTCGCCGACTTGGGAGCCACCTTCGGATTCACGGTCGAGGTCGTCGACGACGTGCGCCCCGAGGGTGAGCGGCGGGTCTCCTCGACCTGGATCCGGGAGCTGCTGGCCGAGGGGGACGTGCGCCGGGCGACCGAGCTGCTCGGCCATGCGCCTGCGGTCTCGGGCATCGTGGTGCACGGCGCGAAGCGTGGCCGCGAGCTGGGATTCCCGACCGCGAACCTCACACCCGAGTCCGAGGGGCTCATTCCCGCCGACGGCGTCTACGCCGGCTGGCTGACGGACGCGGGCACCCGCTACCCGGCTGCGATCTCCGTGGGCAACAACCCCACCTTCGAGGGCGTCCCCACCAAGCAGGTCGAGGCGTACGTGCTCGATCGCGACCTCGACCTCTACGACCACCTCGTCGACGTCGAGTTCGTCGAGCGGCTTCGGGGCATGGTCGCGTTCACGAGCATCCCCGACCTCGTCGAGACGATGCGCGGCGACGTCGACCGTGCACGCGACATCCTCGGCGCTCGAGCGGCGTAGAGACCGAGCAGATGACGCAGCCCGAGCCCCGATCGCTGTGGGCCGGTCGAACCCTCGCGCTCGCGGGCATCGTCGTCGTCGCGTTCAACCTGCGCACCGCGGTCGCCTCGCTCTCGCCGATCCTCGCCGAGCTCGAACGGGACGTGCCGCTCGCGCCGGCCGTCATCGGATTCCTCGGCATGCTGCCGCCCCTCTGCTACGCGGTCTTCGGCATCGTCACCCCGCTCGTCGCCAAGCGCCTCGGCCTCGAGGTGACGCTCATCGGCTCGATCCTGGCGCTGACGATCGGCCTCGCCGGGCGTGGCTTCGCGAACGATCCGCTCGCGCTCGTCGCCGCGAGCGCCCTCACCTTCGCCGCCATCGGCGTCGGCAACGTGCTGCTACCGCCGCTCGTGAAGCGCTACTTCCCCGACCGCATCGGACTCGTCACGACGATCTACGTCACCGCGATGTCGGTGAGCACGTTCGTTCCGCCGCTCGTGGCGGTGCCCGTGGCGGAGGCGGCCGGGTGGCGCACCTCGCTCGGGGAATGGGCGGTCGTCGCCGCGATCTCCCTCGTCCCATGGATCGCGCTGCTCGTGCATCCCCGCCGGCAGGCTCCCGCCGAGCTGCCGGAGGAGGTCGAGCCCGGCCTGCTCCGCTACGCGCTGCGCTCGCCGCTCGCGTGGTCGCTCGCGACCGCCTTCGCCGTGGCGGGGTTCAACGCGTACGCCATGTTCGCGTGGCTGCCGCCGATCCTCCACGACATCGCCGGGGTCTCGCACGTCGAGGCCGGCGTCCTGCTCGCGCTCTACGCCGCCATGGGCCTGCCTGCCGGTGTGGTCGTGCCCATCCTCGCGGCGCGGTACGGCAGGGCGCGGCTGCTCGTGGCGGTCTCGGTCGTCTGCTTCGTCGCCGGGTACCTCGGCCTGCTGCTCGCACCGGGCCTCGCGACCTGGCTCTGGGTCGCGCTCGTCGGCACCGGGCCGCTGCTCTTCCCACTCGCACTCGTGCTCATCAACCTGCGCACCCGCACGCACACGGGTGCCGTCGCCCTGTCGGGTTTCGTCCAGTCGGCCGGCTATGTCATCGTCGCCGTCGGACCGCTCGTCGTGGGTGTGCTGCACGACGCCACCGGCGGTTGGACGTGGCC
>JAPSJT010000165.1:0-2095 GCA_031178045.1 Agromyces sp.
TGCGCGATCTTCATCGTCGTCGTGCTCGGCTCGCTGCTCTGGGCCGTCTCGCGGGTCAACATCTTCCGCATGATGAAGTACCTCGGTCGCGAGTACCTGCTCATCGTCTCGACGTCGTCGAGCGAGGTCGCCCTGCCGCGGCTCATCGCGAAGATGGAGCACGTCGGCGTCTCGAAGTCGGTCGCGGGCATCACCGTGCCGACCGGATACTCGTTCAACCTCGACGGCACCGCGATCTACCTCACGATGGCCTCGCTCTTCATCGCGAGCGCCATGGGCACGCCGCTCTCGATCGGCGAGCAGATCGGCCTGCTGCTGTTCATGATGGTCGCCTCGAAGGGCGCGGCGGGAGTGACCGGTGCCGGCCTCGCGACGCTCGCGGGGGGCCTGCAGGCGCACCGCCCCGACCTCGTCGACGGCGTGGGCGTCATCGTGGGCATCGACCGGTTCATGTCGGAGGCCCGTGCGCTCACGAACTTCACCGGCAACGCCGTGGCGACCCTGCTCGTCGGCACCTGGACGCGTCAGCTCGACCGCGAGCAGCTGCGCAGCGTGCTCTCGGGCGACCGCCCCTTCGATGAGGCGACGATGAGCGTCGACGACCACCTCTCGAGCGATGAGCAGGCGGAACTCGCCCGCGAGGAGCGCCCGTCGACCGCCACGATCGCCGCGATCGTCGGCGAGCTCGAGCAGGAGAAGGCGGGGCGGGTCAAGTGAGCGTCGAGGTGCGTGGCGCGGTCGTCGACGAGGATGTCGCGGTGCGCGTTCCCGCGGACATCGCCCGGTCGTGGCTGCTCGTGCCCGGCACGGCGCCGGGACTCACGAGCCGCGCCCGCACCTCGACCGCCGATGTCGTGATCGTCGACCTCGAAGACGGGGTAGCGCCCGCCGACAAGGGACGTGCGCGCCGCGCCCTCGTCGAGGCGGCCGAGTCGGGTGCGCGCCCCTGGGTGCGCATCGCGGACGCGGCATCCGATGACTGGCGTACGGATGTCGCGCTGCTGCGCAGCCACGACGACCTCATCGCCGGCGTCGTGCTCGCGAAGGTCGAGGCACCCGAGCACGTGCGGCGCACGACGGATGCGCTCGCCGGTGCGCTGCCGATCGTGGCGCTCCTCGAGAGCGCGCGCGGCATCGAGGCGGCGCTTGCGATCGCCGAGACCTCGGGCGTCACGCGGCTCGCGTTCGGCAGCGGCGACTTCCGTCGCGACACGGGCGCGGCCGACGACCCGATGGCCTTGCTCTACGCACGCTCCCGGCTCGTCAGCGCGAGCCGGGCCGCGGGGCTCCCCGGTCCCGTCGACGGGCCCACCGTGTCGCGTGAGCACGACGCGCTCGCCGCGGCATCCGAGCACGCGGCGTCTCTCGGCATGACCGGACGCCTCTGCTTGCGCGAGGCCCAGGCCGCCGCCGTCAATGCCGCGATGAGCCCCTCGGCGAGTGAGCTCGCGTGGGCGCTCGAGGTGCTCGACGCCCTCGAGCGCCACGGTATCCGCGACGGCAGCGACCTGCCGCGCATCGCGCGAGCGCGTGCGATCTGCGATGCCGCCGCAACGTTCGGCATCGAGGCGGATGCTGCATCGGCGCCGGTCTCGGACTACGCCGGCTGACGCCGATCAGCTCTGGCCGGCAGCTCGAGCAACTGGTGGAGCTTGATCGTCGCCCCCTCGAGCGTGAGGTGCGGGTGGCGCTCGAGCATGCGCTCGAGGTCGGCGGCGGAGTCGGCCTGCACGATTGAGAAGCGCCGGCGCGACGACCGTGGCGGCCGAAGCATCCGGGCGCAACGCCCTGCATCATCCGTTCCTCCGCGACCGCTGGGAAGCCCTTGCGGCATCCGCCGATCGACGGCACACTCCTGCCATGAACGGTTCCGAGGAAGAGCGAGAGGTCGAGGCGGTCGTGCACCGTCTCGCCGACCGGTTCCCCGAGGTGGGGCACGAGCACGTCGTCGAGGTCGTCACCGACGCGCACGAGGAGCTCGACGGCAACCCCATTCGCGATTTCGTGCCCGTGCTCGTGGAGCACGAGGCTCGAGGGCGACTTCGCGCCGAGGGCGCACGACCGACGTCGTTCTCCGAGCCGGCGGATGCCGCAG
>JAPSJT010000165.1:2195-5522 GCA_031178045.1 Agromyces sp.
TCTCGGTGAACATCGCCAACGGACGCACCCAGTGCGCGCCGTCGCCGTAGAGCTGGCGGTAGACGACGAACTGCTCCTCGGTCTCGCTGTGCCGTGCGACGACGAGCACCTCGTAGCGGGCACCCTTGAAGTGCTCGTAGACCCCGGGTTCGATCGCCGTGGCCGCCGCCGGTTCGGCGTGGCTGCTCGATTCGGTCATCCGCCCATCGTACGGATGCCGCCGCCAGCCGCGAGTCGCATGAGATCGGTGTCGAAGTCGACGTCGGCGGCCGAGCGCTCCGCTCGGGTCGCGTTGCCAGAGAACTGGTGCTGGTAGCCGCTCCAGGCGCTCTCGGCGATGGATCGGCCGATTCCGTTGCGCAACAACAGCGCGAGCTCGGTCGCCGCGCGTTCGATGCGCCGGCCGAGCTCGGACGAACCCCAATCCTCGGGCGCGGCGAAGAGCGAGGTCGGCACGGGCAGCGCGCGGAGGAAGGCGAAGAGCGGCCGCAGCTGCTCGTCGGCGACCATCGCGTGCCTCGCCGTTCCCGCGGTCGCCGCGAGGATGACGGGCGTGGCGATGAGCAGGTCGTTGTCGAGCAGGTCGGCGAACGACTTGAACAGGCCGCTGATGCCCGCCTTGTAGACGGGTGTGCTCGCGATCACGGCATCGGCGGCGGCGAGCCGGTCGATCGCGGCCTGCACGCGTTCGTTGGGGAAGCCCGACACGATGCCCTGGGCGATGTCGACCGCGAGCGGGCCGAGCTCGATGACGCCGACGGATGCCGCGACACCGGCGTCGGCCAGCAGGTCGACGGTCTTCTGCGCGGCGCGGTCGGCGAGCAGCCGGCTCGACGACGGCTCGCTCACGCCCGCGCTGATGACGAGGAGGCGCACGGCGGAGCCGGCATCCGAGGACGCGGGAACGGGGAGGGATTCGGTGGTCATCACTGCTTCCTTTCGAGTGCGCGCTGCTGCACGGCCGCCTTCGGGCCGGAGGCGCCGGCGAGCAGGGCGAGGCTGAGGTCGCGCAGCGTCTCGAGCTGCTGGGGGGTCAGCGCTCGGGTCATGGCCTGGGTGATTCGGCCGGCGAAGTTCCTGCCGACGCGACGCTGCGTGTCGCGGCCGGCGTCGGTGAGCCGGATGCGCTTGGCACGCGCGTCGTCGGCGTCGTCGGCGCGCTCGACGAGGCCACGGGCCTCGAGTCGCGCGATGAGCCGCGACATCCCGGGCTGGGTGAGGAGCACGTCCTCACCCAGCTGCGTGATGCGAAGACCGTCGAGCTCGGTCGAGAGCGCGTAGAGCACCGCGTACTCGCGGGTGAGCAGGTCCTCCCAGATGTCGGCCTCGGCGAACTCGTTGCCGATCGTCGCCTGGGCGCGGTAGTACGCCTCCCACGCCTCGTTCGCCAGTCGAGCGTCGCTCGTCATGCTCACGCTGCCGAGGGGAAACGGGCCTGGAACTCGGGCGCGCTGTCCTGGTAGGGCGAGGTGCCCGAGAGGTTGTCGCCCCGGTTCGGGTTCGGGCGGGGCTGCCGCGGTTCCGCATCGCCGTACTTCGCGGCGACGAGGGTCGCGTGGGTCGGGGCATCCGGAACCCCCGGCGCACGCCGGGCCGCCATCTCCTTGCGCAGCACGGGCACGACCTCGGTGCCGAGCAGCTCGACCTGCTCGAGGGCGAGCTCGACCGGGAGTGCGAGGCCGTCGAGCGCGAAGAGCTGGCGCTGGTAGTCGCCGAAGCCCTCCTGGAACGTGAGTACCTTGTCGATGACCTCCTGCGGGCTGCCGACGGTCAGCGGCGTGCGGGCCAGGTAGTCGTCGAGCGAGCTGCCCCTGAAGACGGGGTAGTTCTCGAAGTACGGGCGGAACGTCTTCAGCGCGTCCTGCGAGCGCCTCGCGATGAAGGACTGGCCGCCGAGACCGACGATCGCCTGGTCCCTCGTGCCATGGCCGTAGTGCTCGAAGCGGTCGCGGTAGAACTCGACGAGCGGCTTGAAGTGGAAGTTCGGCGCGAGGATGTGGTTCGCGAAGTAGCCGTTGCCGTAGAACGCCGCCTGCTCGGCGATCTCGGGGGTACGGATGGAGCCGTGCCACACGAACGGCGGCACGTCGTCGAGCGGTCGCGGGGTCGAGGTGAAGCCCTGCAGCGGCGTGCGGAACATCCCCTCCCAGTCGACGACGTCTTCGCGCCAGAGCCGGTGCAGCAGGTTGTAGTTCTCGAGGGCGAGTGCCACGCCCTGGCGGATGTCCCTGCCGAACCACGGGTAGACGGGGACGGTGTTGCCGCGCCCGACCATGAGGTCGAGCCGGCCCTTCGCCACGTGCTGGAGCATCGCGTAGTCCTCGGCGATCTTCACCGGGTCGTTCGTCGTGATGAGCGTGATCGACGTGCTCAGCGTGATCTGCTTCGTGAGGGCCGCGATGTGCGCGAGCAGTGTCGTGGGGGAGGAGGGCACGAACGGCGGGTTGTGGTGCTCGCCGATCGCGAACACGTCCAGGCCGACCTCGTCGGCCCGTTCGGCCACGCGCACGATGTTGCTGATGCGCTCCGCCTCGCTCTGCGTGTATCCGGTGGTCGGGTCGGGGGCGATGTCGCCGACGGTGAAGATTCCGAACTGCATGTCATCCGCCTTTCTGCGGTGTCTCACACCCGTTCAACCACATGACTGCGCATGTATTCCCACAAACGCCACCCGTGCGTCCGACGCCGTCGTCCTCGAGTGCGGAAGGAGGGACTTGAACCCTCACGCCCGAAGGCACAGGAACCTAAATCCTGCGTGTCTGCCGATTTCACCACTCCCGCGAGTGCGCGATCAGTCTAGGCGTTGGCGTGATTGCCCCGACGTTTGACCGGATGCCGTCTTGTCGCCCATCGCCGTCGCTTCCAAGCTTGGAGTATGACCACTTCCGATACCGCCCTGCTCGTCATCGACGCCCAGGAGTCCTTCCGCCAGCAGCCCGACGACTGGGCGGCGATGGCGAATCCGGCCGTGCTCGAGAACATCGGGCGGCTTGTCGACCATTCCCGCGCCGAGGGCGAGGAGGTCGTCTGGGTGACCCACGCGGAGCCCGGCACGGGCGGGGTGTTCGATCCGGCATCGGGCTTCGTCGAGGTGGTGTCCGACCTCGGGCCGCGCTCGAACGAACTCCACGTCACGAAGTCGACGATCAGCGCCTTCGCCTCGACGGATCTGCAGCAGCAGCTCGAGCAGCGCGGCATCCGGCACCTGGTGATCTGCGGCATCCGCACCGAGCAGTGCTGCGAGACGACCGCACGAGCCGCGAGCGATCTCGGCTTCGATGTCGACTTCGTCACCGACGCCACCACGACCTCGAGCATCGCAGCGGG
>JAPSJT010000166.1 GCA_031178045.1 Agromyces sp.
CCGAACGGCGGGTCACCGCCGGCCAGCCGGCGAGCGCTCCGTCCGTGAACTGCGCGAGCGTCTCGGCGTCCTCGACGCGCACGAACTCGCTCCAGACCGTGCCGCTGGCCGCGCCGCCGAACACCTCGCCGTCGAGCGCCACTGCGGGGGCGACGCCGCCGCCGCGAGCGCGCAGGTCGGGTGCCGCGGGCGGGGCGAACTCCTCGATCCACAGGCCGAGGGTGCGACGCATCCGCTCGCCGAGGTAGCCGCCGAGGCGCACGTGCAGGTGCTCGTCGGTGATCGCCGAGCCGAAGCCGACGACGAGCGTGCCGCCCGACTCGGCGAACTCCGCGAGGCGCTCGAGCTGCGCGTCGGTCGCAACGAAGTGCGCCGGCACGACGACGAGACGGTACGGCGAGAGGTCGCCGTCGGCGCGCACGAAGTCCACCGTGAGGCCCAGCGAGGTGAGCGCCCGATGCCAGGCGAAGAGCGTCTCGACGTACGAGACGGAGGTCGGCGACGCCGGCTGCTCGATCGCCCACCAGCTGTCCCAGTCGAGTGCGATCGCGACGCTCGCGGGAACCCGGCTCCCCTCGACGGGCGCGGCGCCCTCGCGCTCCGAGAGCGCCCGCAGCTCACCGCCGAGCTGCTCGATCTCGCGCCAGACCCGGGTGTCGGTGCCGCCGTGCGGGAGCATCCCCGAGTGGAACTTCTCGGATCCCGCCGCCGACTGCCGCCACTGGAAGAAGAGAATGCCGTCGGCGCCCCGCGCGACCGACTGGTACGACCACGCGCGCATCTGCCCGGGCGCCTTCGCGGCGTTCTGCTCGCGCCAGTTCACGGCGCTCGGCGACTGCTCCATGAGCAGCCACGGGGCGCCGCCGCCGAGCGAGCGCATGAGGTCGCGCACCATCGCCGCGTACGACGACGAGAGCGGGTCGGCGGGGTCGGGGTAAGTGTCATCCGACACGATGTCGACGAGCGGCGCCCAGCGCCAGTAGTCCACCGGCTTGAAGAAGCCCATGAAGTTCGTCGTCACCGGCACATCCGAGTGCTCGCGGATGACCGCGACCTCCGACTCGAAGCAGGCCCGCAGCTCATCGCTCGAGAAGCGGTCGAAGTCGAGCAGTTGCGTCGGGTTGCGGAACGTCGGCGCGGCCCGCGGCGTCTCGACTTCGTCGAACGAGTCGTAGTGCTGCGACCAGAACGCCGTGCCCCACGCGCGGTTCAGCTCGTCGATCGATCCGTACCTCGCCTCGAGCCACGAGCGGAACGCCGACGCCGACACCTCGCAATAGCAGTGGCTGACGTGGCATCCGTACTCGTTGTTCACATGCCACAGCTCGAGGGCCGGATGCTGCGCATACCGCTCGACGATCCGCTCGACGAGGCGTCTGGCGCGTTCGCGATACACGGGCGAGCTCGGGCAGTACTGCTGCCGGCTGCCGACCGCGAGCCGCACGCCCTGCTCCGTCACGGGCAGGGTCTCGGGATGCAGCTTCGCGAGCCACGGCGGCGGAGAGGCGGTTGCGGTCGCGAGGTCGACGCGGACACCCCCCGCGTGCAGCCGGTCGAGCACGTCGTCGAGCCACTCGAAGTCGTACTCCCCCGGACGCGGCTCGATACGGGCCCACGAGAAGACCGCGACCGTCGCCAGCGTGATGCCGCCGCGGTTCATGAGGCGCACGTCCTCGTCCCACAGCTCCCTCGGCCACTGCTCGGGGTTGTAGTCGCCGCCGTACCAGATCGTCATACTCGAACCTTCCTCTGCGGCATTCGTTCATCCTGCGGCATCCGCTCGCCCCTCATCCCTTCACGCTTCCGGTCGAGAGCCCGCTCTGCCAGTACCGCTGCAGGAAGAGGAACGCGATGATCAGCGGCAGGATCGAGACGAACGAGCCCGTGATGACCGTCGAGAAGAGGGCCTGCGAGCCGCCGCCCGCCGACGCTGCCGCCTGCAGTTGCGCGAGCCCCACCGTGATCGGGTACAGGTCGGAGGTGTTCAGCATGATGAGCGGGAGGAAGTAGTTGTTCCAGGTCGCGACGAGCGAGAACAGGAACACGGTCACGAGTCCCGGGCCGAGCAGCCGCAGGCCCACCTGCCAGAAGATCCGGAACTCCCCGGCGCCGTCGACACGGGCCGCCTCGATCAGGCTGTCGTCGACGGCGTCCGCCGCGTAGACGCGCATGAGGTACACGCCGAACGGCGTCACGAGCGACGGGACGATGACCGCCCACGGCGTGTCGGTGAGCCCGGCCTCGGAGAACAGCAGGTAGGTCGGCAGCGCGAGCGCCGTGAGGGGGATCATGATCGCGCCGAGTGTTGCACTGAACAACGCCTTCTTGCCCGGGAACTCGTACTTCGCGAATGCGTAGCCGGCCATCGTGGCAAGCAGCGTCGCACCGACCGCCGAGGCGAGCGAGTACACGAGCGTGTTCACGAGCCAGCGGGCGAAGATGCCGTCGCGCACCGTGAACAGGGTCTGCAGGTTCTCGAAGAACGAGAAGCCGCCGCCGAACCACAGGCCGAACGTCGAGAACAGCCCGGAGTTGTCTTTCGTCGCCGAGACGAGGAGCCACCACAGGGGCAGCACGAAGTAGAGCACGCACAGCCAGAGCAGCACCGTCAGCAGTACGCTGCGTCGCTTCTTCGGGTCGAAGTTGCGCTTGGCGCGGCGGGAGCCGGTGGTGTCGCCGATCGTCACGGCGGCCCGCGTGTCGAGGGCGGTCATGATGCGCTCCTCTCGCGGCGCTCGCGCCGTTGCGAACTCAGCTGGACGATGTACGACACGATCGCGATGAACAATCCGAGGAGGAACGCGATCGCGGCCGCGTAGTTGAGCTCCTGGTTGATGAACGCGAGGTTGTAGGCGTAGTAGTTCGGCGTGAACGAATTGGTGATCGCGTCGGGGGCGATCGCGTTCAAGAGGCTCGGCTCCGCGAACAGCTGGAACGTGCCGATGATCGAGAAGATGACGGTCAGGAGGATCGCCGGGCGGATGGCTGGGATCTTCACGCTCCAGGCGATGCGGAACTGGCCCGCGCCGTCGATCTCCGCGGCCTCGTAGAGCTCGCCGGGGATCGACCGCAGCGCGGCGTACATGATGATCATGTTGTAGCCCACGAACTCCCACGTGACGATGTTCATCATCGAACCGAGGATGTTGACGGGCGAAAGGAAGTCGGGGGTGCCGAAGCCGACGGCGCGCGCGACCTGCGCGATCGGTCCGAAGTCGGGTCCGTAGAGGTAGCCCCACATGAGCGTCGCCACGACGGCCGGCACTGCATAGGGCATGAAGACGAGGAGCCGGACACCCTTGGAACCGCGCGCTCGTCCGGTGTCGAGCGCGAGTGCGAGGAACAGCGCGAGGCCGAGCATGATCGGCACCTGGATGACGAAGAACAGTCCCATCCGGCCGATGCTCGCGAGGAACGCCGAGTCCTGCAGCGCGCGGACGTAGTTCGCGAGGCCCGCGAACGCGTCGCCGCCGATGAGCTTCGACTCGAAGAGGCTCAGGTACCCCGAGTACACGAGGGGAACCACGAGCATCGCGACGAAGACGACGAAGAACGGCAGGACGAAGAGGTACGCGGCGATGTTCTGCTTGCGCTTCGTCGAGCTCCCGTGTCGCATGGGCGGTGGTGCGGCGGAGGGACGCTCGACGGTGAGCGCCGGGGAGTGCGACATGCTGCTCCTTCTCTCGGATGATCCGGGGCCGGGCGTGATCGGCCGGCCCGAAGCCTGGGTGTGCGGGGCGTCCGCCGATGCGATCGGCGGACGCCCCGCCGGGCTCACTCGACGGTGAAGCCCTGATCCTCCGCGTAGCTGACGAGCTGGTCCTGCCACTCGTCGAGCGCAGCGGCGATGTCGCCCTTGTCGGCGATCACGGTGCCCATCGTCTCCTCGTACGTGGAGTACACGTAGTCCATGAACGGGAGCCACTGGAAGTCCGTGTCGACGGTCTCGGAGATGTCGGCGAACAGCTTGTTGACCTGCTGACCGCCGTAGAACTCCGACTCCTGGTCGATGAACGCGGTGTCCTCGAGCACCGAGAGCTGCGGCGGGTAGAGGAACTGCTCGGTCGCGAGCATCATCGCCGACTCCTCGTCGTGGTTGATGAACTTCGCGAGCTCGTAGGCGGCGATCGGGTTCTCGCTCGACGCGAGCACCGCATCGGACGAGCCGCCCCAGTTGCCTGCGACCTGCTCGCCCTCCGCCCACTGCGGGAGTGGAGCCGCGCGCCAGAGTCCCGACGTGCCCTCGGCGGTGCCCTGCAGGAACACGGGCCCCCACGCGGCCGTCAGCCAGCCCGCGTACTTGCCGTTGGCGAGGCCCTGGTACCACTGGTCGTTGAAGTCGACATCGGTGGAGACGAGGTCCTGCTGGATCAGCTCGGTCCAGTACGTCGCGACCTCCTTCGCCTCGTCGCTGTTGACCTCGATCGACACGGTCTCCTCGCCGTCGTAGCCGAACGGCTTCACGCCGCGCTGCCAGAAGAAGCCGATCATCTGTCCGGCCTGCGTGGCGCCGAGGTTCGAGATGTACGAGCCCGTGGCATCCTTCACCGCCCTCGCCGCGGTCGCGTACTCCTCCCACGTCGCCGGCGGCTCGGTGATGCCGGCTTGCGCCAGGATGTCCTCGCGGTAGAGGTTGCCCATCGGGCCGACGTCCTGCGGTATCGCCCAGATCGCCTCGTCGGGCGCGACCTGGTTCCACGCCCAGTCGACGTAGTCTCCGGAGAGGTCCTCGGCGCCGTAGGGCGTCAGGTCGAGCAACGACTCCGAGAGCACGAACGACGGGATGTACTGGTACTCGATCTGCGCGACATCCGGTGCGCCCTCGCCGGCCTCGATGGCGCTGCGGAGCTTCTGGTAGTGCGGCAGGCCCTGGCCGACGTTCTCGACCGTGACGTCGATCTCGGGGTACTTCTCCTCGAAGAGGGCGACCTCGTTCTCGATGTCGGGCACCCACGTCCAGAACGTGAGCTCGGTGGGGGTGTTGAGCGCCTCTTCGCGCTGCTCCTCGGTGATGGGACCGTTGTCGCCGCCCTCGTCGCCCCCGCCGGGGGTGCAGCCGGAGAGGATCAGTGCTGCGGCCACGGCGCCGGCGCCCAGCGACAGTGCTGTTCTTGGTGCGTTCCTCATGTCCTTCTTCCTTCGTTCGATCTTCATTCAGTGAAGGCCGGGTGGGGGCCCGGTCGTCTCACCCGTCGATCAGGGTCAGCGTCGACCATGCGGCGAGGGGGAGTTCGGTGCCCGCCGCGTGCGAGGCGGCGGAGACGGGGTCGGTGACGTCGCGCGCGAGCGTGATGGTGGTCTCGCTCCAGCTCCAGTTGAAGACGAACCACGCGCGGCGTCCGTCGGCGATGGTTCCGGATGCGACGGTGACGGGCAGTTCGCGGCCCGGCAGCAGCGCATCGGCGACCGGCTCGGGAACCGCCCAGCGCACGAGGTCGGCGGCGAGGGCGGCCGACGGCACGGTGCCGACCATCGTGATGCGACCGGAGCCGTGCGGGTT
>JAPSJT010000028.1 GCA_031178045.1 Agromyces sp.
GCCGCGGCGACCGGCTCGTAGCGATCGCGCGCCTCATCGACCCGGTCGGCCGGGGCGACGACGACGACGTGCGGCGTCTCGCGCATGCCGAGCACGGCATCGAGGGCGAGGCCGAGGATCGTGTCAGCGCCGAGGGGCACGAACGCCTTGGGCTCGGCGTGGCCCAGGCGCGTGCCGCTGCCCGCGGCGACCACGACGACGGCGACCGTTGACGCACTCATGCGTCGAGCGTATCGCGCCGTCGAGGCGGCGCCGCGCGGCGCCTCGACCGCGCGATCGGGCTAGGAGGCGAGCACCTCGTCGAGGACGGTCGACGCCTGCTCCTCGTCGGTCTTCTCGGCGAGCGCGAGCTCGGAGATGAGGATCTGGCGGGCCTTCGCGAGCATGCGCTTCTCGCCCGCGGAGAGGCCGCGGTCCTGATCGCGACGCCACAGGTCGCGCACGACCTCGGAGACCTTGATCACGTCGCCCGAGGCGAGCTTCTCGAGGTTCGCCTTGTAACGCCTCGACCAGTTGGTGGGCTCCTCGGTGAAGGGAGCTCGCAGCACCTCGAAGACCTTGTCGAGGCCTTCCTTGCCGATGACGTCGCGAACGCCGACGAGGTCGACGTTCTCAGCGGGAACCTCGATGACGAGGTCGCCCTGCGTGACGT
Organism: Agromyces sp.; assembly: GCA_031178045.1. Classification (GTDB taxonomy): domain Bacteria; phylum Actinomycetota; class Actinomycetes; order Actinomycetales; family Microbacteriaceae; genus Agromyces. Next base: position 653 of record JAPSJT010000028.1, read on the forward strand.
TCAGCTTGAGGTAGAGCTTCTCTTCACCCTTGATGATCCGTTTCTTCACCTCGGTGATCGTTGCGGCTCCGTGGTGGGGGTAAACGACGGTTTCGCCAACCTCAAAAAGCATGAATGAATGTCCTTTCGGCAACTTTCAGGATATCACATTCGGGATCGTGCTAAGGTTCGCCGCCCTCCCCCGGGCCGGCCGTCGCCGTAGGCTACACTCGGACACGATTCCTCGCGCGAGCTCGCTCGTTCGCGCGCTTGCTCGCACTTGGAGGTTCTGTGAAGGCGCGTCTCGCGGCATCCGCCGCTCTGGCCCTCGGTCTCGCACTGGGAGCGAGCGGCTGCTCGATGGTCACGTACCAGGCGACGACCGAGCACTACGACGCGAGCGACGGCGTGTCACTGAACGTCGGCGATCTCGATGTGCGCAACGCCCTCGTGGTGAGCGACGACGGCGTCGACGGCAACCTGGTCATGACGGTCGTGAACAGCAGCGACGACGACGTGACCCTCGGCGTGCAGATCGGCTCGGGCGGCGACACCACCGAGATCGAGGTCGGGGCGGGTCAGACCCTCGCGCTCGGCAGCGAGGAGGAGGAGCCGGTGCTGCTCGAGGGCATCGACGCCGAGCCCGGCGGTCTGGTCTCGCTGTACTTCCAGTACGGCGACGTCGAGGGCGTCGAGAAGCAGGTGCCGGTGCTCGACAGCCGCCTCCCCGAGTACGCCGACCTCGCCCCCTGAGCCTCGCCGGGGTCCGCGGCGCTGAACGCCGAGGTCACGCCTCGAATCGGTAGCCGAGTCCTCGAACCGTGACGAGCTGCACCGGCTCCGACGGCTGCACCTCGATCTTCGAGCGGATCCGCTTGATGTGCACGTCGAGCGTCTTCGTGTCGCCGAAGTAGTCGGAGCCCCACACCCGGTCGATGAGCTGGCCGCGCGTGAGCACCCGCCCGGGATTGCGCATGAGCAGTTCGAGCAGCTCGAATTCCTTCAGGGGCATGGGCACCGCCACACCGTCCACCTCGACGGTGTGCCGATCGACGTCCATGCGCACCCGCCCGCCCTCGAGGATCGCGTCGTCGAAGTCCTCGACCTCGATGCGCCGGCGCAGTACGGCCCGGATGCGGGCGAGCAGTTCCCTCGTGGAGTACGGCTTGGTCACGTAGTCGTCGGCCCCGAGCTCGAGCCCGACGACGATGTCGATCTCGGAGTCCTTCGCCGTGAGCATGATGATCGGCACCGTCGAGCGGGTGCGGATCTCGCGGCACACCTCGGTGCCGGGAAGGCCGGGAAGCATGAGGTCGAGCAGCACGAGATCGGCACCGTTCTGGTCGAACGCCGTGATCGCGCTCGGCCCGTCGGCCGCGATCTCGACCTCGTAGCCCTCTCGCTCGAGCAGGAAGCTGAGCGGGTCGCTGAGGGCGATCTCGTCCTCGACGAGCAGGATGCGGGTCACGTGGGTTCTCCTCGGTCGGGAACGGCGATGGGTGCTGCGGACGGAGCCGGCGGCGCGGCATCCGTGGACGTGGCAGGCTCGGCGAGCGGCAGTCGGATCATGAAGGTCGAGCCCCGGCCGGGCTGCGACCAGACGCGGACGTCACCGCCGTGATTCTGCACGGTGTGCTTGACGATGCTCAGGCCGAGGCCCGAGCCACCGGTGTTGCGGGAACGCGCCTGGTCGACGCGGTAGAAGCGCTCGAACACGCGCTCGAGGTCCTCGCTCTCGATGCCGATGCCCTGATCGGTCACCGCGATCTCGACCGTGTCGCCGTCGACCTTGACCCCGACGCCCACACGCCCGCCCTCGTTCGAGTACGCGATGGCATTCGACACGAGGTTGTGCACGGCGACGATCATGAGCGCCCGGTCGCCGTAGACGTGGGCGCCCGACGAGGCGCGCACCGCGACGTCGACGTGCTTGCCCGCCGCGACGACGCGGTTCTGGTCGACGGCGGCGGCCACGACCTCGTCGACGGGGACGAGCACGTCGGGCAGCAGCGCGTCGCGAGCCTGCAGGCGGGAGAGCGCGATGACCTCGCTCGTGATGTGCGCGAGGCGATTCGCCTCGACGGTGAGCCGACCCGCGAAGCGCCGGACCTGCTCGGGCTCGTCGGCCGCGTGGTCGAGGGCCTCCGCGAGCAGGCTGACCGACGCGATCGGCGTCTTCAGTTCGTGGCTGATGTTCGCGACGAAGTCGCGTCGCACCTCGTCGAGCCGGTGCGCCTCGGTGCGGTCCTCTGCGAGCAGCAGGATGAACCGGGTGCCGAGGCGCGCGACGCGCACGCGGAGGCGCAGCGTCGACTCCCCGAAGGGACCGCGCGCGACGGTCACCTCGTCGGCGATCGTCGCCCCGGTGCGGCGGACGGATGCCACGAGCTCGACGAGCTCGGGATGCACGAGCGCCTGCTGGCGCACGAGCCCCATCGCGAGGGCACCGGGAGAGGCCTTCAACACGTTGTTGGAGGGGTCGAGGACGACACCCGCCGACTCGAGCACCTCGAGCACCTGGTCGATGCCGTCGGGAATCGTGGGGGCGACGACGCGGGCCGCGCTCGAACCGCGCCGCTCGGCCATGTGCAGCACGATCATGAACGCGGCACCGAGGAATACGCCGAAGGCCAGTGCGGTGAGCACCAGCCACATGGAATCCATGGCTTCACCCTAACCAGTCGGTGGACGGCGCTCCGCTCGTTGTCCGGCCGTCCGGCGGTAGGTTAACGAGTGTTCAGTCTTCCGGCACCTGTTGTTCACCTCCCGCCGGAAGGATGTCCCGGGGCCGGATCGAACCGGTGCGTCCGCGTGCGCTCTGCGCGGGACCGAGCAGACAAGGATTTCGTTCATGCGTGAAGTGTTCCAGCAGGAACTCCGCGAGGTGCAGGACCGACTCGTCGAGATCGCCGATCTCGTCGCCGAATCGATCGACAAGGCGACCCGCGCGTTCAACGACTCGAACGTGAGCCTCGCCGAGGAGGTGATCGCCGACGACGACCGCATCGACCAGCTGACCGTGGCGCTCGACGAGCTCGCGATCACGATCCTCGCGCGCCAGCAGCCCGTCGCGCGTGACCTGCGCATCGTCGTGAGCGCCCTGCGCGTGAGCGCATCGCTCGAGCGGATGGGCGACATGTCGACGCACATCGCGCAGCTCGCGCGGTACCGCTTCCCCGACAAGGTCGTGCCGAAGTCGCTGCGCAGCACGTTCGCCGAGATGGGCCGGCTCGACGTCGAGATCGCGCGCAAGCTCGCCGAGCTGCTCCGAAGCGAAGACGTCAACGTCGCCGAGGAGATCCGCAACGAGGACGACAAGGTCGATGCACTGCACCTCTCGGTCTTCGACAAGGTGCTCGGTGAGACCTGGAAGGGCGAGGCGGTCGACACGGTCGATGCCACCCTCGCGAGCCGCTACCACGAGCGATTCGCCGACCACGCGGTCTCGATCGCGAAGAAGGTGCAGTACCTCGCGACGGGCGATTGGGATCCCGAGAAGTCGGGCGGGCTCTGATCCGTCGCGCCCACGGCGCGTGACGAAGGGCGAGGGATGTCGCATCCCTCGCCCTTCGTCGTACGGGTCTCGCTACTTCTTGCCCTGCGCGGCGACCGCCGCGGCGCCGGCCGCAGCGGCCTCGGGGTCGAGGTACTCGCCCGGGCCGAGGGGCATGAAGTCGTCGCCGAGCTCGTAGACGAGCGGAATCCCGGTGGGGATGTTGAGCTCGGCGATGTCCTCGTCGGAGATGCCGTCGAGGTGCTTCACGAGCGCTCGCAGCGAGTTGCCGTGGGCCGTGACGAGCACCGTCTTGCCGTCGGCGAGGTCGGGGATGATCCCCTCCTCCCAATAGGGCAGCATGCGCGCGATGACGTCCTTCAGGCACTCCGTGCGGGGCAGCTCGTCATCGGTGAGGTTCGCGTAGCGAGGGTCGCCGACCTGCGAGTACTGCGCGTCATCCGCGAGCACGGGGGGCGGCACGTCGAACGAGCGGCGCCAGAGCTGGAACTGCTCGGGGCCGTACTTCTCGAGCGTCTCGGCCTTGTCGAGGCCCTGCAGTGCGCCGTAGTGCCGCTCGTTCAGCCGCCACGAGCGCCGCACGTCGATCCACGCACGGTCGGCGACGTCGAGCGCGATGTTCGCGGTCTGGATGGCTCGGGTCAGCACGGAGGTGTGCAGCACGTCGGGCAGCACGTTCTTCTCGACGAGCAGCTCGCCGGCGCGGTTCGCCTCGGCACGGCCGAGCTCGCTGAGTCGCACGTCGACCCAACCGGTGAACAGGTTCTTCTGATTCCATTCGCTGTTGCCATGGCGGAGCAGCACGAGGGTGTGAGGCATGACGAACAGCCTAGCGGCGGCGGCATCCGGGCCCGTGCTGGAAGACTGGACGCATGCCCTTCGACACGGCCAGGGGGACGGTCGGATCCGTCACCCGCGGAACGACGAACACGAACCGCCTGCGCAGGGTCGACCGCTGGATCGTCGCGCAGCCGGCGCTGTTGCACGCGACCGACGCGTTCGTCGTCGACCTCGGTTACGGCGCGAGTGGCGTGACCACTCTCGAGCTCGCAGCCCGGATCCGTCACGTGCGACCCGACGCCGAGGTGCTCGGCCTCGAGATCGACCCCGAGCGCGTGCGCACCGCGCGGGAGCAGCTCGCGCGGGTTCGGGGCGGCGATGGCCACTTTCCCGCCGAGCTGCGGGTCGAGTTCGACCGCGGTGGCTTCGAAGTTCCGACGCCCGGCGGTCGCCGGCCGGCGCTGATCCGTGCGTTCAACGTGCTGCGCCAGTACGACGAGTCGGAGGTCGCCGCCGCGTGGGCGCGAATGGCGGCACGGCTCGCCCCTGGCGGGCTCGTGGTCGAAGGCACCTGCGACGAGCTGGGTCGCGTCGCGAGCTGGGTGGGCGTCGGCGCATCCGGCCCGCGGACCTTCACCGTGAGCCTGCGCCGGTCGGGCCTCGAGACCCCGGCCGTCGTCGCCGAGCGCCTGCCGAAGGCGCTCATCCATCGGAACGTGCCGGGCGAGCGGATCCACGAGTTGCTCTCGGCGCTCGACCGCGCCTGGCGTGTGCATGCCCCGATGTCGGTCTACGGGCCCTCGCAACGGTGGATCAGCACGGTCGCGACGCTCCGGCACGAGGGCTGGCCCGTCATCGGCGGGCCCCGTCGTTCGCGACTCGGCGAGCTGACCGTTCCATGGGAGTCGGTCGCGCCGACGGGAGGCGGTGTCCCGGCCGGCTGATCGAGGCATGCGACCGACGGCGACCGACGGATGCGTGGTACGAGTCAGCGCATCCCGAGGCACCGGCGGAGTGTGCTCACTTGCGGACGCCGAGCCGCGGCAGTCGCGGCACGTCGACGGCCGCGCCGGCGTCGGCGGGCACGATCTCGACCTGTGCCGCCGCGACATCCGTGCCGTGGCTCTCGACGATGAGCGTCAGGCCGGCGGGAACCTGCCGCTTGATCACCGCGAGGGCGACCGGGCCGAGCTCATGGTGGATCGCACTCGAGGTGATGTGCCCCACCGGACGTCGTTCGGGCGTCTCGCCCGGCTCGGGTTCAGGGCGGACCTTCTCGCCGACGACGACGTCACCGGGCGCCGGCAGTACCGTGTCGCTGCCGTCGAGATGCAGGAGCACGAGCCGTCGGGGCGGTCGGCCGAGGTTCAGCACCTTCGCGACCGTCTCCTGGCCCTTGTAGCAGCCCTTGCCGAGGTCGACGGCACTCTGCAGCCAGTCGAGCTCGTGCGGAATGGACTTCTCGTCGACCTCGGTCGCGTGCCTCGGACGCCACGCCGCGATGCGCAGCGCTTCGGCCGCGAGCGAGCCCGCCGCTGTCACCCGGCCGGCACGCACCGCCGCAGCCGCCTCGGCGAGCGCTGGGCGCGTCACGATCCGTTCGATGAAGTGCCACTCGGATGCCGGGTGGCCGGCGTCGGCCGCGTAGCGGTGCGCACCCGGGGCGGGCGATGACGACCACGGGTCGAGCCAGTCGAGTGCGACGCCGTCGGGTGCCTCGGCCGGCGTCGCGGCGTCGAGCGCGGTCGTCGACATCGCGCCGATCACCGCGTACTCGCTCGAGCGGTCGGCGACCTCGACCCGCAGCATGAACCGCATGCGGTCGAGCCACGCCGTGAGCGGTGCCGCATCGGGTCCCTCGGTGATCATCCACGTCGTGACGCCGTCGTCGACGAGGTGCACGACGTGCTCGATCCGGCCCGAGGCATCGAGGAAGAGCGCTTCGGCCGGAACGCCCGGCGCCAGGCGGTCGAGCGCCTGGCTCGCCATCGAGTGCAGCCAGCTCAGCCGATCGGGCCCCGTGACGGTGACGATGCCCCGGTTCGAGAGGTCGACGATCGCCGTTCCGCCCTCGAGCCTGCGCTGCTCGACGTTCGGATTGCCGAAGTGACCGGGCACGCCCGCGTCGACACCCTCGGCGGGCACCGCACCGTCGAGGGAGAGGAATGGCGAACCGCTCATCAGTCGACCTTCGCGAGTCGTGCCGAGGCGTGCGTGCGCAGGTCCTGGCCCAGTGCCGCGATGTCCCAGGCCCAGAGCAGGTGGCCCTCGACGAGACCGTAGAGACGGGTCGCGGCCGCGTAGTCCTTCGCACCGGCGGTGCGCATGACGGCGTCGGTGGCGAGGTCGATGCGCGGCCCCTTCACTTGACCGAGGTAGAGCTCGGTCACGCCGCCCGGATGCACGAGGGAGACCTCGAGGTCGAAACCGCCGTCGGCGTTGCGCAGGGTCTCGACGGACTCGGCGTCGGGATACGGCGGATCGCCGACGGCCGGCAGCAGCGCCGGTCCGGGGTCGCCGGCGCGAAGCTCGCGCTCGATGCGCCAGTAGCCCGTCTCGGTGGCGAGCGGCTTTGGCTCGCCCTCGGGGTCGTCGGGGAAGAGCCACGTGTAGGAGGTGTAGTTCAGGTGCGACATCCCGTCGTGGCTGAAGCTCACGCGCTGGCCGAACTCATGCGTGATCGACTCGTCGCCGACCTTGTAGTCGATGACGCCGGAACCCTCCCAGACTCCGATGAGCCAGGAGAGCGGGACGAGCTCGGCCGGCAGGCCGACGGGCAGCTCGATCATGCGCTCAGCGCTGCCCCCGGAACAGCTTGTAGACGACGACCCCGCTGATGTACGCGATCGCCAGGCTCGCAAGGCCGAGCAGGCCGATGAAGAGGAGTTCGAGGGCGAGCAGCTGCGACATGCTGCAAGTCTACCCGCTCAGCCTGCGACGACCGGCGCCACGACGGCGGCTGCGAGGGCGACGATGACGACCGCGCCCGCGACGCTCGCGGCGGCACGATCGACGAAGCCTGACGGTCGCCGCGACGCGAGCTGCACGCCGAGTGCACCCACGACGGATGCCGCGAGCACGATGCCGAGCGCGCCGTACACGCCCAGCCGTCCGGCGTCGCCGAACCACTCGACCGTGCCCGTGTAGGCGAGGGCCACGACGATCACCGCCCCGACGATGGCGATCGCCCAGACGAGCACGATGCCCGGCCATCCGCTCGTCGCAGCACGCGCTTGCATCGTCTCCCCGTTCACGTCGCACGGCCGGTGTCCGGCGTCCCGTAGTATTGACCGCACCTTACTACTGGAGGGTGTGCGTGGCGCAGTTGCTGATCCTGTCGCCGGCGGCCAACGATGATGTTCTCCCGGCGCTGTCACTACTGACTCACCGAACGAGGGTCATCCCCGCTTCGCCTGAGCAGCTGGTCAGGGCGCCCGAATCCGATCTGGTCTTCCTCGACGCCCGCACGAACCTCGCCGGAGCGAAGGCGCTGTCGCAGATCCTCCGCACGACCGGTCTCTCCGTTCCGCTCATCCTCATCGTCACCGAGGGCGGGCTCACGGCCGTCACGCCCGATTGGGGAGTCGACGACGTCGTGCTCGAGGCAGCCGGGCCGGCCGAGCTCGACGCGCGCATCCGCCTCGCGATCGGACGGGCGCAGTCCGCGCTGCCGGCCGAGCGCATCCAGACCTCGGGCGTCGTCATCGACGAGGCGAGCTACTCGGCGAAGGTGCACGGCCGCACCCTCGACCTCACCTACAAGGAGTTCGAACTCCTGCGCTTCCTCGCGGCGCACCCCTCGAGGGTCTTCACCCGTGAGCAGCTGCTCAGCGAGGTGTGGGGCTACGACTACTTCGGCGGCACGCGCACCGTCGACGTGCACGTGCGGCGACTGCGGGCGAAGCTCGGCGACCTCGACAGCCTCATCGGCACCGTGCGCAACGTCGGGTATCGCTTCAACGTGCACGAGGAAGACGACCAGGGCGCGCCCGTCACCGCGCGTTAACGTACCCATCACCGTCGCCGTGCACCGCGATGGCATGATGAGGGGATGACCGCCGACAGCGTCCTCGACGAAGACCGCACGTCGAGCGACTTCGACGACGATTTCGAGCCGTTCGACATCGAAGGTGCGCCCGAGCTGCCCGCCGAGCGCTACCTCGACCGCGAGCTCAGCTGGCTCGCGTTCAACCAGCGGGTGCTCGAGCTCGCCGAGGACCCGCGCCTCCCGGTGCTCGAGCGGGCGAACTTCCTCGCGATCTTCGCGTCGAACCTCGACGAGTTCTTCATGGTGCGGGTGGCGGGCCTCAAGCGCCGCATCGTCACGGGGCTCGCCGTCCCGACGAACGTGGGCCGCGCTCCGCTCGACGTGCTGAGCGACATCTCGAAGAAGGCGCACGAGCTGCAGGAACGCCACGCTGCCGTGTACCAGGAGCTCGTGAAGCCGGCGCTCGCCGAAGCGGGCATCCGCGTCGTCTCGTGGACCGACCTCGGCGAGCGCGAGACCGAGCACCTGCGCGGCTACTTCTCCCGCCAGATCTTCCCGGTGCTCATGCCGCTCGCGGTCGACCCGGCGCATCCGTTCCCCTATATCTCCGGCCTCTCGCTCAACCTGTCGGTGCGCGTGCGCAACAGCCGCACGGGCCGCCAGGAGTTCGCTCGCGTGAAGGTGCCGCAGATGCTGCCGCGGTTCGTCCGCGTCGACCCCGACGAATCGATCGAGGACGCGCGCTACGTCACGCTCGAAGACCTCATCGCGAACCACCTCGGCGACCTGTTCCCCGGCATGGAGATCGTGGAGCACCACGTGTTCCGCGTCACCCGCAACGAGGACGTCGAGATCGAGGAGGACGAGACCGAGAACCTCATCAAGGCGCTCGAGAAGGAGCTGCTGCGGCGGCGGTTCGGCCCGCCCATCCGGCTCGAGATCACCGACGACATGGACGACGTGACCCTCGGCCTGCTCGTGCGCGAACTCGACGTCACCGATCAGGAGGTCTTCCGCCTCCCCGCACCGCTCGACCTCGGCGGCCTCTTCGACCTCTCGCGGCTCGATCGGCCCGAGCTGCACTATCCCACCCACGTGCCCACGACCGCGCTGCAGTTGCAGCCGTCGGAGTCGAACCTGCGTGCCGATGTCTTCACGGCGGTCTCGCGTCAGGACGTGCTGCTGCACCACCCGTACGAGTCGTTCGCGACGAGCGTGCAGGCGTTCCTCGAGCAGGCGGCGGCAGACCCCGACGTGCTCGCCATCAAGCAGACGCTCTACCGCACCTCGGGTGACAGTCCGATCGTCGAGGCTCTCATCGACGCGGCCGAATCCGGCAAGCAGGTGCTCGCACTCGTCGAGATCAAGGCCCGGTTCGACGAACAGGCGAACATCACGTGGGCGCGCAAGCTCGAGAAGGCCGGCGTGCACGTCGTCTACGGGCTCGTCGGCTTGAAGACCCACTGCAAGCTCGCCCTCGTCATACGCCAGGAGAAGGGCAGGCTGCGCCACTACAGCCACATCGGCACCGGCAACTACAACCCCAAGACGAGCCGCATCTACGAGGACTTCGGCCTCCTCACCGCCGACGACCAGGTGGGCAAAGACCTCACCCGCCTCTTCAACGAGCTCTCGGGCTACGCGATCGAGAAGAAGTTCAAGCGCCTGCTCGTCGCGCCCCTCCACCTGCGCAAGGGCCTCTTGAAGCTCATCGCGACCGAGGTGCGGAACGCGGAGGCCGGCCTGCCTGCCGGCATCCGGATCAAGGTGAACTCCATCGTCGACGAGGCGATCATCGACGCGCTGTACCGGGCCTCCAATGCCGGTGTGTCGGTCGACGTATGGGTGCGCGGCATCTGCAGCCTCCAGCCCGGCATCCCCGGGCTCAGCGAGAACATCCGGGTGCGCTCGATCCTCGGCCGGTATCTCGAGCACTCGCGCATCTTCTCGTTCCTCAACGGCGGCGATCGCCAGGTGTTCATCGGCTCGGCCGACATGATGCACCGCAACCTCGACCGTCGGATCGAGGCCCTCGTCCGTCTCACCGACCCCGACCACCTCGCCGAGATCGACCGCCTCTTCGATCGCGCGATGGACGAGCGCACCAGCTCGTGGTGGCTCGACGGCGACGGTGTGTGGACGCGCCACTCGGTCGACGAGGCGGGGCATCCGCTCGACGACATGCAGGCGAAGCTCATGCAGCAGATCGGCCAACGTACCCGTTCGGGGAAGCGACGTTGACGACGGCGATCTACGCGGCGGGCGCCGTCTGCTGGCGCTTCATCGAGGGCAAGCTGCACGTGCTCGTCATCCACCGCACCGTCTACGGCGACGTGACGATCCCGAAGGGCAAGGTCGACCCGGGCGAATCGCTCCCCCGCACCGCCGTGCGCGAGATCGCCGAGGAGACCGGGCTCGACGTCTCGCTCGGCGTACCGCTCGGCGTCTCCCGCTACCCGCTGCCGAGCGGCCGCGAGAAGGTCGTGCACTACTGGGCCGCCGAGGTGAGTGATCGCGCCGTACAGCGTTCGACGTTCAAGCCGAACGCGGAGGTCGCGGCCCTCGAGTGGGTCACCATCAAGCGTGCCCGCAGCTACCTGAGCTACGAGCCCGACGTCGAGATCCTCGAGAACTTCGCGAAGCTCGTCGAGCAGGGCGTGACGAGCACCTTCGCCCTCCTGCTCGTGCGGCACGGCAAGGCGCTCTCGCGTCACGACTGGAAGGGCGCGGATGCCGCGCGGCCGCTCTCCGAGCGCGGCGTGAAGCAGGCCGCGGCCCTCGTCGACACGCTCACCGCGTGGAAGCCGAAGCGCATCGTCTCGAGCCCCGCGGTGCGGTGCGTGACGACCGTGGCCCCGCTCTCGGCCGCCACGGGCGTGCCGATCAAGCGCGAGGCCGGCATCAGCCAGGAGGCCTGGGAGGCCGGCGAGCCCGAAGTGCGCCGGGTCATCGGCAAGCGGGTGCGAGCCGGCAAGTCGGCCGTCGTCTGCGGCCACGGCCCCGTACTTCCCGAGATGATCCGCGAGATCGCACTCGCCACCGCCACCCCGCTCGGCTCGTACGTGACGGATGCCGCGGGTCTCGAGCCCGGCGCGTTCAGCGTCGTGCACCTCTCGGCCACGAACTCGGGCTCGGGCATCGTCGCGATCGAGACGCACGCACCGCGCGCCTGACACGGGCGGGTCGAGGCCGTCACCGCGGGGAACGCGGAGCCGACAGCGCTCGTTCACCTCCCGTTTACCGAGGTAACGGAAGCTCGTAAGGCACGCGGCTTAGCGTCGCAGGCGGGTCGGCACCGGCCCCGAACCTGCAATCGAACCCCGGAAGGGAATTCACGTGAACCTCAAGCGTTTCGGCGTGCCCGCCGTGATCGCCGTCACCGCGGCGATCGCGCTCAGCTCCTGCGCCTCCAACGAGGGCGGCGGCGCCGCTCCCGAGGAGTCGGCATCGACGCTCTCGGGCAATCTCGTCGGCGCGGGCGCATCCTCGCAGGATGCCGCCCAGCAGTCCTGGATCGCGGGCTTCCAGACCGCGAACCCCGACGTCACGATCGACTACGACCCCTCGGGCTCCGGCGCAGGCCGCGAGACCTTCCTCGAGGGCGCCAGCGACTTCGCCGGCTCCGACCGGGCGTTCGACGACGAGGAGATCGCCGCCGGCGGCTTCCAGAAGTGCGCGCCCGACTCGAGCATCGTGGAGCTCCCGCTCTACATCTCGCCGATCGCCGTCATCTTCAACCTCGAGGGCGTCGACTCGCTGAACCTCGACGCGGCCACCATCGCGGGCATCTTCGCCGGCACGATCACGAACTGGAACGACCCGGCCATCGCGGCGACGAACGAGGGCGTCGAGCTCCCCGACCTCGCGATCACGCCCGTGCACCGCTCCGACGACTCGGGCACGACCGAGAACTTCACCGACTACCTCGGCGCCGCGGCATCCGACGTCTGGACCTGGGAAGCCGACGGCGTGTGGCCGTTCGAAGGCGGCGAGGCTGCTCAGGGCACCTCGGGCGTCGTCGACGCGGTGACCAACGGCACCGGCACCATCGGCTACGCCGACGCCTCGCGCGCCGGTGACCTCGGCACCGTCTCGGTCCAGGTCGGCGACGAGTTCGTGCCGTACTCGCCCGAGGCCGCTGCCGCCATCGTGGACGCCTCGCCGTTCGCCGAGGGCCGCGCTGAGGGCGACCTCGCGATCGAGATCGACCGCACCTCGGAAGAGGCCGGCGTCTACCCGATCGTGCTCGTGAGCTACCTCATCGCGTGCGGTGAGTACGCCGACCCGGCGAACGTGGAGCTCGTGAAGGGCTACCTCGGCTACATCGCCAGCGAAGAGGGCCAGGACGTCGCGGCCGCGGACGCCGGATCGGCCCCGATCTCGGACACGCTGCGCGAGAAGGTCGTGGCTGCGATCGACTCGATCCAGTAGTAGGTTCGTGCCCGACCCCGGAGGTTCCTCGGAACGCGACGGGGTCGGGCACGGCCATGTCCCCCGATTCCACCCCACCCGAACTCGAGGATTGCGCCACATGAGCACCGCAACAACCGCGATCAAGGCGAAACAGCGACCCGGCGACCGTGTCTTCTCGGCATCCGCCGTCTTCGCGGGCTCGATGATCCTCGTGACGCTCGCCGCCGTCGCGCTCTTCCTGATCGTGCAGAGCCTTCCCGCGCTCGTCGCGACGAGCGAGGATGCCTCGATCCTTCCCGACAACTTCTGGTCGTACGTCGGCCCGCTGGTCTTCGGCACCGTCTGGGCGGCCGCGCTCGCCCTCCTCATGGCGCTGCCGGTCTCGATCGGCATCGCGCTGTTCATCTCCCACTACGCGCCGCGGCGCCTCGCCTCGCTGCTCGGCTACATCGTCGACCTGCTCGCCGCCGTGCCGTCGGTCGTCTTCGGCCTCTGGGGCATCGGCGTGCTCGCCCCGGCGGTGCAGCCCATCTACACGTGGCTCGTCGACAACATGGGCTGGTTCCCGCTCTTCACGGGTCCCGTATCGGGGACCGGCCGCACGATTCTCACCGCCGCGGTCGTGCTCGCCGTCATGGTGCTGCCGATCATGACCGCGATCTGCCGCGAGGTGTTCCTGCAGACGCCCGTGCTCCACGAGGAGGCGGCGCTCGCCCTCGGGGCGACGCGCTGGGAGATGATCCGCACGGCGGTGCTGCCGTTCGGCCGCTCGGGCATCATCTCCGCCTCCGTCCTCGGTCTCGGCCGAGCCCTCGGCGAGACGATGGCCGTCGCCATGGTGCTCTCGGCCACGGGCGCCGTGACCTTCCAGCTGCTCACCTCGGTGAACCCGTCGACGATCGCCGCCAACATCGCGCTGAGCTTCCCCGAGGCGTACGGCATGAACGTCAACGTGCTCATCGCCACGGGCCTCATCCTCTTCATCGTGACCTTCGCCGTCAACGCGTTCGCGCGCTGGATCGTCAGCCGTCGCAAGGAATTCTCGGGAGCCAACTGATGACCACGACGATGAAGCCCGAGCCCGAGACGGCGACCGCGGTTCCGATCGCGAACTCGCTCACGGCGGGCCGACTGCCCACCCCCGCTCCATGGATCATCCTGGGCACGGCGATCGCCGTGGCGGCCTCCATCTTCGGCGTGCTCGCCCTCGCGGCCGGCGCCGGATACAACTGGGGCGGCGCCCTCGTCGTCGGCGCCCTGCTCTACATCCCCTCGATCTGGCTCTTCTCGAGCCTCGTCGAAGGACGCCGGCGTGCGATGGACCGCCTCGTGACGGCACTCGTCACGGGGGCGTTCGTCCTGGCGATGATCCCGCTGATCTCGCTCACGATCACCGTCGTGACCTACGGCCTCTCCCGGTTCGACGGGGAGTTCTTCACCTTCTCGATGCGGAACATCACGGGCGAGGGCGGCGGGATCGTTCACGCGATCGTCGGCACGCTCCTCATGACGGGAGCCGCCGCGCTCATCTCGATCCCCATCGGGCTCATGACCTCGATCTACCTCGTCGAGTACGGCCGGGGCAGGCTCGCGCAGGGCATCACCTTCCTCGTCGACGTGATGACCGGCATCCCCTCCATCGTCGCCGGTCTCTTCGCCTATGCGGTCTTCGCGATCTTCCTCGGACCCGGCGTGCGACTCGGCGTCGCGGGTGCCGTCGCGCTGTCCGTGCTGATGATCCCCGTCGTCGTGCGCTCGAGCGAGGAGATGTTGCGGCTCGTGCCGAACGAGCTGCGCGAGGCCGCATTCGCCCTCGGCGTGCCCAAGTGGCTCACGATCGTCAAGGTCGTGCTGCCGACCTCGATCGCGGGCATCACGACCGGCATCATGCTCTCGATCGCTCGCGTCATCGGCGAGACCGCGCCGCTGCTCATCGCCGCGGGCTTCACCGCGAGCGTGAACTACAACCTCTTCGCGGATCGCATGCAGTCACTGCCGGTCTTCGTCTACACGCAGTACGCGAACCAGGGCAACCCGCCCGAGGCCTACCTCGATCGGGCCTGGGCCGCCGCCCTCACCCTCATCCTCATCGTCATGGCGCTGAACCTCATCGCCCGACTCGTCGCCCGCTTCTTCGCCCCGAAGTTCGGCCGCTGATCCGCACGCCCCAGATAGGAAATCCGTGTCCAAGCGCATCGAAGTCCGTGACCTCAACGTCTACTACTCGAAGTTCCTCGCCGTCGAAGGCGTGAGCCTCGAGATCGAACCCCGCAGCGTCACCGCCTTCATCGGCCCGTCGGGCTGCGGCAAGTCGACGTTCCTCCGCACCCTCAACCGCATGCACGAGGTCATCCCCGGCGCTCGCGTCGAGGGCGAGGTGCTCATCGACGGCAACAACCTCTACGACCCCGACGTCGACCCCGTGCTCGTGCGCCGCCAGGTCGGCATGGTCTTCCAGCGCCCGAACCCGTTCCCGACGATGTCGATCAGGGAGAACGTGCTCGCGGGCGTGAAGCTCAACAACAAGCGCATCTCGAAGTCCGACGCCGACGAGCTCGTCGAGAGGTCGCTGCGCGGCGCGAACCTCTGGAACGAGGTCAAGGACCGCCTCGACCGGCCCGGCTCAGGCCTCTCGGGCGGTCAGCAGCAGCGACTCTGCATCGCCCGCGCGATCGCGGTCTCCCCCGAGGTGATCCTCATGGACGAGCCGTGCTCGGCCCTCGATCCCATCTCGACGCTCGCGATCGAGGACCTCATCGAGGAACTCAAGCAGCAGTACACGATCGTCATCGTGACGCACAACATGCAGCAGGCGTCGCGCGTCTCGGACAAGACCGCGTTCTTCAACATCGCGGGCACGGGCAAGCCCGGCAACCTCATCGAGTACGACGACACGACGACGATCTTCTCGAACCCGTCGGTGAAGGCGACCGAGGACTACGTCTCGGGCCGCTTCGGCTGATCCGACCGTTCAGTCGCGCGGGCTCAGCAGGTAGTCGTTGAGCTCGCGCGTCTCGTCGGCGTCGTACGGCATCGGGCGTCCGTCGAGCTCGACGATGCCCGCGGCGAGGCGCACGCTCGACACGAGCCACGCGGCATCCGCTCGCTCGAGGTCGTCGACCGGGATGTCGCGATACTCCGTGCGCCGACCGGATGCCTCGAGGTGCTCGAAGAGGCTCAGCTGCGTCGTGCCGTGCAGGATCGCCCCCGACGGCGCGGGCGTCGACCACGTGTCGCCGTGGCGCAGGATGACGCTCGACGTGGGCCCCTCCATGACGTAACCGTCACTCGAGACGAAGATCGCGTCGTCGGCACCGCGTCGCTTCGCCTCGCGGATCGCCGCCATGTTCACGGCATAGCTCAGGGTCTTCGCCCCGAGCAGGAGCCACGGCGCTCGCTCGGCCGTGTCGCGCGCGTACCCGCGATCGAGGGTGACGACGCGGATGCCGCGCTCGCGCGCAGCGCTGAAGTCGGCGGCGGGCGCGGCATGCAGCCAGGCGGTCGGGGCCGGACCGTGCTCGATCCCGCGGCTCAGGACGAGCTTCAGCGCGAACTCGCCCGTCGCGGGGAGCGATTCCACGGCGCGGGCGATGGCCGCCTCCCACTGCGGCAGGTTCGGCTCGGGGAGCTCGCAGATGCGCGCCGAGTTGCGCAGCCGTTCGAGATGCGGGCGCGCCTCCTGCGCGTGACCGTCGACGACGCCGATCGTCTCGAAGATGCCGTCACCGCGCTGCGTCGAGAGCTCCCCGACGCGCAGCGCCGGAGCGGTCGCGTCGACCTCGCGGAAGGTCGCGTCGAGGTCGCTCGTGGCGGCATCGGCGGGCAGCGGTTCGATGAGCAGGGTGACGGTGTCGGCCATGCTCCGATGCTACGCGGATGCCGCGCCGGCTCGGCGTGGACGCAATGGTGGCCGGCCGCAGAACGCCTCTCGGCGCGAGGCCGCTCGCAGCGGCGAATTTTGGAGCCCGGGGTTACTGCGGCCGGCCACGTCAATTGTAAACGAGGTACCGGGGTGGTTCATTCCCGGCGCCGGCGACCGATCGGCGACGGTGCCGGTCGGTGCTCGCACGAGAGGCTCAGTCGAGGGCGTCGCGCCGCCACAGCTTCGCGCACGAGGTGAGCTCGTCGGCGAGCTGTGTGAGCCGGAGCGCGCGCGTGGTGAGCGACCCGGGACGATCGGGATGCACCGCGTCGGCGGCATCCGCGTCATCGGCGAGGCTCGCGAAACCCGCCGAGGCGACTCTCGAGAAGGCGGCGGCGCGATCGAGCGCACCGGCGAAGTCCCCGGTGAAGACACCGTGGAGGATGCGGTCGGCCAGCTCGCGCACCTCGTCGGGTCCGGTGGGGATCGCCGCGCCGGCGACGACCTGGTCGATCGTGTGCGAGACCTCGGTGCCGCGCTGGAAGGCGTGGCTGAGGCCCGTGGGGTCCTGCACGATGAGGGTGCGCACGAGGTACACCCGCCAGAGGGCGCCGGGCAGGCTCTTCGCCGAGGCGTGCGACCACAGCTCGGCGATCGCATCGATGCCGTGCTGGTCGGTGTAGGTGACGAGCCGCTCGACGACGGCGGGATCGGGGTCCGCCCGAACCCGCGAGAGGATCGCCGCAGCGGTGTCGTGTGCGATGCGGCTCTGCTGGGCGGGGTCGTCGGCGCCGAGGAACCCCTCGAACATCTGCGGCGGCATCCGGGTCGGCCGGTGGAAGTCTGAAGCCATCGCGGCAACGATACTCCGGGTGGATGGGAGCGCCCTCAGTCCGCGGGCGACTCGGGATGACTCGACTCATCGGGCTGGGTTCGAGCGGCCGCTCTCGCGCGAGCCATGAGGGCACTGCGCCAGTTCTCGCCCATGCGCTCGTAGGTCACGCGGGCATGGCAGTTGCGGCAGCGCACCTCGCACTTCTCGACTTCGGCCATCACGACCCTGACCGAGTATCCGTCTTGGGCGAGCTTCATGACCTCCGCTCGCTTCGGCCTTCCTGATGGTCGAAATCGAGCACCCGCACGTCGGCTTCGCCGCAATCCGCGCACGGGTGCGCGAGGAGGTACTCGCCGAGCGCCTCGAGGGGCAGCCTGGCGTTGAAGCGCCTTCCGCGCCATGATGACCCGCACATGCCGCTCGCGGTTCGATGCGTAGTACGCGCGGGCCCGCGCTGCGTTGCAGGTACGACACAGGGCCTGCAATCCGTCTGACGAGGCCTGCCTGCGGCCGAAATCCTCTCGTGGCTTAGACTGCTTGCAGGTCGAGCAGACCTTCTCTCTCACGTGTATCGAGCCCCCGTAGCTCAGAGGCAGAGCAGCTGACTTTTAATCAGCGGGTCGGGATGTCGGAATTCCCCGGGGGCACTTCTCCTTGTCACTCGCGTCATCCCACGGCACCCAGTCTGCGATCGGTTCCCTCGCCGTTGCCGAGGTGCTCTCACCGTACCGGCGACGTCAGACACACACGGCGCTCGATGAGTGGCCGAGGCGACTCCGCGACGCACCACGCACCGACTCCGATGTCAAGGGCCTTTGCCCGGCCGTCTCCGCCGCGTACAACTGAGGGAACGGGTCGGAGTGACCCGAAGGCGGGCCGGACGATCGTCGTAGCGCACGACGACCACGCGCATCCCAGGACGCGGCGTTCGGGCCGGCCCGCCGCCCCGAACGCCCGACCGATCCGACGGGGGATGGTACGAGATGGTGCGCCAGGCCGAAGCGATCCGATCGCACGTGGAACTCACGCCGATCGGTGAGACCACGTGGCGGGTCTGCGACGATCGTTGGGCTCCCGGTGACCGCCGGCGCATCGTCGGCTACCTGCGACTGGTCGACGGCGAGTACGAGATGCTCTGGATGCGCCCATGGCCGGGCCCGACCTACCGCTACCCCACCATGGAGGCGGCGATCGCAGCCGTGTCGCTGCGCGTCCGCCTGACCGCGCACTGACCGCCCGGGCGTCTCTCGAAGCAGCCCGCGCCCGAACGGGTCTCGGGCCTCACGCCAGGCCGCGCTCGAACGCCCAGATCACGACGTGCACGCGATCGGGCAGATCGAGCTTCGCGAGGATCGACGCCACGTGCGTCTTCACCGTGTTCCCGGTGAGGAACAGCCGCTCGGCGATGATCTCGTTCGAGGCGCCCGTGACGAGTTCGCGCAGCACCTCGCGCTCGCGGACCGTCAAGGGGGCGAGGAGCATGTCGGCGTCGACTGGCTCGGGCAGCCGGGCGATGAAGCTCACGAGGCTCGCCGTGGCGCGTGGTGCGAGCACGGAGTCGCCCGCATGCACGGCGCGGATCGCCGCCGCGAGCTCCTCGCTCGAGGCGTCCTTCGTGAGGAACCCGCTCGCTCCGGCACGGATGGCTCCGAAGACGTACTCGTCGAGGTCGTAGGTGGTGAGCACGAGCACCCGAGTGCCCGGGTGCTCGGCCACGAGTCGCCGCGTCGCCGCGATGCCGTCGAGGCGCGGCATCCGGATGTCCATGAGCACGACGTCGACACGGCGGGCACGGAGCAGTTCGAGCAGCTCGCCCCCGTCGGAGGCGGCTGCGACGACGTCGAGACCGTCGTGCGGCTCGAGCATCGCCTCGACGGCCGACCGGATGAGCTCCTGGTCGTCCGCGATGGCGACGCGGATCGGCGGTGCGGGATGGCGCTCCGTCATCGTCCCGACTCCGGATCGTGCGCGACCGGCGGGCCGTCCTCGAGGCTCGATGGCACGGATGCCGCACCGGGGCGGATCGGCAGGGTCGCCGCGGTACGCCATCCCCCGGCCTCGCGGGAGCCCGTCTCGAACCGCCCGCCGGCCTGCTCGACCCGCTCGCGCAAGCCGCGCAGACCGCGCCCCGGCTCGGGCTGGGGGTGCCAACCGCGAGCCTCGCGCGGCCGGCCGTCGTCGACCACGGTGACGATGAGCGAGTCGGCGCCCCACTCGAGCTCCACGTCGGTGCGCGTCGGCGGATCGGCGTGCTTCAACGTGTTCGTGAGCGACTCCTGCACGACCCGGTAGACCGTGAGCGCGGTGCCGGGGCTCACCGGGCTCGGAGTCCCGCGCTCGACCAGGTCGACGAGCCGACCGGGGCCGGCTGCGCCCTCGACGAGCTCGGGCAGGTCACGCAGGCTTGGGCTCGGCCGATCGGGCGCTCCGGTCGTCATGGAATCCGAACTCACCTGAGGTGCGACCTCGGCCTTCGCCTCGGCGAGCACCGCGAGCAGTCCCCGCATGTCCGCCATCGCGGAGCGACCGGTCGCGACGACGTGCTCGATCGACCGTCGCGCGCGGTCGTCGTCGCGGCCGAGGAGCACCCGCGAGGCCTCGGCTTGCGCCACCATGACGGCGAGCGAGTGCGAGATGACGTCGTGCAGCTCTCGACCGATGCGTCGGCGCTCCTCGGCCACGGCGGCCCGCTCGCCCTGCAGCCGGAGCTCCGCGGCCTGCTCGCGGCCGAGCTCCTGCGCGGCGAGCTTCCGGCGGGACTCCCGGCGATAGCGTCCGAGTGCCCACGCCGCGGCGATCGACGCGACGAGGAATCCGCCGAGCGCGATGAGCGGTCCAGGCTCGGAGGGTTCTGGTTCCTCCCTCGCGACGGCGATAGCCGTCATGAGGGCGGCGCCTGCGAGCCCGAGCACGAGGGCTGCGGCATCCGCCCGCCGATCGTCGCTCGCCGCGGCGGTGAAGACCATCACGAGGTAGGCGGCGCTGCTCGGCAGCAGGACGGCGACGGTCGGAGTCGCTGGCAGACTCGCCGCCGTCAGGGCGAGCATGACGACGGATGCCGCGACGAGCGCCCCGAACGGCGTGCGACGTCGTACGCCGACGACGGCGTGCAGCACCACGAAGAGCACGACGACCACCACGGCCCATGCCGTGTCGGCGGGACTCCGCACGGCGGCGACGACCTCGACGACGGTGATGGGCAGAAGCGCTGCCGCGCACGCGACCGCCCACGCGTGATCGGCGAGGGCCGGCCGTGACAGAGCTGGCGTTGGCGACATTCCGCGAACCACGCTACCGGCCGGACACACGCGACATCTCACCCGAACGGGTGAAGCGGCGCAGTCGCCGTCGTTGGGACGATCCTCTTCGGATCGCACTCACGCGGTCCGACGAGGACGAGGAGTCGCACGACATGAGTTCGATCGATCGAGCCGCCGAGCGGGCGGCGCGCAGTGCAGCCGCCGGGACGGTGCGCCTTGAAGGTCCGGCGGGCCAGGAAAGCCTGGTGCGCCCGGTGCGCCCGGTGCGCCCGGAGCTCCGCCTTCGCCGGGTCGCCGTCGCCGCCACCGTGGCCTCCGCGGCGCTGGCGGGCGTCGGCGTCGCCTGGGTGCTGGCGCCGGAGCTCTCGCCGCTCGACGACGGCATGCGAAGCCTCGGGAGCGCGCTCCTCGGCGGCGAGGTGGTCGCCGCACTCGCGGTCGCGCTCGGCCTGATCGGCGTGCTGCTCGGGGCGGCGCTCCTCCTCCGGAGCCGCCGTCGCCGCCTGCCCGTCGGCGGCGCGGCCGCGGCGCTCGCCCTCGTGATCGCGCTCACGCTCGGAAGCACGTCGACCGTCGCGATCGCCGGCTACCTCTTCGGGCTCGCGGCCGTCGTCGCCGGGCTCACGACGATCGGCGTGATGCTCGTGCGGGCCCCCCGCTCGGGCTGGGCGCTGCTCGCTGGGCTCATCGGCGTGACCGCCGTGGCGTTCTGGTGGGCGGGGCTGACGTTCGCCGGCGTCGCCGAGTTCGCCGTCGCCTTCGCCGGTGCGCTCGCCGAGGACGTCGGCCTC
>JAPSJT010000167.1 GCA_031178045.1 Agromyces sp.
ACTGGCTCGACCAGCGCTGGAACTGGTACATCGACCTCGGCATCGATCCCGAGAACCTCCGGCTCTTCGAGCACCCCAAGGAGAAGCTCTCGCACTACTCGAAGCGCACCGTCGACATCGAGTACCGTTTCGGCTTCACCGGGAGCGAGTGGGGCGAGCTCGAGGGCGTCGCGAACCGCACGGACTTCGACCTGTCGACGCACTCGAAGCACTCCGGCAAGGACCTGTCGTTCTTCGACCAGTCGAAGAACGAGCGGTGGGTGCCGTACGTGATCGAGCCGGCGGCGGGCCTCACGCGCTCGCTCATGGCCTTCCTCGTCGACGCGTACCACGTCGAGGAGGTGCCGAACGCGAAGGGCGGCGTCGACACCCGTACCGTGCTGAAGCTCGATCCGCGTCTCGCGCCGGTGAAGGCGGCCGTGCTGCCGCTCTCCCGCAACGAGAAGCTCTCGCCGCTGGCCCGTGAAGTGGCGGCGTCGCTGCGCAAGAACTGGAACGTCGACTTCGACGACGCGGGTGCGATCGGTCGCCGCTACCGTCGTCAAGACGAGATCGGCACCCCGTTCTGCATCACCGTCGACTTCGACTCGCTCGACGACAACGCCGTGACGGTACGCGATCGCGACACGATGCAGCAGCAGCGCGTGCCGCTCGCCGAGCTGCAGGGCGTGCTCGCCGCTCGCCTCGTCGGCGCGTGAGCGCTGGCGCGCTCGTCGCCGCGTAGGGGTCCGGCGGGGTGAGGTCCGCGGCATCATCACCCATCACATGCCGCTGCCGCTACGGTGGCGACATGAGTCGCATCCGGATGAATCGCGGGATCGGCGCGGTCTTGCTCGCTCTGGCGCTGAGCGGATGCGCAGTGGCCGGGGCTCCGGTGCAGGGATCCGCGACGTCCGGCGCGATCACGCCCATCCCGTCCGCATCTCTCGCTTCCGAACCGCCGGCTCTCAGCGAGTTCGAGCAGCAGCTCCCCCTGAGCGGGTCCTTCGTCTCTCAGGCCTCGGACACGACCGGGACCGCTCGGATCGAACGCCGTGCCGACGGCTCGGTCTGGGTGACACTCGAGGGCTTCCGCACGGGAGACGCGTCGGACCTCCGGCTGTACCTCAAGACAGACCCGTTGCTCCAGGACTCGAACGGCCACTGGGGCTCCTCGGAGAGTGGCTTCGAGATCGCGTCGATCGATCCGACGGCGCCGACACAGGAGATCGAGGTGCCCGGCGCGTGGACCATGCCGGCCATACGGACGCTCACGGTGATGAACTACGTTCCGCCGGATTTTCCGGCGTTCGGCTCCGCCGCGCTCGGCTGAGCGAGCGCCACGCGGTCCGAACGAGGTCGTTCCGCCGTCTGCGCGCTCGTCAGACCACGTGACGCCTACGCGCGGCCGGCCGCCCACTCATGCCGCAGGATGCCGTAGATCGCGGTGTCCTGCCACTCCCCGTCGTTGTACTCGGCTTCGAGGATGGTCGCCTCGCGACGCATCCCGAGCCGTTCGCAGAGCGCGGCGGATGCCGCGTTCCGCGCGTCGAGGAAGGCCTGCACCCGATGCGGCTGCAGCGTCTCGAACACGAAGTCGAGCACGGCGCCGGCCGCCTCGCGAGCGAAGCCCCGCCCCTGGAAGTCGGGATGCAGCACCCACCCGAGTTCGAGCTGCGCATGCTTCGCGCTCGAGACGCGCACCATGAAGTCGCCGATCACGCGGTCACGCGTGCCCCCATCACCATCGGTCGGCCCGCCCACCGAGGGTTCGCCCGGCAGCGTCGCCGCGAAGACGAAGAAGTCGCCGTCGTCGGCGAGCACTCGCCCCGCCGCGCGCTTCGCGGTGTGCTCGTAGCCTTCGGCGCGGTTGCGCTCGGGCCAGGGGAGGTAGCGCAGCACTTCGGGGATGCGCTGGTACTCGAAGACGTCGGCCGCGTCGGTCGACTCGAGCGGCCGCAGCACGAGTCGCTCGGTGCGGAGGGGCTCGGCGGTGAGCGCGGAGGCGTCGTACGGGAAGCGCAGCGCGGGCGGCCCGTCGGGCGGCGGAGCGGTCGATTCGTCGGCGGGGGAGTCGGCAGCGCGGGAGGGATCCATCACGGCGACGTTACCGCCATCCCACGACGGTGGCGCTCTCGATGGCGCCCGTCATGCCCACGAACACCCGCGCAGGGGCCGCCGGCTCAGGACGCGTCGGCCGCGCCGCGCGCCCGGCGTGCGGCATCCGCCGCTCGGCCCTCGCTGCGCAGCGACTCCGCCGCGGCGTCGGGCCGCACGCCGAAGAGCGCCTCGAGTCCCTCGATCCAGGCGCGCTGGTCGCCCGACCGGGTGAGCTCGCGCGAGCGCACCATCGGGGTGTGCAGCAGCACGCCGGCCATGTGACGCAGGGCCGCCTCGGTGCGGCCGTCGTCGTCGCCGCGGGAGCGGGCGCGATCGATCTCGGCGTCGAGGATGTCGAAGACGTGCTTGCGCAGTGCGACGACGGCGGGCGCGACGTCGCGCTCTTCCGCGGTGTCGCCGAAGGCGCGCGCGTCGTGGTTCACGATCTCGCGCGCGGCATCCGTCGCTCCGAGCTCTTCGAGCGGTGCGTGGATCTTGATGGTCTCGAGGTCGAGCAGGTCGACGCCCGGCACATCGACGACGTCGGGTGCGACGTTGCGGGGGAGGCCGAGGTCGATGACGAGCTGGCGGCGGTCGGGCGAGACGGGGGCGGCGCCGGGCAGCAGGGCGACCGATGCCCCGAGCTCCTCGCGCCCGACGGCGAGCAGCGCCTTGTCGACGACGTGGTGCTCGGCCGTGGTGCAGGTGACGATGATGTCGGCGCTCGCGGCGGCGGCGGCGTACTCGCCGCGCTGCACCGCCTCGATGGCGTGGCTGTGGGCGAACTTCGCGGCGCGGCCCGAGGGCGAGAAGACCCGCACGTCGGTCACGCCGCGGTCGCGGAGCGCCGCGAGCGAGGCGCCGGCGAAGCGGCCCGTGCCGACGAGCAGCACCCGCGTGGCGGCCCAGTCGGTGATGCGGCTCTCGGCGAGGTCGAGCGCGAGGCGCACGAGCGAGCGGCCCTCGCCGCCGATGCCCGTCTCGTTCTTCACCCGTCGCGAGGTCTGCGAGGCGCGCTGGAACAGCCGCTCGAGCTCGGGAGTGGTCGTGCCCTCGGCGCGCGCCTTCTCGAGCGAGCGGCGCACCTGGCCCGCGATCTCGCCCTCGCCGATGACGACCGACTCGAGACCGGATGCCACGGCGAAGAGATGCCCGGCGACGGCGTTGCCGTGCACGAAGCCGAACGTGGTGCGCAGCTCGTCGGGCTCGAGTCCCGCCACGGTGCCGACGGCTCGGATCGCCTCGTGCACGGCCGGCACGGGCGAGGCGCCCTCAGGGGTGTCGAGGTCGAGGTACGCCTCGAAGCGGTTGCAGGTGGCGACGACGACCGCGCCCTGCAGGGCGTCGTGGCCGTCGAGGATGCGGGGTGCCGCCTGTTCCGCGTTCGCCGAAAGACGCTCGAGCATGTCGAACCCGGCGTTCTTGTGACTCGCGGTGAGGCAGATGAGCACTCATCGATTCTACCCGCCGTCGAACCGTGCTTCGCCCGCCCCGACGAGCGTCGAGCGCCCGTCCCGAGTCAGCCGCGAGCGCCGGCAGCGGCCCAGCCCCGGATGACCGGGATCGGCGCCGTGAGGGGCGGCGGCTCGAGGCCCTCGGCGGCGAGGGCGGCGCGGTGCTTCGCCTTCCAGCTGCGCACGACGGCGAAGAACGGTGCGTCCGAGAGCGCGAAGCGACCGGGCCGGCCGTCCGACAGGATGATCGGCAGCTCGATGCTCGCCCCTCCGCGCCGCACCCGCAGCACGAGCACCGGCACGACGGAGCCGCCGACGACCATCGAGTCGGCGCGGACGCTGCGCACCTCGCGCCACGCGACCTGCACCGTCCGGCGCGGTCGGCTGCCGCCGTTCCAGAACGCGATGCCGAGCTCGTCGGCGACGATCGAGTAGCGGGCGTTGAGCCGCACCTCGGTCGAGCCGCCGTCGAGCTCGTCGAGTCGTTGCACGAGCACGCTGCTGCGGATGCCGCAGCTGAGCTCGCCTCGCACGGTCGCCTCGAGGGCGACGCGCCCTACGCGAGTGCGCCTCGCACGGACGAGCTGCACGACGCCCCAGGCCGCGAAGGCGAGCAGCGACGCGCCGGCGAACACGACGCCGATGCGGCCGCTCGGGATCGAGGGCAGTCGCTCCACGAGCTGTTCGAGCACCGGCGACGCGGCGACGAGGGTTGTGATGACGACGCCGGCGGTGAGGCCGACGAGCACCGTGAGGCCGGCGCGATGCGGCGCCGCCGGGTTCATCGGGCGGCTCTGATGGATCGGGCGGGCATGGGACACGACACGATTCGGGACATGACTTCTCCGTGGGAGCGGAGGCGCGCGATCGGGAACCGCGCGTCGGCGTGCCTGGGGGTGCACGCCGTGTCCGACACTAGCGGTGGAGCGCTCTCAGGGGTAGCAGTTGCCGCCAGCTCGCGCCGCATCCACTTCGCGACCACTCGGCTACTTGGTGGGCTATGGCATCGGTCGCCCCAAGGTGGTGTGATCAACGGTCCAAAGTACGGCGTGATCCACCGCCTATGTTCAGTAGCGTGGTGGTCGGAGCACGGCGAGGTGAGGACAGCGGGCGAAGGCGAGCGTTGGCAAAGTCGGTGACAGTCCGAGCGGTAGGCCGGGTCTCTCGAACAATAGGCTCCTGTGTGGGCCTTGGCTGGGTCTTTCTCGGGTCTGCGGGGACTCTAGCGGCCGGCGCAGAACTCGCCGCCCTGGTCCAACTCCCTACGCTCGTGTATCTCCTCCCCGGAGTTGTACTCGTTGGACGCTCTGCGATGCTCGGTGTCAAAATCCAAGGGTCGACGCTGAGAATCGTGAGCTGGTGGCGCACGTATCGGCTCGAAACCGATCAAGGAACCGAGCTCCTCGTCCGCCACTATTCGGGGTATCTGAACCGCTGGGCGGACGGTGATGTCATGGGGAGGCACGTCAAGGTCCTCGGCATGGAAATCGGGGGGCGAGACCGCTTCTTTCCCGCGACTGCGATGACGGAGAGCGCGGCCGCATCGGTGGTGCCAGAGATTGCTCGCAAGCTTGACCTTCGAGTGGAGTTCGTTCCTTGAGCGGTGACGACATTCGAGGTGCACAGTCAAGACAAAGCTCGTCAGGTCTGCCCGTCGGCGGAGGTCAGTGGGTGACTGAGGAAGTATTCGGCGAGACGTCCGCCTGTTTCGCGAGATTCGGCGTCTGTGTCCTGCGCCGCGACAGGGCGACACCGACGAGGGCGACCACGCCGCCGACGATCGCGAGCAGCGCGGGCACCTCGCCGAAGAGCATGAGGCTCAGCACGATCGTCACGGGCGGGACGATGTAGGTGGAGA
>JAPSJT010000168.1 GCA_031178045.1 Agromyces sp.
GCTCGGCTGAGAACGCGACTCATTCCCATCACGCCCGGCACGCGGCATCCGCACCTACGCTGGAAGTGATGGCTCATTCGCACGATCACGCGCACGTTCACGGTGCGGACGCGAACCGCGCCCGGCTGTGGGTCGCGATCGCGATCATCGGCGTGTTCCTCGTCGTGCAGCTCGTCGGTGCGGCGCTCAGCGGATCGCTCGCCCTGCTCGCCGACGCAGGCCACATGTCGAGCGACCTCATCGGCCTCGTCGTCGCGCTCGTCGCGGCGATGGTCGCGGCCCGGCCCGCGACCGACCGGCAGACCTACGGATATCGACGGGCGGAGGTGCTCGGCGCCCTCGTGAACGGCGTCATCCTCGTGGTCGTCGCCGTGTCGGTCGGTGTCTCGGCGGTGGCCCGGCTCATGACGGGCGCGGACGGCGAGGCGCACGAGGTCGCAGGCGGTCCGATGCTCGTGGTCGCCGCGCTGGGCCTCGCGGCGAACGTCGCCGCGATGCTCGTGCTGCGGGGTGGTGCGAAGGACTCCATCAACCTGCGCGGTGCGTACCTCGAGGTGCTCGGCGACCTCGTCGGTTCGGTGCTCGTCATCGTCGCGGCGGTCGTGATCCTCACGACGGGGTTCGACGCGGCCGATCCGATCGCCTCGATCGCGATCGCGGCGCTCATCGTGCCGCGTGCCGTCGCGCTGCTGCGCGACGTCGTGCACGTGCTCTTCGAATCGGCGCCCGCCGACACCGACGTCGCGGAGATCCGCGAGCATCTGCTCGGTGCACCCGGTGTCGTCGCCGTGCACGACGTGCACGTGTGGCAGATCACCTCGGGGTCGCCCGTCTTCAGCGCCCACGTCGAGGTCGAGCCCGAGGTGTTCGCGTCGGGCCGGGCCGGTGCGCTCCTCGACGAGCTCGGCGGATGCCTCTCGGCGCACTTCGACGTCGCGCACTCGACATTCCAGCTCGAGCCCGCGGGCCGGGCGCAGCACGAACCGC
This sequence comes from Agromyces sp., assembly GCA_031178045.1. Lineage (GTDB taxonomy): Bacteria > Actinomycetota > Actinomycetes > Actinomycetales > Microbacteriaceae > Agromyces. The sequence continues at coordinate 988 of JAPSJT010000168.1, forward strand.
AGCACCCCTGAGCCGGCCGGCCGGCCGGCCCAGCGATGCGAAGCGGTTCAGCCGTTCATCCGGTCGCTCTCGGTGGCCAGGTCGGCGCCGACGGCATGGGCGGCGACCCAGACGCCGGTGGGGTCGACGGAACGGCGGATGGAGCTGAGTCGCTCCCATGCCTCGGGAGTGAAGGCGGTGCGAGCATCGACCGGCCGCTCGGTGAAGTTCAGGAACACGCTCGGCGCACTCCACTCACGCATCGCGGCGGCCACTCCGGCCGCCGCCGCACTGCCGATCGCGGCCAACTCCGGCGTCGGCGCCGGCGCGACGGCGATGAGCGCGTACGCCGCGTCGATCGCGGCCACTGCGGCATCCTGCGGTTCCGCCAGTGCTCCGCCGAGGTGGCGGAGCTCGACGAACATGAGCGGGCTGCGAACGCCGGGGCCCGCAACCCCGAGGAGTGCATCCAACGCGGGTTCGGGCAGCGCGGAGAGGAGCGTCTGGTCGCCGACCGCCGGAACCGGCCCCGGTGGGTCCATGTGCACGTCGAGCAGTCGCTCTGCGGGGATCCGCGCGAACGTGTCGATCTCGGGTCGGAGACGACGGAGCGGGGCGAGCAGTTCAGCGGCAGCTTCGTCGGAGTCGAGGACCGCGCCGTCGATGACGACGAGCTCGCGGCCGCTCAGGAACGGGGGCAGCTCCGGGACCGGTGGGAAGCGCATGAAGCGCAGGGAGGTCGTGGCCGATCGTGGAAGGTCGCGCGTCCACTCGATCCAGGTTCGAGCGACGTCCTCCGCTTGGGAAAGGTCCCAGAGCAGCATCCCGGCGAAGACGTCGGAGATCGGCAGCAGATCGAGCTCGATCGCGACGACCACGCCGAAGTTCCCGCCGCCGCCGCGGATCGCCCAGAAGAGGTCCTCGTGCTCGTCTCGTGTGGCGCGCACCAGCGCACCGTCGGCGGTGACCAGTTCCACGGCTCGGACGTGCGCCGACGCCAGACCATGCTGCCGCCCGTAGAAGGACAACCCGCCACCGAGCACGTACCCGGCGACCGCGACATCTCCTGCGCTGCCGTGCGGCGCCGCGAGACCGTGGAGCGCGGCGGCAGACACGACGTCGCGCCAGAGCGTGCCTCCGAGCACTCGGGCCGTTCGGCCGGCGGGGTCGACGGAGACGCCGGAGAGGCCGCTGAGGCGCAGGAGCAGGGCGTCGTCGAGCGGCCGGCCGCCCAGCGCCGCCGCGCCGTGGCCCGTGCTCTGCGGTGCGATGCGCAATCCGGCGGCGACCGCGGCGCGCACGACGGCGACGACCTCGGTGATCGAGCGCGGCACCGCGGCCGCAGCGGGTTCGAGTCGGACGGCGAGGTTCCAGGGCGTGCAGGCGTCGGCGTAGCCGGGATCGCCGGGAAGGTGCACGGTGCCGGCAGCGCGCAGCGCTTCCAGCTCGGTGGTGAGGGTGATCATGCGTCGTTCCTTGTCGTGAAGGGATGGGTGGGGTGATCGGGCGCGCTGCGCGGGGCGACGTCGGCGGCGAGCGCGACGAGCATCCCGGCGGGATGCAGTCCCTCGACCTCGACGAGGTCGAGTGGAGGGACCGGTGCTCGGCCGGCGAAGCGCTCGCCGACGAGGTCGAGCAGCCCGGAGACCATGAGCACGTCGGTCGACTCCACTCGCAGGCGCACGATGTCGGCGAGGTCGAGCCCGCGAATGCGCAGTGCGTCGTCAAGGCGGACGAGGGCGAGACAGAGTTGCGCAGCGGGATCCTCCGCGTGCATCAGCAGTCCGTCGTCATCCACCGGAGCGGCGTCGATGAAGTCGAGGGTCACGGTGAGAGCTTCTTCGCTGTGGACGGAGGATGGAATCCCACGCTGCAGGGGTTTTCCGTCTCCCAGCGTTCTGGGATTCCGGCGGCGAGGCGATCGAGGCATACTTGCCCCCATGACCGGTCGATTGACGGTGGAGCGCGTGCGAGGAGACCTCGACGTGCTCTCGCGGGCCGGGCTCGATCTCGAGGAGTTCGTCATCGAAGCGACGACGTCGGTGCGCCGCGCCGTGCCCTGGGTCGCGGCGTGCGTCGGAACCCATGATCCGGCGACCCTGATGTTGACGAGCGCTCGCAAGTACGGCGCCCTCTCGGCGGCCAATGAACACGATGCGCTGTTCGGGATCATCGAGTACGGCTCGGATGACGCGACCTCCTTCCGTTCGCTCGCCATGAGCTCGCGACCGGCCGTGGGTCTCCACGAGGCCACGGCAGGAGTCCTCGAGCGATCGGAGCGGATGAGCCGGCTCATGCGGCCGATGTACGGATTCGGTGACGAGGCCCGTCTGCTGTTCCGTGATGCGTCCGGAGTCTGGGGATGCCTCGCGATCTTCCGCGGCACCGACGAGAGTCGATTCAGTGCCGCCGAAGTCGAGGTGCTCAGTACGCTGTCGGGATCATTCGCGCGCGGCATCCGTGCTGGGATGCTCGCCCGGCTCGCCGCGGATGCCGGCGCCCAGGCTGCGGTGACGGGCCCTGCCGTCGTGATCGTCGACAAAGACGACCAGATCAGCCAGATCAGCGTCGGCGCCGAGGAGCGACTGGATCAGTTGCGGGGCGACGAGCATCGCGGGGATCCGCTGACCCTCGTGACCTCACTCGTCGGGGCGGCGCGGCGGATGCCGGGCCGCCCAGCCGCGGAACTGCCGCGGGCGCGCATCCGGACCGAGTCGGGGGTCTGGCTGCTGCTCCATGCATCTCCGCTCGCGGGAGGAGACGGGACCGCGGGGGACGTGGTCGTGACGATCGAGGAGGCACGCCCGCCGGAGATCGTCGCACTCGTCGTGGCCGCCTTCGGGCTCACCGCGCGCGAGCGCGACGTGACGATGCTCGTGCTTCAGGGGGTCGACACGAAGGAGATCGCCGCGACGTTGCACGTCTCGGCGTACACGGTTCAGGACCACCTGAAGGCGGTGTTCGACAAGGCCGGCGTACGCAGCCGCCGGGAACTCATCGCGCGGGTCTACTTCGACCAGTACGTGCCGCGCATGGGGGCGGACGTCGTGCCCTCGGGCTGGTTCGCCGGCTGACGCGCCCCGCCGGTCGTTCTCGGCGGATTCGCCCCGTCACGAATCGACCTTGACCTTGACGTTACAGCAACGTCCACGATCGAGGTATGACCGAATACCTCAGCCCTGTTCCGCACCCGACGCTCGACGCGACACCGCCCGAGGTGTACCGCGGCATCTACGGCATGCCGATGTTCGTGACCGTGCCGACCTCGGATCTCGAAGAGTCGGCGGACTTCTGGATCCGCGGGCTCGGATTCATCGACCTCTTCACGATTCCCGGACGACTGACGCACCTCCGACGCTGGGCGTTCCAGGACGTGCTGCTCGTGCCGACGGGTCGCCCTGACGAGCTCCCGGCCCTCGGCGTCAGCTTCTCGTGCGTGCTCAGCGAGATCGATCAGTTGGCGACGGCGTGCGAGAGCGTCCGACCCGGCTCCACGACGGGCCCGCATCCGACGGCCTGGAACTCGGTCGAGCTGGGCGTCGTCACACCCGAGAATGCGCGCATCACGATGACCGCCGCACGTCCATTCGACGCGTCGGGCATCGAAGCCCAGGATCTCGAGGCCGCGGGCAACGGGATGCCGAGATTCGGCGACTGACGCCGGCAACGTGCCGACGCCGGTCGCGGCGCGCTCAGCGCTCGTCGGGGCCGCGCTCGAACACCTCGGGGTCGAGCACCAGCTGCTCGGCCTCGGAGTGGTCGGTGACGACGTCGGCGCCCGCCGCAGCCGCCTTCTTCGCCTTGTGACGCTCGCTGAAGTAGTGCCAGACCGTGACGAGGGCGGTGCCGCCGACCGCGACGAGCAGGATGATGTCGATGTACTCGCGGACGAGGAACGCCACCGGCGGGATGAAGCCGATGAGGTAGCCGAACATCGTGAGCCCGAAGCCCCACAGCACGGCGCCGGTGAGGTTGTAGAGCGTGTACTTGCTGCGCTTCATGTGGCCGACGCCGGCGGCGACGGGGGCGAAGGTGCGCACGATCGGCACGAAGCGGGCGAGGATGATCGTGAGCCCGCCGAAGCGCTCGAAGAACGCGTTGGTGCGCTCGACGTTCTTGACGCTGAAGACGCCGCTCTCCTTGCGCTCGAACACCTTCGGGCCGCCACGATGCCCGATCTCGTAGCCCACTTCGCCGCCGAGGAACGCCGCGACGCCGATGAGGATCGAGACGATCCATACGCTCACACCGAAGACGCCGTTGGGCGCGGCGGGCGTCGAGTGCGAGAGCAGGCCCGAGATCACGAGGAGCGTGTCGCCCGGCAGCAGGAAGCCGACGAGGAGACCAGTCTCGGCGAAGACGATGAAGCAGACGACGAGGAGCGCCCACGGGCCGGCCCCGGCGATGATCGTCTC
>JAPSJT010000169.1 GCA_031178045.1 Agromyces sp.
GCGCAAGCGCCCGCGAGGAGACGTCGCATAGTCCGGTCGAGTGCACCACCCTGCTAAGGTGGAGTCCCCGTAAGGGGACCGCGGGTTCAAATCCCGCCGTCTCCGCTCGAGAGCGTCGCCACCCCGCGCGGGATCCCCGGGTGGATGGCGATTCCTGCCGCAGAAGACCTGCCGCCTGCGTTTGCCGGGCTGGGCCGAAGCGCTACGGCGTGTCTCCGTCGTCGCCGCCCGCCTCACCGGGCCCCACCCACACGCGCTGCGGTCCGAGTCGCTCGTATCCGACGGAGACCAGCACGTCGAGCTCGTCCCCCCACGCGTAGTCGACGACGCCGCGGCCGGGATGGATGACCGCCGCGCATGCGAGCAACTGCCTCACGTCGTCCGCAGTCAAACGGTCTCGACTCGTCCACATGTTCGTGAGTCCGGTCACGGCGACGGCGTCGTGCACGACCGCGCCGGCCGTGGGCCTGCCCTCCTCGACCCTCGCGAGAATGTGGAAGGACGGACTCTCCAGCACGTCGGGAACGAGCACCCCGGAGTAGTCGTGCGCGCGGCACCACTCATCGAGCAGGACCGGGTCCTTCACGACGACCCACCCCTCCGGCCATGTGGCGTCAGCGACCCCGGCACGGTGCACCCAGGTCGCCTCGAAGAGCAGAGCGAATCCCTCGTTCTCGAGATCCAGATGTCCGAAGGAGTCCGCGACAGAACCGCCCGGGTGGCGGGCCATCGCTGCGACGACCTCGTCGACCTCGACGTCAGGACTCAACGTCTTGACAGTCGAATGCCATGGAGGCGGCGGCGACTCCGCCACCCACATCCGCCCGTCCGTGCTCGCCAGCCCGTGATGGAGGGTGAAGATGTCGTCGTACCAGCGCTTGCTGGCATCGATCGCGAGAATCAGCCTCGGGTCCATCTTCCGATCCTCTCAGCTTCTTCATCGGAGGCGGCGGTGGCGACGGGGCAGCACGTGGGTGGAGCTGCGCGCCGGTGCACGCGACATCCATGCACTCGGCGCCCCCACGGCGACCCGATGTCACATTCCTCCCGGCTGCATGGTCTTGTCTGTAGTCCCGCGTTCGGAATCCACTCTCCGGCGTCCGCATCCGGAGTTCGCCGCGGGGCGGGGGAGGATCACGATGAGAGTCTTCGCTCGTCCGCTGCATCACCGGGCGGTGCACGAGTTCCGGGAGGCAGCCGAACACGGTGACGCCGAGCGACTCGCAGCGCTCCTCGACCCCGCCGTGGCGGTCGTCGTCGACAACGGCGATCTCGACCGGCGCTCCGTCAGGGTCGTGCGCGGCGTCCAGGACGCGATCGCGCTGCTGCTGCACGGAATGGCGTCGGAGCCCGGGCTCGTCATCGACGAGCGCCCGATCAACGCCCAGGCCGGCCTCATGCTCAGCCGTTGCGGCCGAACCCTCGCCGCCATGACCCTCGACTTCACGAGGGGATTCGTCAGCGTGGTGTGGATCCGCTTGCATCCGGTGCAACTGCGGCACTGGAACGCGGTCTGAACCGACCGCATCCGCGAGCCGTACCGCGCGTACTGCACCGTGTCGAATCGGGCGGTTGCCGATCGTCGCCCTGGTGACGGATGATTCGGCACATCGATTGGAGCACCGATGCAGTACCTGCTGTTGATCTACGGCAATGACGACGCCTGGAACGGGATGTCCGCCGACGGCAGGGAGGCGCTCGATGCCGCCCACCGTGAGGTGTTGGCCGAGCTCACCGCGTCGGGCGAGCTGCTCCTCTCGAACGAGTTGAGCACGACCGGTGCGAAGGTCGTACGCCGCACCGGCGACCGTCGGCTCGTCACCGACGGGCCGTTCAGCGAATCGAAGGAGTGGGTCGGGGGGTTCTACCTCGTCGACGTCGACGGGGTCGAACGCGCCGTCGAGATCGCCGGACGGTTCGAGGAGGCGACCTTCTCGGTGGTCGAGGTTCGAGCCACGATGCACTGACGCACGATGCACTGACGGGCGGCGCATCCTGCCCGAGGGAGCGCTACGGCATGTTGAGGTCGTCGGGGTCGACCTCGACGTCGCCGGCGTCGTCGGGCCCGCCCGTGCCGGGCACGGCCCGCACCTGCGACGCGTCGATGTCGTCGTCGATGGTCTCGGGCAGCGGATCCGCCTGCTTCGCGGCCGTCTCGGTCTCACTGCCCGGGCTGTAGCTCACGTCCTTGCGGGTCTGCTCGGGATCGGTGAGCGGCGCCGGCTCCGCCGACTTCGTCTCGGGGTTCACGGGCGTCGCGTTCTCGTCGGGCGTGCTCATGGTCGCGACACTACGCAGCCGGGGCGGATGCCGCAGGCCCTTGACACTTCGACCCACCGGATACCGGGCGGGCGCAGCGGCCGTCGGCGGTGCTCGCTACGCTGGAGGAAATCCACGACCAGGGGGATATCCACAATGCAACGAATCACCACCACAGCCGCCCTCGTCTTCGCGAGTGCACTGCTGCTCACGGGCTGCGCCGCGGGCGCCGCCGATGGCGGCAACGGGGAGGGCGCGGGCTCGAGCGTCGACGCCTGCGGCACCATCCGCTCCGAGGTTCGCGACATCTCCAACGGCGCGCAGAACGCGCTCGCGTCGGGCGGCGACCCGAGCGAGATCCAGTCGACGCTCGAGGGCTACAGCGAGCGCATCATGGCGATCGACCGCACCGGCGGCGACGACACCGAGCTCTCCGACGCGCTCGACGCCCTCGACGAGAAGATCAACGAGGCGGCCGAGTTCGCCGCGACGCTGCCGAGCGACCCCGAGGCCGAGGTCGATGAAGAGGCGCTCGCCGAGCAGCAGACCGCCATCCAGGAGGCGGCGTCCGGGGTCGGCGACAGCTGCACTGAAGACTGAGTCCGAGCGAATCGCACGCGGCGCGCGGCATCCGATCGACGGATGCCGCGCGCCGTCGTCATGAGGCGGCCTTCTTCTTCGCCGCGGGCTTCTTGGCAGCCGGCTTCTTCGCCGCAGGCTTCTTGGCGCCCGAGCCCGAGTCGCTCGACTTGCCGCCGTCGCCCTTCGCGGCCTCCTTGCCCCCGCCCCGCTTCGAGGCGATCGACTGGCGCAGCGCCTCCATGAGGTCGATGACCTCGCCGCCCTCCTCCTCGGGTTGCTCGCCGAACGTCGCCGCCGTGTCGACGGCGTCGCCCTGTTCGAGCTTCGCCTTGATGAGCGTGCGCAGCTCCTGCTGGTACTCGTCGACGAACTGCTCGGGGTCGAAGTCGGAGGCGAGACTCTCGACGAGCTGCTTCGAGAGGTCGAGCTCCTTGTCGGAGATCTTCACGGGCTCGTCGAGCGACGGGAAGGCCGCCTCGCGCACCTCGTCGCTCCAGAGCAGGGTCTGCACCATGAGCACGTCGCCGTACACGCGCAGCGCTGCGAGCCGGGTCTTCTGTCGGAGCGCCATCCGCACCACGGCGGTGCGATCGGTCGACTCGAGCGTTCGGCGCAACAGCACGTACGCCTTGTTCGACGCGGAGTCGGGTTCGAGGTAGTAGCTCTTGTCGAACATGATCGGGTCGATCTGCTCGGTCGGCACGAACTCGACGACCTCGATCTCGCGGCTGCGCTCGGCGGGCAGCGACTTCAGGTCTTCATCGGTGATGATGACGGTGCGCTCGCCGTCGTCGTACGCCTTGTCGATGTTCTTGTAGTCGACGGGCTTGCCGTCGATCTCGCAGATGCGCTGATAGCGGATGCGTCCGCCATCGGCGTCGTGCACCTGGTGCAGTGACACGTCGTGATCCTCGGTGGCGCTGTACAACTTCACGGGCACGTTGACCAGGCCGAACGTGACCGCGCCTTTCCAGACGGCTCGCATGCCTCAAGTACACACCCCGGCGGATGCCGCGCGGTAGCCCTTGCGGGATCCGGCCCGCGTGCGAGATGACGCGAATCGACCGTTTCGCCGACCTCGAAGGGCGATTCACGTCACTTCGCAGTGCGGACGGGCATGATGGGTGAATGGCCGAGGGCACGCGTCAGCTCGTCGAGGTGGACGGCCGGAGGCTCCGGCTCACCAACCTCGACAAGGTCATGTATCCCGAGACGGGCATGACGAAGGGCGAGGTGGTCTCGTACTACGCCGAGATCGCGCCGGTCATGGTGCCGCTCGTCGTCGGTCGACCCGTCACCCGCAAGCGCTGGGTGCAGGGCGTCGGCACGACGGATGCCCCGGGCCAGGTCTTCTTCGAGAAGAACCTCGCCGAGCACGCCCCCGATTGGATGCGGCGGGGCGTCATCGAGCACACCGACGGCCCGAAGACGTATCCGATCGTCGACAGCCGAGCGGCGCTCGTGTGGCTCGCACAGCAGGCGTCGCTCGAGGTGCACGTGCCGCAGTGGCGGTTCCGACCCGACGGCTCGAGGGGCAACCCCGATCGCATGGTCTTCGACCTCGACCCGGGCGAGGGCATGGGCCTCGCCGAGTGCGCGGAGGTCGCCCGGCTCGTGCGAGTCATCCTCGACGGCATGGGGCTCGTGACGTTCCCCGTGACGAGCGGCAGCAAGGGCATCCACCTCTATGCTCCCCTCGACGGTTCCCAGACCTCCCAGCAGGTGTCGGATGTCGCGCATGAGCTGGCCCGCGCCCTCGAGGCCGACCATCCCGAGCTGATCGTCTCGAGCATGAAGAAGACGTTGCGCACCGGTCGCGTGCTCATCGACTGGAGCCAGAACAATCAGAACAAGACGACCATCGCTCCCTACTCGCTCCGGGGCCGCACGCGACCGACGGTTGCTGCCCCGCGCAGGTGGGAGGAGCTCGACGATCCCGGGCTGCGTCACCTCGACGCGCACGAGGTGCTCGCGAGGGTCGCAGACGGCGTCGACCCGATCGCCCCGCTCGCCGCGATCGACGGGGGCGGCTCGGGCGGCTCGGGGCCGCTCGCCGTGTACCTCTCGATGCGCGATGCCGACGCCACGCCCGAGCCGATGCCGTCGTCGACCTGGGGCGCGCCGAGCGACGGATCCGCGCGCTTCGTCATCCAGGAGCATCACGCCCGTCGGCTGCACTACGACCTTCGGCTCGAACGCGACGGGGTGCTGAAGAGCTGGGCGGTGCCGAAGGGCGTGCCGGAGACCACCGGGCGGAACAACCTCGCCGTGCAGACCGAGGACCATCCCATGGAGTACCTCGTGTTCGAGGGCACGATTCCGGCGGGGCAGTACGGCGCCGGCAGCATGACGGTCTGGGACACCGGCACCTACGAGACCGAGAAATGGCGCGACGACGAGGTCATCTTCACGCTCACCGGCCGGCCGGGCGGACCGCTCGGCGAGGTGCGGCTCGCGCTCATCCGCACCGAGGGCGCCGGTGAGAAGTCGCAGTGGCTCCTGCA
>JAPSJT010000029.1 GCA_031178045.1 Agromyces sp.
CGTCGACGCGATCGGCGGTGCGAGCGCGTCGCGCGCCGCATCCGTCACCGCGTCCGCTTCGGTGACCGCCACTGCGCTCGCCGAAGCTCCGGCTGCGGTATCCGACCCGCTCGGTGGCGTGCCCGACGAGGCCGATGCTCCGCCCGAAGACGTCGAGCCGCCCTTCGATCCCGGCCCGGTGCCCGACGAGATCGTGATCGACGCCCCAGACGCCCCCGCAGCGCCCGCAGCGCCCTCGGCGCCGGCTCGTGCCGCCCGACCCGCCGCCCGCGGCACGGCGCGAACAGGTGTCGGGGCGCCTGCCGCCGACGGCATCCAGCGCTACGGGGAATCCGTGGTGCGCGAGGTGCTCGGCGCAACCTTCCTCGAAGAGGTCGAGGCTCCCGGCCGTACCGGCTTCGGGGAGCGTGGCTAGCCCGTGTACGAAGGCATCGTCCAGGAACTCATCGACGAACTCGGCCGCCTCCCCGGCATCGGTCCGAAGTCGGCGCAGCGCATCGCGTTCCACATCGTGCAGACCGAGCACTTCGACGTCAGCCGGCTCGCCGAGATCCTCATGCAGATCCGCGACAAGGTGCGCTTCTGCGAGATCTGCGGCAACGTCTCCGAGCAGCAGACCTGCTCGATCTGCCGCGATCCGAGGCGCGACCCCAGCCTCATCTGCGTCGTCGAAGAGGCGAAGGACGTCGTCGCGATCGAGCGCACCCGCGAGTTCCGCGGTCTCTACCATGTGCTCGGTGGAGCGATCAGCCCGATCGACGGCATCGGCCCCGACGAGCTCCGCATTCGCCAGCTCATGCAGCGCCTCGCCGACGGCACGGTGGTCGAGGTGATCATCGCGACCGATCCGAACCTCGAGGGCGAGGCGACGGCGACCTACCTGAGCCGGCTCCTCACGACCCTCGAGATCCGCGTCACGCGTCTCGCCTCGGGTCTGCCCGTCGGCGGCGACCTCGAGTACGCCGACGAGGTGACACTCGGCCGCGCCTTCGAGGGGCGGCGCACGGTCAGCTGAGACACCCACGGCGCCAGTCCTTGACGGCCACCTGGCCGCCCGGCTGGAATGAGACCATGGCGAGCGCAGGAGCTGAATGGGTCGCGGGCTACGTCGCGGCGTGGGGATCGAACGACCCCGAGCAGATCGGATCGTTGTTCACCGACGATGCCGTGTACCTCACGAGTCCCGATGCGGAACCGAGGCGCGGTCGCGAGGCCATCGTCGCCGGATGGCTCGAAGACCTCGACGCGCCGGGCACCTGGTCGTTCGACTGGAAGGTGCTGCACGAGCACGACGGCTTCGTCGTCGTGCAGGGACGCACCGACTACCCGGCGGAGAAGGACTACCTGAACCTCTGGATCATCCGTCTCGCCGGCGACGGCAGGGCCTCGGAGTTCACCGAGTGGTACATGCCGCGGCCCCACAAGGCCTGAGCTACCGCAGCACCTCGACGAGCACGACCCAGGCGATCACGATCGCGGCGATGACCGCGAGCACCGAGCCGATCGCGACGGCGACGAGACCCTGCGCGGCGGCGCCGCCGACGAGCAGCACGCCGCCGACGAGGAACGCCGTGACGGGCAGTACGCCCAACACGCTCTTGCCGGCACGCTGCGCTGGTGTTGCGGGCCGGTCATCCCCCGCGATGACGCGGATCGCGTGCGCCTGGAACACGGTCGCGACGACGGAGCCGACGAGCAGCTCGACGCCGTAGAGCGCAGGCGCGTGCCCCGGCACGAGACCGAGGGCGCCGGCCGCCATCGCGAGCACGAGGGCGGCGATCGACGACGCCGCCCGGGGCGGCAACGACGGCGACTTCATGATCTCGCCGATGTTCACCGACATGGCGACGATCAGGAGGCCGGCGAGGGCTGCCGTCGCACCCACCATCGCCACGTTGAACTCGCTCCACCCCTCGAAGACCTCGGTCATGGCCGCACTCTATCGCCCGGTCGACCGCGGTCGTCACATTGCCGGGCGCGCATACGGCCGGCCGTATGATTGGGACTCCGGCGACCGGCCCGCATCGCGGCATCCCGGCGCCTGCCATCACCCCCGGGAGACCACGTGAGCTTGATCGTGCAGAAGTTCGGCGGATCATCCGTCGCCGACGCGGAGAGCATCAAACGTGTGGCCAAGCGCATCGTCGAGACCCGCAAGGCGGGGAACGACGTCGTGGTCGCCGTCTCGGCGATGGGTGACACGACCGACGAACTGCTCGACCTCGCGAGCGAGGTCACGCCGATCCCCGCGCCGCGCGAACTCGACATGCTGCTCTCAGCGGGAGAGCGCATCTCGATGGCACTGCTCGCCATGGCGATCAAGAGCATGGGCCACGAAGCCCGCTCGTTCACGGGGAGCCAGGCCGGCATGATCACGGATGCCACGCACGGCGCCGCGCGCATCGTCGACGTCACCCCGGTGCGCCTCCGCGAGGCGCTCGACGACGGTGCGATCGTCATCGTCGCGGGCTTCCAGGGCTTCAGCCGCGAGTCGCGCGACATCACCACACTCGGCCGCGGCGGCAGCGACACGACCGCCGTCGCACTCGCGGCGGCCCTCGACGCCGATGTGTGCGAGATCTACACCGACGTCGACGGCGTCTTCACCTCGGATCCGCGCGTCGTGAAGAAGGCGCACAAACTCGACAGGATCACCAGCGAGGAGATGCTCGAGCTCGCGGCATCCGGTGCCAAGGTCCTGCACATCAGGGCGGTCGAGTTCGCCCGTCGCCACGGCGTCACGCTGCACGTGCGCTCGTCGTTCAACAACAACGAGGGGACGATCGTCTACGACCCCTCGCGTCTTCCCGAAGGAGCCGAAGTGGAAGAGTCCGTCATCGCGGGAGTCGCCGTCGATCTCACCGAGGCGAAGATCACGGTCGTCGGCGTGCCCGACGTTCCCGGCGTCGCCGCGAAGATCTTCAAGATCGTGGCCGGCACCAACGCGAACGTCGACATGATCGTGCAGAACGTCTCGGCGGCGTCGACCGGACGCACCGACATCTCGTTCACGCTGCCGAAATCCGACGGCGAGCGGGCGCTCAAGGCGCTGTCGAGTTCGCAGGAGGCGGTCGGCTTCCTGTCACTGCAGTACGACGACCAGATCGGCAAGCTGTCGCTCGTCGGCAACGCCATGCGCTCGGCCACCGGCGTGTCCGCGCGGTTGTTCGAGGCGCTCTACGACGCGGGCATCAACATCGAGATGATCTCGACGAGTGAGATCCGCATCTCGGTCGTCACCCGCGCCGACAGCGTCCACGCCGCCGCGCGCGCGGTGCACACGGCCTTCGAGCTCGACGGCGACGAGGACGCGGTCGTGCACGCGGGCACGGGTCGTTAGGAACGGCGCCGTCGCGCGGCATCCGCTCGACTGCCGTCGATCGCGGGAAAGCTGCCAGATCGGTCGGTATCAGCCGATTTCGTCCTGAGCAGCCGCCGATCTCCTGCACACTGGAATGAGGGCGAGGCGCCCAACGACTCGAACCCGCGAACGCGAGTGAGGAACAGCACATGGCACACGGAGTGAACATCGGCGTCGTCGGCGCGACCGGGCAGGTCGGCGCGGTCGTGCGCAGACTGCTCGAGGAGCGCGACTTCCCGGTCGCCTCGATCCGCTACTTCGCGTCGGCCCGCTCGGCCGGCTCGACGCTGCCGTGGAAGGGCGAGGACATCGTCATCGAGGATGCCTCGACGGCCGACCCCAGCGGACTCGACCTCGCGATCTTCTCCGCCGGCGCCACGCTCTCGAAGGCGCAGGCGCCGCGATTCGCTGCGGCCGGCGTCACCGTCATCGACAACTCGAGCGGCTGGCGGATGGACCCCGACGTGCCGCTCGTCGTGAGCGAGGTGAACCCGCACGCCATCGACGAGGCGCGCAAGGGCATCATCGCCAACCCGAACTGCACGACGATGGCGGCGATGCCCGTGCTGAAGGTGCTGCACGACGAGGCGGGGCTCGAGCGCCTCATGATCTCGACCTACCAGGCGGTTTCGGGTGCGGGTCTCGCGGGCGGTGAGGAGCTGCTCGAGCAGGCCAGGGCGGCCGTGGCTCAAGACGCGATCGAGCTCGTGCACGACGGACGCGCCGTCGACTTCCCCGAGGCGCAGAAGTTCCCGCGCACGATCGCGTTCGACGTCATCCCGCTCGCGGGCTCGATCGTCGACGACGGCGACCTCGAGACCGACGAGGAGAAGAAGCTCCGCAACGAGAGCCGCAAGATCCTCGAGCTGCCGGGCCTGCGCGTCGCCGGAACGTGCGTGCGTGTGCCCGTCTTCACCGGGCACTCCCTCTCGATCCACGCCGAGTTCGCGAACCCCATCACGCCCGAGCGGGCGACCGAACTGCTGTCGGATGCCCCCGGCGTCGAGCTCAGCGACGTTCCCACCCCGCTCCAGGCCGCCGGTACCGACCCGAGCTATGTCGGACGCATCCGCCAGGACCAGTCGGCCCCCGACGGCAAGGGCCTCGTGCTCTTCGTGTCGAACGACAACCTGCGCAAGGGTGCGGCCCTCAACGCCGTGCAGATCGCGGAGCTCGTCGCGGCGAAGCTTCCCGCCGGGGTCTAGCGAGGACGGCGGAGGGTGTCGGGTCGCGGCATCCGGCCCGCCGCGACGGCGACCGTCGCGGCGGCGGTGGTCGTGGCGCTCGGATGCCTCGTCGCCCTCGCCGCGTGCGTCGCACCCGTGACGGCCCCTCCCGGTCAGGCGGCATCGCCGTCGCCAGGGCAACCGGTCGTCGCCTTCTACGGCGATTCGTACACGCGCGGCACCGGGGCGAGTTCGCCCGAGCGGCGATGGTCGACGATCATCGCCTCGGATCGTGGCTGGTTCGAGTTCAATCCGAGCGTCGACGGGCTCGGCTTCGTGAACAACCGCGGATTCGGCGGCGCCGGCGACGACCTCGTCGAGAAGATCGTCGAGCACGAGCCCCCGCCGGATCTCGTGATCGTGACGATGGGCCTCAACGACAACTTCTCGATGCCGGCGCGCGCCGACGACATCGAGGCGGCGATCGACGCCGACCTCTCCCGCCTTCGCGAGGAACTGCCAGACGCCCATCTCGTCGTCGTCGAGCCGTTCTGGTACACCGACGAGCGGCCAGAGTCCGTGGAGCGAATCATCGGCTGGGTCGAGGCGGCCGCCGCCGAGGTCGGTGCCGACTACATCGCGGGAGCCTCGCGGTGGCTGGAGGGGCATCCCGAGTGGATGGCCGCCGACATCATCCACCCGAACGACGACGGGTACGCCGAGATCGCGCGACGCATGGACGCCGAGCTCGACCGGCTCGGGCTGTAGCCCGCCGGACCGCGGATCACGCCTCGCTGTCGGCCGTGAGCCGGTACCCCGCCCCGCGCACCGTCTCGATCCAGCGGGGCTGTGCCGCGTTCTCCCCGAGCTTGCGGCGCAGACTCGCGAGTTGCACCTCGACCGCTCGTCTTTCGGCATCGCTCACGTCGTCTGAGAGGACGCGCTCGTCGGTGCGGACCGCGAGGGCCAGTTCGGGCTTGCTGTGCACCCGTCGCCCCGACGACATCACCACATGCAGCAACTCGAACTCGCTTCGCGTCAGCTCGATCTCGACGCCATCGAGCACCACGAGCCGCAACTCGGGATGCAGTCGCAGGCCTCGGTGTTCGAGCCAGCCGTCCACCGCGATCGAGGTCTCGGTGCGTGACTGCTCCTCGAGCTGGCGGAGCAGGAGGCCGGCGGGGTCCGTCGGATGCCCGGCGATGCCGGCGATGCTGCTCTGGGCGCCGCCGTGCTCGAGGCGTCCTGCGGTCACGCTCGAGAGTCGGGGTCGGCGCAGCATGGCATCGATGCGCGTCCGCAGCTCTCGCGGCCGGAACGGCTTGGCGAGGTAGTCGTCTGCCCCGGACTCGAGGCCCATGAGGGTGTCGATCTCCTCGCTCCGCGCCGAGAGCATGATGAGGAACGTGTCGCTGAACGCGCGGATGCGTTTGGCGGTCTCGAAGCCGTCGGTGCCGGCCATGCTCACATCGACCGTGGTCAGGGTCGGTCGGTGCCGGCGCACGAGCTCGATGCCGTCGAGTCCGTTCCCGGCGCTGTGCGTACCGAAGCCGGCCTGTTCGAGCCCCTTCTCGAGCTGTCGGCGGATGTCGATGTCGTCTTCGATGATCACCGCGATGCGGTCGTGTTCCTCCTGCACTGGACCTCCCCCCGACGTCAGTCTATGGGGGACAGGCGGGCTGGGGGAGATCCCGACCGCGCGGGAGGCGCGGACCGCGCGATCAGCGCCGTGGTCGGGCCGTCACGACGTCTCCAGCGACGACGATGCTCGCGAGCGGCGCGCACTCCGATGCTCGTACGGGGTACGGCCAGGCCCGACTCGAGGCTCCGACCCTGGGGTCGCCGGCGTCAGTCGCGCGTTCGCCGCGACGCGATGTCCTGGTGCGCGAGACGACGCAGGGCGAGCAGCACGGGTTCGTAGAGCGCGGTTCCGAGCACCGTGTACTCGACGGCTTCCCGTGGGCTCCGGGGCATCCGTTCGAGGTCGTACGCGGCGATCTCACGGATGGCGTTGCCGTAGGCGAGGAGGCGGTCGTCGCTCAGCGGCAGTCCCGCGGACTCCGCCGCCTCGAGCGATGACTCGAGCTGGGCGACTGCCGCGAAGCGGGGGTCGTACACCTGGCCGAGCGCCTCGAGCGCGGCTCGGGCGCGCGGGTACGGGTCGGCGCCCGGCTCGCCACCAGCGTCGGCGGCTGCAGGAGGGAGGGCACTCACGGCCCGGCCGAGCGTCGAGTAGAGATCGTCACCAGGGTCATCGATGAGCTCGAGGATCGTGCGGGCCTGCTGCACGCTGAGTCCGACCGTCCCGGTCAGCGCACGGATGAGTCGAAGCCGCCGAACGTGCGACGCGTCGTAGCTCGCCTGCGTGGCCGAGCTCGCGAGTCCCGCATGGAGGAGTCCCTCGCGCAGATAGAACTTGACGGTCGCCACTGGGAGGCCGGCCGCGGCGGCGAGGGCGGAGATGCGCATGCGGTTCCCTTGCATTGGATAGTGCAACTCTCTAATATTGGAGAGTACAACTATCCAATCACACGCATCCGGAGGACCGCGAATGTCCGCGAACGACGTCATCCTCATCGGCATACTGCTGCTCGCTCTCGTCACCGTCGAGAGCGGCGGCTACTTCCTCACTCGCGTGGTGCGGGGTCACGTCCCCGCCAACCGGCTGCAGCAGGGCTTCTTCCGGGCCGGCCACGCACACGCTGCCGTGCTGCTGGTGCTCTCGATCGCGATCCTCGCGGTGATCGGCCACGCCGCCCTCGACGGGTTCTGGCTGCAGCTCGCCCGCACGGGCGTGCCCATCGCCGCCATCCTCATGCCGGCGGGCTTCTTCCTCTCGGTGCTCGGCCGCGACCCCGAGCGCCCGAACCGGCTCATCGTGCTGCTCTGGATCGGCGCGCTCGTGCTCACGGCGGGGCTGATCACCGCCGGGGTCGGGCTCATCGCCGGGGGAGTGGCGATGCTCTGACGGATGTCTCGGTCGAGTGCGCTCCCGCTCTCGGCCACACCCCCTGCACACGCTCTCTCCTCGCACACCTCGAACGGAACCGACATGGAACCACTGCTCGCCCTCCTCGCCGTGACCGCGGCCGTCTGGGCACTCGGCCGCAACCGTGTGCCGTTCGCCACAGCCCTGCGCGCCGGCGTCGCGGCGATGTTCCTGCTCACCGGCGCTGCGCACTTCATCGGCCTCCGTGAGGAGCTCATCTCGATGGTGCCGCCCGCCCTGCCCGCGCCCGAGCTCCTCGTCACCGCCACCGGCGTGCTCGAGCTCGGCGGGGCCGTCGCGCTCTTCGTGCCGCGCCTGGCCGCGTGGGCTGCGGGCGGGCTGGCCCTCCTGCTCATCGCGATGTTCCCGGCCAACGTCTACGCGGCGCAGGCCGGCATCGTCGACGACTGGTGGAGTCAGCTCTGGCCGAGGACCGTGTTGCAACTCGTCTTCCTCGCCGCGGTCACGACGGTCTTCGTCGATCGGTGGCGTGCACGTTCGGGAGTGACGACGTCGGCGCGCAGGCGTAGCCTCCAGGCATGAGCATCCCGCAGCGTTTCTCCCTCGTCACGCTCGGCGTCTCCGATGTCGAGACGGCGACCGCCTTCTATCACCGCCTCGGCTGGCGCGAAGCACGCGCCTCGGTCGCGGGCGACGTCTCGTTCTTCGCGACCCCGGGTGGGGTCATCGCCCTCTGGGAGACGGCCGAGCTCGCGAAGGATGCCGCGTTGCCGACGTTCCATGCGAACGCCCCGGCGTTCCGCGCCGTCGCGCTCGCGATCAACCTCGAGTCGCGCGAGGCCGTCGACGACGCGATGGGCGACTGGGTGCTCGCCGGCGGATCGATCTCGAAGGCCGCGGCGGCGACCGAGTGGGGCGGCTACAGCGGCTACGTCGCCGACCCCGACGGCAACCTCTGGGAGCTCGCCCACAACCCCGGTTGGCCGCTCGACGAGCGGGGCCTGCCGGTGCTCGAGTAGGCGGGGCGGGCGGTCGGGCACACCTGTCGCGCCCACCTAGACTGGAATCCGTGAATTCAGAGGAATCCGTCGACGTCGTGCTCATCGGCGGGGGCATCATGAGCGCGACGCTCGGCTCCCTCATCGCCCACCTGCAGCCCGATTGGACCATCCGCGTCTACGAGCGCCTCGGCGAGGTCGCGCAGGAATCCTCGAACGCGTGGAACAACGCCGGCACGGGCCACGCCGCGCTGTGCGAGCTCAACTACATGCCCGAGAACCCCGACGG
Organism: Agromyces sp.; assembly: GCA_031178045.1. Lineage (GTDB taxonomy): Bacteria > Actinomycetota > Actinomycetes > Actinomycetales > Microbacteriaceae > Agromyces. Next base: position 8,765 of record JAPSJT010000029.1, read on the forward strand.
CACCGTGAGCGCGGCGAAGGCCGTCTCGATCAATGAGCAGTTCCAGATCAGCCGGCAGTACTGGGCGCACCTCGTCTCGATCGGCGCCCTGCCCGAGCCGAACCGCTTCATCAACTCCACGCCGCACATGACGTTCGTCAAGGGCAAGGCGAACATCGAGTACCTGAAGAAGCGCGTCGACGCGCTGCGTGACGAGCCGCTCTTCGCGGGCATGGAGTACACCGACGACCTCGACCGGATCGCCGAGTGGACGCCGCTCCTGGCGAAGAAGCGCAACCCGAAGCAGAAGATCGCCGCGACCCGCATCGCCGCCGGAACCGACGTGGACTTCGGCGCCCTCACCAGGTTCCTCATGGAGGACCTCGAATCGCGCGGCGCGTCGATCCGGACGAACCACCAGATCACCCGGCTGAAGCGCCAGAAGGACGGCACGTGGAGGCTCCGGGTGCGCCACCTCGTCGGAGGAACCCCCAGGCAGGTCCGCGCGAAGTTCGTCTTCGTCGGCGCAGGTGGCGGCGCCCTCGCCCTGCTGCAGCACTCGGGCATCCCCGAGATCAGGGGCTTCGGCGGGTTCCCGATCTCCGGCCAGTTCCTGCGCACGACGAACCCCAAGGTCGTGGCCCAGCACCAGGCGAAGGTCTACGGCAAGGCCGCGGTCGGAGCCCCGCCCATGTCGGTACCCCACCTCGACACTCGCGTCGTCGACGGTGAGACCGCCCTGCTCTTCGGCCCCTACGCGGGCTTCACGCCGAAGTTCCTGAAGACGAGCACATGGTTCGACCTGCCGTTCTCGGTGCGAGGGCACAACCTCGGGCCGATGCTGCAGGTCGCGCTCAAGAACTTCGACCTCGTGAAGTACCTCGTCTCCGAACTGCTCGCCTCGCGGGCCAAGAAGATGGCGGCACTGCGCGAGTTCATGCCCACTGCGAAAGACGAGGACTGGGAGCTCATCACCGCCGGCCAGCGCGTGCAGGTCATGAAGAAGGACCCGAAGCAGGGCGGCGTGCTCCAGTTCGGCACCGAGGTCATCACCGGCGCCGACGGCACCATCGCCGGCCTGCTCGGCGCCTCACCCGGCGCGTCGACGGCCGCTCCGATCATGCTCGACGTGCTCTCGCGCTGCTTCCCCGACCGCATGCCCGGATGGGAGCCGAAGATCCGCGAGATGATCCCGAGCTACGGCACGAAGCTCTCGAGCGACCCGGCGGCCGCTGCCGCGTCCCTCGCCGAGACGGCGCGCGTCCTCAACCTGATGGCCTAGGGGGCCACGGGTCAGGAGCACGAGGACGCTTGCGCGGCATCCTCGTGCTCTGCTAGCGTCGTCCCGCTATGAAGTGAGCACATCCCATCGTCCCGCGCCTGAGGCGCCGTTGACACGGGTGTGCACTCTCCACTGATCGCGACAGTGTCGCGCGCACCCGTTCGCGACGGCGAGATGCCCGGCGGGATCCTCAATTCCGCTCCCGGGTCGTCGTCCGAAGCGCCGCGTGCCGCGTGCCGACGACCGGTGCATCGTTCGTCCGGCCCGCCTCGCGGGGCCGTCGGCGACGGCCCGGGAGCCCTCGCGAACGGAAGTTCCGCATGGCTCTACACGTCACCCATTCCCTTCATCTCCGGGCCGACGGCCTCTCCGTGGCCTACTCCGACCGACGGATCTTCAGCGACCTGAGTTTCTCGGTCTCGCCCGGGCAGCGCCTCGGGCTCATCGGCGAGAACGGCGCCGGTAAGTCGACGCTGCTTCGACTCATCGCCGGCGGCGACCGAGCGGATGCCGCGCCCTCGCCCCGATCGGACGGATCCCTCGTCTCGGGCCGCCTCACGCGCCCGCTCCGCACGGGCATCCTGGCGCAGGAGCTGCCGTTCTCGGCGAGCGACCGCGTCGGCGAGGTGCTCGAAGCGGCGCTCGCCGAGGTTCGGGCGATCGAGCGCGAGCTCGACGCGGCGGCCGCCGCCCTCGGGGGCGACGACGACGGCGTCGACGACGCATCCGCCGCTCGGTACTCGGCGGCACTCGACGCCGCAGAGCGCGCCGAGGTCTGGTCGGCCGACGCGCGACGCGACGAGCTGCTCGACGGCCTCGGCGTCGCCGGGCTCGGGCTCGACCGACGTATCGACGAGGTGTCGGGCGGGCAGCGAAGTCGCTTCGCACTCGCCGCCCTGCTGCTCAGCAGCCCCGACGCGCTGCTGCTCGACGAGCCGACGAACCACCTCGACGATGCGGCCGCGACGTTCCTCGAGGGGCGGCTCCGCGCGTGGCGCGGACCGGTCGTCTTCGCGAGCCACGACCGCGAGTTCCTCGATCGCGTTGCGACCGGCCTGCTCGACCTCGACCCCGGGCGATCGGGGGCGCTCGCGCTCGCCGGCTCGACCCCTCGCGCCGGTTCCAGCCGCGATGACCTGCTCGCGGCATCCGGTGGCACCGTCTTCGGCGGCGGGTTCAGCGAGTTCCTCGCCGTGAAGTCCGACGAGCGAGAGCGCTGGCGTCGGCAGTACGAGGCCGAGCAGGACGAGCTGCGCCGGTTGCGCGCCGACCTCGGCGGCGCCGCGCGGCGCGTCGCCCACGGGCGTGCGGCGACCGACAACGACAAGTTCATCCGGCACTTCAAGGGCGAGAATGTCGACCAGGCCGTCTCCCGCAGGGTGCGGAACGCCGAGCTGCGGCTCGCGACCCTCGAACGAGAGCAGGTGCCGAAGCCGCCGGCCCCGCTGCGCTTCGCCGGGATCCCGTCGGGCTCGCACGCGCTCGAGGAGGCGTCGGGTCTGCTCCTGCAGCTGACGGATGTCGCGATCGAGGGTCGCCTCGAGGTCGCCTCGCTCCACGTCGCGCCGCTCACCCGACTGCTCGTGACGGGTGCGAACGGTGCAGGCAAGTCGACGCTCCTCGGCGTGCTGGCCGGCTCGATCGTCGTGGATCGTGGTGTCGTGCATCGGCGGAAGGGGCTCCGCGTGCAGCTGCTCGAGCAGGACGTGCGATTCGCGGATCCGGATGCCTCGCCGCGGCGCCTGTACGAGCGCGTGCTCGGCGAGCGGCGCGCCGAGCAGGTGCCGCTGTCGACCCTGGGACTCATCGCGCCACGCGACCTCGACCGGCCGGTCGGGGCGCTCTCGGTGGGCCAGCAGCGCCGCCTCGCCCTCGCGCTCGTCATCGCCCGGCCGCCGCACGTGTTCCTGCTCGACGAGCCGACGAACCACCTCTCGCTCGCGCTCGCGACGGATCTGGAAGCCGCGCTCGGCGACTACCCCGGCGCCGTCGTGATGGCGAGCCACGACCGCTGGCTCCGCCGCCGTTGGACGGGCGAGGAGCTCCAGCTCGAAGCCGGACGTGCGGCGCGAACGGCGTCGGCCACGGTGGGCTGAGCAGACCGGGTGCCTCGGCGCACGACGCGCCGAGGCATCCGCTTGCCGATGGCTCGAACGTATGTTCGAATGAGGTATGCGGTGGAGCGGACAGGAACTCGGGATCGAACAGTCCGACGCGCTGCCCGGCCTCGCCAAGCTCAACAACCTGGTCCGTTCCGTGCAGACGCCCGACTTCTCGGGAGTGACCTTCCACGAGGTGCTCGCGAAGTCCGCGCTGAATCGCGTACCCGGCCAGTCTCAGATGCCGTTCGGCTGGACGATCAACCCGTACCGGGGCTGTTCGCACGCCTGCGTCTACTGCTTCGCCAGGCCGACCCACGAGTACCTCGACCTCGACGCCGGTGACGACTTCGACCGTCAGATCATCGTCAAGGTCAACGTCGCCGAGGTGCTGCGCACCGAGCTCGCGAAGCCGGCATGGCGGCACGAACCGGTCGCGCTCGGCACGAACACCGATCCCTACCAGCGAGCCGAGGGCCGGTATTCGCTCATGCCCGGCATCATCGACGCCCTCGCGTCGAGCGGCACGCCGTTCAGCATCCTCACCAAGGGCACGCTCCTGCGGCGCGACCTCCCGCAGCTGGCGGATGCTGCGAAGCGAGTGCCCGTCGATCTCGCCATGTCGATCGCGGTGTACGACCACGAACTGCAGCAGTCGGTCGAGCCCGGTACGCCGAGCACGAAGGCACGGCTCGCAACGGTGACGGCGGTGCGCGAGGCGGGTCTCGGGTGCGCCGTCTTCCTCATGCCGATCCTCCCGTACCTCACCGACACGAGGGCGCACCTCGACGAGGCGCTGCGCCAGGCCAAGGCGGCCGGTGCCACGAGCGTGCTCTACACCGCGCTGCACCTGAAGCCGGGGGTGAAGCCATGGTTCATGCAGTGGCTCGAGCGCGAGCACCCCGAGCTCGTCTCGAAGTACCGCTCGATGTACTACGGCAAGAACACGTACGCACCCAAGGACTACCGGCGGTGGCTCGGCCAGCGGATGCGTCCGCTCATCCGCGCCCACGGGCTCGAGCACGGCACTGAGGATCCCGTCACCGGAGGAGTGCGTTCGGCCGCGCTCGCCGCCCGTGCTCCGTCCGCGCTGCCCGACGCCCTTGCGCTGCCGCCCGACCCGGCCGCGCTGTTCTGAAGCCCCGTGCAATAATCCGCAGAGGCCGCCGATCGACCCGAGATCGGAGGCCGCCACGGAGGAACGACCATGACGCTGGGGTTGCCCGGACACCTCGCGCGCGATTCCCTCAGCCGGTCGCTCGTCCACGCCGGCCACTGCGCCGCCTGGGTGTGCCTCGGCGTCACCGCCGTGGTCGGCGCCTCGAGCGGAGCGGTCGACGGCGACCCGGTCGGGTGGCTGAGAGCGATCATCGCCGTGGGGCTCGCGCTGCTCCTCGGCCTCGTCGCCCGATATCCGACGGTCACCCTGACGCTCCTCTACCTCGCCGCCGGCAGCGCAGCGATCCTCGGCCTCGCCATGGTCGTGATGGAGGCCGGGTCGCGGTTCGAGAACACGAACAATCTCGTCCTCGCCCTGCCCATGACGGCGCTGCTGCTCGTCGGCGGAGCCGGTTCGGGTTCGGCGATCGCGATCACGTGGGCGGCGTTCGGGTACGCCCTCGGCGAGGCTGCGGCGTTCCTCGGCTCGACGCTCGTGGGTTCCGAGTGGGCGCCGAACGCGGCCGCTGCCACCGCCCTCACCCTCGTCGTCCTCATCCGTGCGCTCGACGGGATCAGCCGTCGCTCCGACCAGCGCCGCAAGACGGGCCTGCATCGCGCGAGCCAGCAGACCCGTGAGCTGGCGATACGGCACGATTACGAGCTCCGCGCGACCGCGAGGCTGCACGACACCGCACTCAGTCATCTCGTCGCGATCGCGGCGGCGGGCTCCGGTCCGGTCGACGAGCGCCTCCGCATCGGCATCCGTCAGGATCTCGGACTCATCGTCGGCCGGGATTGGGCGGTCGACCACACGCCGCTCGAGGTCGGCCGCGGGCGGCACGATCGGCCGCTCGCACTCGGTGGCAGGAGGGCGGCCGGGATCGACGGCCGGATGCCCGATCCGGCGGGGTCCGCGGCGGCGGTCGGGGCCGGTGCTCGGACGTTCGAGGCGGCCTACACCGCGGCGGCCAATGCCGGACTGCGGTTGCGGGTCACCGGAGACGAGAGCGCGCTCGCGGCGCTCGGCCCGACGCGCGCCGAAGCGCTCGATGCCGCCGTGGCGCAGTGCCTCGTCAACGTGGCGCGGCACGCCGGCGTGGACGAGGCCGAGCTCGCGGTCGGACTCGGGGGAGGCGAGGTGACCGTCGCGGTCATGGACAGCGGAGCCGGATTCGACGAGCGCGAGGTTCCGGAGGATCGGATCGGATTGCGTACGTCGATCCGCGCGCGCATCGAGAACGAGGGCGGAGCGGTGCGCCTCTGGTCGACCAAGGGCATCGGCACGACGATCGTGCTGACCGTGCCGGAGGGCGGCGAATGAACCGGATGCGCCTCACCCAGCAGGAGGCGGACCCGATCGGAGGCATCGCCGCCGCCCCGATCGTCACCATGGGCGCAGTCGTCGCGATGGCCCTGTCGCTCGCGCTCACCATCTCGCACTGGCACGAGGTCGTCTCACCCGTCGCCGCGGTGACCGCGCTCGCACTCGTCGGCGCCGCCGGGATCATCGCCGCGGTCGCGGCCGCTCCCTCGCGCGCGCCGTTCACGACCGAGCGGCTGTGGCTCGTGGTGACCCTCGCGGTCGGTGCGGCGATCGCCGAATACGTCAGTACGGTCGGCAACGACCGGATCGTCTACGACGACTTCGGGCCGATCGTGATCGGCGCGCTCATCCTCGTCCTCGCGCCGTTCTGCACGTGGCGATCACTGCTCCTGGCGGGCGTGCTGGCATCCGTCGTGCTCTCCGTCCTGGTGATCGGGTCGCCGAACACGGTGGAGCCGTCGGCGCCGCTTCCCGCGCTCGTCGCGGTCAACTGCGCCGCGGTACTGTCGATGTCGGCTGCGGCAGCCGGATACTCGTACGCGATCATCGACGAGACGCTCGCGTGGCAGCGCCAGGCGAATCGTGCCGCGCTGCACCACGATGCCGAGTTGCGCGCCGGCATCGCGAGGTCGGTGCAGCAGAGCCGTGTCTCGGTGCTCGGCCGTGAAGTGCTCCCGTTCCTCGCCGGCGTGATGACCGCCGACCGCATCTCGGTCACCGATGCCGACCGCGCCCGCGAGCTCGCCGAAGCGCTGCGGCGGGCCCTGAAGGCCGGCCTCGAATCCACCTGGCTCGACGATCTCGCGGCGAACCTGCAACTGGCTCGCGATATCGACGTCGTCGTCGATGACGCGATGGGACTGGCAGCCGAGCTCGGCGACGATCAGCGAGCGGCCCTTTCGGCGCTCGTGTCGTGGCTCGCTGAAGGGGATCGAGCGGTCGAGATCCGGGTCGGAATCTCGTCCGACGGCATCGCTCGCCGCATCGCCGTCGCAGCCGTCGCCGGCGCCTCGCCGCCCTCCCGGCGGGACCTCGACCGCTTCGCCGCAGTCGCCCGTGCCGTGGCGATGCGAGCGGATGTCGCCATTACACGAGAGAATGTCGCTGTGGAGTTCAGTCATGTACCCGGATGACGCGAGCGCCCGGACCGATAGCGCCCGGCTCGCCGGCTCGACGGCGTCTGCCCGGACGCCCGACGAGACCCTCATCGAGAGCACCGTCGCCGCCCCGGCGGTGCGTCTCGCCATCCTCGACGATCACGGTCTGATCGTCGACAGTCTCTCGACGTGGTTCGCCGACAACGCCCCCGATTTCACGGTGGTGATCGCCGTGACGAGTTGGATGGAGTTGATCCGAAGCCCCGAGTTCCCCGTCGATCTCGTGCTCATGGACCTGCAGCTCGGCGACAGTGTTTCGATCGAGTCGCGCATCCGCGCCTGCCGCGCGGCAGGATCGAAGGTGCTCGTCGTGAGCGCACTCGACGACGAGGCATCCCGTCAGCGTTGCATGACCGCCGGAGCGGCGGGATTCGTCTCGAAGACGCTCCCCGCCGATGTGCTCGTCGATTACGCTCGCCGTGTCGCTCATGGAGAACGGCTGCCGCGGCCCCCGCGCGGCCGGCACGACACCGATTCCGACACCGGCGCGACCGTCGCCCACGACTCCGACGCGCATCTCAGCAGCGCGGAGGAGCGGGCCCTTCGCCTCTACGCCCAGGGCTACAGCACGATCGAGGTCGCGCGGCACATGGACGTCGGCTACGAGACGGCGAAGACCTATCTGCGGCGCGTGCGCGAGAAGTACGCGAAGGTGGGGCGTCCGGCGAGCCGCAAGGCCGAGCTGATCCGTCGTGCGGCGGAGGACGGACTCCTCGAGTAGTGGCGAAGCTGTACTTCCGCTATGGGGCGATGAACTCCGGCAAGTCGACGGCTCTGCTTCAGGCGGCCTTCAACTACGAGGAGCGCGGACACCGTGTGCTCCTCGCCAAGCCGTCCGTCGACACGAAGGGCGATCGCAGCATCCTGTCGCGGCTCGGGGTCGTGCGAGAGGTCGACTTCACGATCGGTCCCGACGACGACGTGCTCGACCGATTCCAGCAGCATCGCACGAGGGTCATCGAGGACCACGGGCGCGACGTCAGCTGCCTCCTCGTCGACGAGGCGCAGTTCCTCACGTCCGACCAGGTCGACGACCTCCTTCGCGTCGCCCTCATGGACGACGTGCCCGTGCTCGCGTACGGCATCCGCACCGACTTCCAGACCGTGGCATTCCCCGGGAGCCGGCGGCTGCTCGAGATCGCGCACAGCCTCGAGGAGCTGAAGACGATCTGCCGCTGCGGCCGGAAGGCGATCTTCAACGGCAGGCTCGTCGACGGACGGTTCGTCTTCGACGGGGACCAGGTCGCGATCGACGGTGCGGATGTCACCTATGAGTCGCTGTGCGGCGTCTGCTACCTCGAGGAGAGCGGCGGCGTGCTGAACGGCCGCCACCACTGACGTCCCCCGGCAGCGCCCGCGTCGCGGGGCGACCGTAGCGCCACCACGGGTCTTCGCGGGATGATGAAGGGGTCACGCGGAGGTGCGCCATGAACGAGATCGCAGTCGCAGTGGGCATCGGGGGTATGGCGACGGCGCGAGCCGTGCGCTGGGCGGCGGAACGTGCGTCGCACGAGCGGGCGCGGCTCAGTCTCGTGCACGTGTTCGACGAGACGAACCTCGGCGGGGCCGACGACGAGATGCGAGGGGCGGCCTCGAGTCTCGCCGAGGAACGACTGGCGCAGGCCGCCGAGGCGGCGCGGGCGGTCGACGATTCCCTCGACATCGAGGAGAGCCTGCTCTTCGGCTCGCCGGGCGACGTGTTCGCCGATATCTCGAAGCAGGTGTCGTTCCTCGTGATCGGCAGCGAGTGGCAGGGGGATTCGCGCGCGAACCGCCGACGGGTGCAGAGCCTCCGGATCGCGGCTGCGAGCAGCTCGCCCGTCGCCGTGATCCCCGATCTCGACGTGAGCGGCCGCCGCGGCGTGGCGGTCGGCATCGATGGCTCGCATGCCTCCGATCGCGCGATCGCCTTCGCAGCCGACGAGGCGACGCGGCTTCACGAACCGCTGATCGCGGTGCACGCGTGGGACATCGTGGCGCTGACGGGAGGCGACTACGGGTACGGGGCGGTGCCCGTGCTCGCGACCGACGACCTCGAGCGCTCGGCCGCGGCGGTGCTCGACCAGTCGCTCGACCCGGTCGTCGAGCGGTATCCCGAGCTCGAGATCGAGCGCGAGGTCATCGCCGGCGACCCCGTGCACGTGCTGGCCGAGGTCGCGGAACGCGCGATGCTGCTCGTGGTCGGCAGTCACGGCCGCGGCGCGATCGCCCGCTTCCTGCTCGGCTCGGTGAGCCATGGCGTGCTTGCCCGCGTCGAAACGCCGACGGTCGTCATCCGGTGACCCGCGTCGGCGCCCACCGGCCGGGGGAGGGGAGCGTCGATTCCGCTCCGTCGCGGGTCAGCGGGGTCGATGCAGCGCGCGGAATCGCCCTCATCGGCATGTTCGTGGCGCACGTGTCGCCCGAGGTCGAGTCCGCTGACGCCGAGGCGATCATCGCGATCGCCGACGAACGACCTCGGCTGCTGTTCGCGCTCACCGCCGGAATGGGGCTCGGCTTCATCTCGGGCGGCATCCGCCCGATCGTCGAGGGACGGAGCGCACTCCGCCGGCAGATCGCGATCAGAGCAGTCATCCTCATCGCCCTCGGCCTGCTCATCTGGGCGACGCTCGACCCGCTCGTCTTCGTCATCCTGGACGTCTACGGTGTGGCCTTCCTGCTGATGCTTCCGCTCCTGTTCCTCCGCGCGCGTGTCGCGCTCGGATCCGGTATCGCGCTCCTGGCCGTGACTCCCGCGCTCGCCGAGGCGGGTGCACGCACCGACCTCGTCGCAACGGTGCGCGAGACGCCGCTCAAGTTCCTGTCGGATTGGATCGTGGGGGGCGCATACCCGGTGATCGTCTGGGTGCCCGTGATGCTCATCGGGCTCGCCGTCGTTCGGATGGGGCTGGGATCGCCACGGCTCGTCGCGGTCATGGCCCTCGTCGGGACGGTCGGGGCATCGGTGCTCCTGCCCGTGGCCGCCCGCCTCCCCGCACCCGAGGCGGCGAGTGAGACAGGGTGGCCCGTGCTGCTCCGCGCCTCGGTCGAGACCCTCGGGAACGTCGGAATCGGCGTCGTCGTCGTCGCCGGCATGCTGGCGCTCACCGCGTTCGCTCCCAGCTCGGTGCGTCGCGTCAACGCGATCCTGCTCGCACCGTTCATCGCGATGGGAGCGATGCCGCTCAGCATCTACACGCTCCATCTCGTCGTCATCGCGCTGGCGATCAGGAACGAGGACGGCGTTGCCACGGACGACTCGTGGGCGCTCCTCCTGGGCCTCGTCGCCGGGTCCATGGTGTTCGCGCTCGCGTGGAGACGTCAGATGGGGCGCGGCCCCCTCGAGCAGTTGCTGCGCTGGGCGAGCGGTCGTGATCGACCGGATGCCGCAGCATCCTCTCCGTGGTGACCGGGCGGATCTCCGTGGTGATCGGCGCATGCGCCCCAATTCAGGGGGCTTTTCGAGGGGTGTCCTCTCTTTCGAGGACAGATCGACGCTAGCCTTTGGCATGACTCGCCGCCCGAACGGCGGGTTCGGTCGATCCTTCGCACCCGAAGAGGATCGACGCGGAGGTTGTCATGACGCTCGCGCGGCAGTCGTCCGTCGGCTCTCCCGCCGTCGCCGTCGCCATGTGGCGGCGGGCCTATGCCCGGCGTCTTCTCGTGACGGATCTCATCGTGATCACGGCCGCCGTGTACGGGTCCCAGTTCATCCGATTCGGCACCGCCGGGGAGTCCCTGCGCATTCCGGGCGAGCATGGAGGGGAAGTCGAGCTCAGCTACGCGCTCGTCTCCGCCATCCTCGTCGCCGGTTGGTTCCTCGCACTGGGAATCTTCGGCACGCGGGCCGGAGCCGCCATCGGTGCCGGCACGACGGAGTACAAGCGCATCGCGGATGCCACGATCCGCGTGTTCGCGGTGCTCGCGATCGCCGCCTTCCTCTCGCAATCGGAGGTCGGTCGTGGCTACCTGCTCGTCGCATTGCCGCTGGGACTCTCGATGCTGCTCGTCTCGCGCTGGATGTGGCGCGAATGGCTCCTGCGCCGCCGTCGATACGGGCAGTACTCCCACCGCGCCGTGCTCATGGGCGAGCGGCAGAAGTCCGTCCACGTCGCGGAGCAGATGGCACGGGACCCCGCGTCGGGCATCGTGATCGTCGGGGCGGTCACCGAGCACGCCGGCGACGACGAGCTCGCACCGGGGATCCCCGTCCTGGGCGACTACGCCGACGTGGGTCGCGTGCTCGACCAGGCGAGAGCGGACATGGTCGTGTTCACCGGATCCGACACGATCGACCCGCGCGGGATGCGAGAGCTCGGATGGGAGCTCGAGGCCCGTTCGACGGAGCTCATCGTCGCGCCGGCCTTGACGGATGTCGCGGGCCCCCGAATCCACGCCCGCCCGGTGGCGGGGCTCCCGCTCATCCAAGTCGACTACCCCGAGTTCGAGGGCCGCAGATACGCGCTGAAGCGCGCCTTCGATGTCGTCGTGTCCGCCGTCGCCCTCCTCGTGCTGAGCCCGCTCTTCCTCGTGATCGCCGTGCTCGTTCGCCGAGACAGCCCCGGACCGGCGTTCTTCGTGCAAGAGCGCGTCGGACTCAACGGCAGGCGGTTCCGCATGCTGAAGTTCCGCTCGATGGTGGTGCACGCAGAAGCGCAGCTGGCCACCCTCCTCGACCAGTCGAACGGCGACGGCCCGCTGTTCAAGTTGCGAGCGGACCCGCGAGTCACACGTCTCGGCTCGATCCTGCGTCGATACAGCCTCGACGAACTGCCGCAACTCGTCAACGTGCTCCTCGGGCACATGTCGCTCGTCGGCCCCCGGCCGCCACTCGCCACGGAGGTCGCGCGTTACGACGATCGCACGCGGCGCCGTCTGCTCGTCAAGCCCGGGGTCACGGGCCTCTGGCAGACGCAGGGACGTTCCGACCTCTCGTGGGAGGACAGCGTGCGGCTCGATCTCTACTACGTCGAGAACTGGTCGCTGACCGGCGACATCATCGTGCTCTACCGCACCGTCCGGTCGGTCGTGCGGGCGCAGGGTGCCTACTGAGAAGCCCCCGGCGCTGCACCGCATGCCGATCTCGACCGCTCGCTCCAAGTGCCCGGTTCGGGGCGATCTCGGCATCGAGGCGTGAACGCCGTCGGAATTCGAAATGGTGTCCTTCCGAACCGGTCATCTCCCGGATACATTCCCGTGCCAGTATTGGCTTGACGAGGAGGGACATTTGGCGATCGACGACTCGACAGCGAGCGGGAGCATCCCGGCGAACGTGCTCCGGCACCCGGTCGGCATGTCTCAGCGCTGGCAGCGCCGGTTCACTCGCCGGCTCTTCCTCTCGGATGTCGCTGCCGTCATCCTCGCCGTCGCGGTGAGCCAGTACCTCTCCTTCGGCACTCAGCGCTCCGAGCTCTATATCCCGACCGCTGAACTCGGCACATTCGCGATCGGGTATTCGGCCGTCTCGGTCGGGCTCGTCGCTCTCTGGCTGCTCTCGCTGTCGATCGCGGCGACGCGTGACGAGAAGATCGTCGGCTCAGGGGCGACGGAGTACCGCCGAGTGGTGGATGCGACGTTCCGTCTCTTCGGGCTCGTCGCGATCGCGATGTTCCTGCTGAAGTCGGAGCTCGGCAGGGGCTACTTCCTCACCGCTCTGCCTCTGGGGCTGCTGCTGCTGCTCATCGGTCGGTGGATCCAGCGAAGCTGGCTCATGAGCCAGCGCCGAGACGGGAAGCACGTGTACCGGGCGCTCCTCGTCGGCAACCGCAAGAAGAGCGAGCACGTCGTGCAGAGCATCCTCCGCGACGGCTCCAGTTCGGGCATCACCCTCATCGGCGCACTGACCAAGCACGGCAGCACGGATACCCCGCTGGTCGAGCAGGTTCCGGTTCTCGGCGACTATTCCGACGTCCTCTCGACCATCGACGCGACCGGAGCCGACACACTGATCTTCACCGGTGCGGATGACCTGCC
>JAPSJT010000030.1 GCA_031178045.1 Agromyces sp.
CTTGCCGAAGTTCTTGAAGCGCTGGTTGAACTTCTCGACGCGGCCGGCCGAGTCCATGATGCGCTGCTTGCCCGTGTAGAACGGGTGCGACTCCGACGAGATCTCGACATCGATCACCGGGTAGGTGACGCCGTCGAGCTCGATCGTCTTGTCGCTCTTCACAGTCGAGCGGGTGAGGAACGTGGCGCCCGAAGCGAGGTCGCGGAAGACGACGGCGGCGTAGTCGGGGTGGATGTCGGTCTTCATGGGACTTCCTTGGATTCAGATGGCGGAGTGTTCGGATGGTGGTTCGCACCTGTCGCGCAGACAGGAAAGCTCACGGCCCCACGGGCCAGCTATCGATTCTAGCAGAAGCGACGCGCGCGCCCGTCAGGCGGCGCGTGCCGCGAAGCGGCCGTCGTTCTCGCTCAGCTCGATCTCGAGACCGAAGGTCTCGCTCAGCGCCTCCGAAGTGAGCGCTTCGGCGAGGGGTCCGGCCGCGACGACGTTGCCGTGCCGAAGCAGCAGTGCGTGCGTGAAGCCCTGCGGGATCTCCTCGACGTGATGGGTGACCATGATGATCGCGGGCGACGACGGCGACGACGCGTAACCGCCGAGAAGCCCGAGCAGCTCCTCACGTGCGCCGAGGTCGAGGCTCGCGGCGGGCTCGTCGAGCAGCAGCAGCTCGGGGTCGGTCATCACCGATCGGGCGATCTGCACTCGCTTCTGCTCGCCGTCGGAGAGGCTGCCGAAGCGGCGCTCGGCGAAGCTCTCGAGGCCCCATTCGGAGAGCACCCGTTGCGCACGGCGCAGGTCGATCTCCTCGTACTCCTCGTTCCATCGACCCGTCACCGAATAGGCCGCCGTGAGCACGACGTCGAGCACGCTCTCGTTGCGCGGGATCTTGCGCGCCATCGCCGTCGACGCGAAGCCGATCATGGGCCGGAGCTCGAAGACGTCGGCCTTTCCGAGTGCCTCCTGCAGCACATCGGCGGTGCCCTTCGTCGGATGCATGGCCGCCGCAGCGATCTGCAGCAGCGTCGTCTTGCCCGCACCGTTCGGTCCGAGAATGACCCAGCGCTCGTCGGAGTCGACGCTCCACGTCACCGAGTCGAGGATCGGATTTCCGTCGCGGACGACGGAGACATCTCGGAACTGCAGAACCGTGCTCGACATGCTGTCCATGCTATCGGGACGGCGACGGCGCTTCGGCCCGCACGACGCGCACGACCCGGCGTTGACGCCGACGGTTCAACCGCCGAGCACCCGTTCGTACACCGACCGGGTGCGCGCTGCGATCGCGTCCCACGCGAAGTGCGCCTCGGCACGGCGGCGCCCCGCCTCCCCCATGGCCTTCGCTCGCTCGGGGTCGGCGACCACCCGGGTGAGCGCGTCGGCGAGATCGGCGACGAACCGCTCGGGATGCAGCGGCGTGCCCGTGCCGTCATCGGACTGCTCGATGGGCACCAGCACGCCCGTCACGCCGTCCTCGACGACCTCGGGGATGCCGCCCGTGGCCGTTCCGACGACGGGCGCGCCGCACGCCATCGCCTCGAGGTTCACGATGCCGAGCGGCTCGTACACCGAGGGGCAGACGAACGCCGTGGCGGCCGTGAGGAGGGCGGTGAGCTCGTTTCGCGGCAGGTGCCGGTCGATCCAGACCACGCCGCCGCGCTCGGCCCGCAACTCGTCGACGAGCTTCGTCACCTCCGCCATGATCTCGTCGGTGTCGGGCGCGCCGGCGCAGAGCACGAGCTGCACGTCGGCAGGAAGGCGGCGCGCGGCGCGCAGCAGATAGGGCAGGCCCTTCTGCCGGGTGATGCGTCCGACGAACACGATCGACGGCCGGTCGGGGTCGAGCCCCAGCGCCCTCGCCGTCTCCTCATCGTGGTTCGGCCGCCAGTCGGCGAGGTCGATCCCGTTGTAGACGACCTCGACCCGTTCGGGGTCGATCGCCGGATAGGCGCGCAGGATGTCGCGGCGCATGCCGTCGCTCACGGCGATGACGGCGTCGGCGTCCTCGAACGCGGAGCGCTCCACCCACGAGGAGAGCCGGTAGCCGCCGCCGAGCTGCTCGGCCTTCCACGGGCGCAGCGGTTCGAGGCTGTGCGCCGTCACGACGTGCGGGATCCCGTGCAGGCGCTTCGCGGTGAATCCCGCGAAGTTCGCGTACCACGTGTGCGAATGCACGAGGTCGGCGCCCGCGGCATCCGCGGCCATCAGCAGGTCGACGCCCATGGTGCCGAGCGCCGCGTTGCGGCCGCCGAACTCCTGGGGCGTCGGATAGGCGAAGGTGTCGGGCTGCTCGCGGGGCGCACCGAAGCAGCGCACGGCGACGTCGATGTCGCGGCGCAGCGCGCGCACGAGCTCTGCGACGTGCACCCCCGCTCCCCCATAGACCTCTGGCGGATACTCGCGGGTGAGCAGGTCGACACGCATGCTGCAACGGTAGCGCAGCACGTGCCGCCCGCGACATGGGCCGACTTCGACCGTCGGAAATGCTCGGCGTCTGACTACGCTGGGAGCCATGGCCACGCGCAAGGTTTTCGGCATCGTCCTCGCCGGCGGCGAGGGAAAGCGGCTCATGCCCCTCACCGAGGACCGAGCCAAGCCCGCGGTGCCCTTCGGCGGGCAGTACCGCCTCATCGACTTCGCGCTGTCGAATCTGCTGAACTCCGGGCTGAGGCAGATCGTCGTGCTCACCCAGTACAAGTCCCACAGCCTCGACCGGCACGTCTCCCAGACCTGGCGCATGAGCGGCCTCCTGAACTCCTACGTGGCGTCCGTGCCGGCGCAGCAGCGACTCGGCAAGCGCTGGTTCTCCGGCTCCGCCGACGCCATCCTGCAGAGCCTCAACCTCATCTACGACGAGCAGCCCGACATCATCGTCGTCGTCGGCGCCGACCACGTGTACCGCATGGACTTCAGCCAGATGATCGACGCGCACATCGAGTCGGGTCTCTCGGCGACGGTCGCGGCGATCCGCCAGCCCATCTCGCTGGCCGACCAGTTCGGCGTGATCGAAGTCGACAACGACCGGCCCGACCGGATCCACCGCTTCCTCGAGAAGCCGAAGGATCCGGTGGGACTTCCCGACTCCCCGCACGAGGTGCTCGCGTCGATGGGAAACTACGTGTTCGATGCCGAGGCGCTCATCGATGCGGTGCTCCGCGACGGCGAACGCACCGACTCGAGCCACGACATGGGAGGCGACATCATCCCGGCGTTCGTCGAGCAGGGCGCGGCCGGCGTGTACGACCTCAAGCGCAACGACGTGCCGGGCTCGACCGACCGCGACCGCTATTACTGGCGCGACGTGGGAACCATCGACTCCTTCTTCGAGGCCCACCAGGACCTCATCTCCGTGCTGCCGATCTTCAACCTCTACAACCGCGAGTGGCCGATCTTCAGCCAGCAGCTCAATTCCCCGCCGGCGAAGTTCACCCGCGACGCGCGCGGGTCCCTCGGCACGGTCATCGATTCGATCGTCTCGCTCGGGTCGGTCATCTCAGGAGCCCACGTCGAGCGCAGCGTGCTCGGGCCGTGGGCGATCGTCGGCTCCGGAGCGCACGTGGCCGACTCGATCCTGTTCGACCGCGCCCGAATCGACGCGGGCGCCACCGTGCAGCGAGCGATCCTCGACAAGGAGGTCGTCGTCGAGGCCGGTGCGCGCATCGGCGTCGACCGCGCCGAGGACGTCGCTCGAGGCTTCATCGTCACCGACAGCGGCATCACGGTCGTCGGCAAGGGTTCCCGGGTCCGGGTCTCCGCGTGACCGGATCGACCACCGGCCGCGCGAGCGGCCCGCTCGTGGTGCTCGACGCCGATTCGACGCTCATCCGCGAGGAGGCCATCGAACTGCTCGCGGATGCCGCGGGGAGCCTCGAGCTCGTCGCCGCCGTGACCGAGCGCGCCATGCGCGGCGAGCTCGACTTCGCCGCGAGCCTGCGTGAACGCGTCGCGACGCTCGCCGGACTCGAGGTCGCGGAGTTCGAGCGGGCGCGCGCCCTGATGACACCGACGCCCGGCGTGCAGGAGCTCATCGCCGGCGTCCACGCGGCCGGGGGCCTCGTCGGCGTCGTCTCCGGCGGTTTCCACGAGCTCCTCGATCCGCTCGCCGAGCGACTCGGGCTCGACTTCTGCCGGGCCAACCGGCTCCAGGTCGAAGACGGCCGCCTCACCGGCCTCGTCGATGGTGCGATCGTCGATGCCAGGGCGAAGGCGGCGGCGCTCGAGGAGTGGGCGGCGGCCTCGGGCATCCCGCTCGAGCGCACGGTCGCCGTCGGCGACGGGGCGAACGACCTGCAGATGCTCGGCCGCGCCCGGCTCGGCGTCGCGTTCTGCGCGAAGCCCGTGGTCCGCGAACAGGCGGATGTCGCGATCGACCGAGTCGACCTCAGCGGTGTGCTTCCGCTCATCGGATTACGCGGCTGAACCGGAGGCAGGCCGCCGTCTGGGAGTACGGTGCGAATCTCCACGGCGTTGACGTCGGAGTCCTACCATGACCGCATGATCGGTCGCATCGTCGCGCGCTCACTCGCCACCGCCGCCATCGCGGCGTTCGCCGCCATCGCTGTTCCGCAGGCCGCCACCGCCGTGGCGACGGCTCCGCCGGACGCTGCGGGCCCCGCCCCCGAGCTCATCGCACTGCCCGACGGGTTCCAGCCCGAGGGCATCACCATCGGGCCGGGCGGTACCGGCTACATCGGATCGCTCGCCGACGGAGACGTGTACGTCGTGGATCTTCGCACCGGAGACGAGCTCCGCACGCTCGAGGGCCCCGGAACGCCGTCGGTCGGGCTGAAGATCGACCGGCACGACCGGCTCTTCATCGCGGGCGGACCCACGGGCGGTGCGCGCGTGGTCGACGCCGACACGGGCGAGGTGCTCGCCACCTACCAGTTCACGTTCGACCCGTCGTTCGTGAACGACGTCGTGCTGACCCACTCCGGCGCCTGGTTCACCGACAGCCTGCAGGCCCAGCTGTACTTCGTGCCGCTCTCTCCCACCGGCGAGCTGCCCGACGCCTCCGAGGTGGTGACGGTGCCGCTCACCGGCGAGTGGGTGCAGGAGAGTGGATTCAACGCGAACGGCATCGCCGAGACGCCCGACCGCCAGGCGCTGCTCGTCATCCAGTCGGTCACCGGCACGCTCTTCCGGGTCGACCCTGCGACCGGCGAGGCGACCGCCGTCGACCTGGGCGGCGCGACGCTCCCCAACGGCGACGGCCTGCTCGTCGTGGGCCGCACCCTCTACGTCGTGCAGAACCAGCTCGACACGATCGCCGTCGTCCGTCTCGACCCCCAGGGCACGAGCGGAGAACTCGTCGACGCGATCACGAGCACCGAGTTCCAGGTGCCGACGACGGTCGCGAGGTTCGGCAACGGCCTGTACCTGCCGAACGCGCGCTTCGGCACTCCCCCGACACCCGAGACCGAGTACTCGGTCGTGCGGGTCGATCGACGCTGAGCCCGACCCGTCAGTGCCCCATGCCGAGGCCGCCGTCCACGGGGATGACGGCGCCTGAGATGTACCCGGCGTCATCGCCGGCGAGCCACGCGACGACGCGGGCGACCTCATCGGGACTCGCGAACCGGCCGAGGGGGATGCTCTTCTTGTACTCGGCCTGCTGGGCCTCGGGCAGCTCGTCGGTCATGTCGGTCTCGATGAAACCGGGCGCGACGACGTTCGCGGTGATGTTGCGGGCGCCGAGCTCACGAGTGAGCGAACGGGCCATGCCGACGAGTCCGGCCTTCGACGACGAGTAG
The DNA here is from genome assembly GCA_031178045.1 of Agromyces sp. Lineage (GTDB taxonomy): Bacteria > Actinomycetota > Actinomycetes > Actinomycetales > Microbacteriaceae > Agromyces. The sequence goes on from JAPSJT010000030.1 coordinate 5,748, forward strand.
TTCACCTGGCCGGCCGAGCCGTAGAGACCGACGACGCTCGAGATGAGCACGATGCGGCCGAAACGCGCCTTCAGCATGCCCTTCGACGCCCGCTTGACCACTCGGAACGCGCCGGTGAGGTTCGTGTCGACGACGCTCGTGAACTCCTCCTCGCTCATTCGGAGCAGGAGGGTGTCACGTGTGATGCCCGCATTCGCCACGACGACCTCGACCGGACCGAGGGCCGACTCGACCTCGGTGAACGCCTGATCGACCGACGCGGCATCCGTCACGTCCGCCCGCACCGTGAGAGCACCATCGGGGCCTTCACCCGACCGGGCGGTCACGGCGACGCGGTGGCCCTGGGCGATGAACTCGCCGGCGATCGCGCGGCCGATGCCGCGGTTGCCACCGGTCACGAGGACGGTGCGGCTCGTCGTCATGCTGGACTCCGTTCTGCGGGGGTGCCGGGAAGGGCCGAATGGCCCGTTTCAGCATAGAGGCTCGCGAATCGGGGCATCCGCGAGCCCGCAACGGACGTAGGCTTGAACGTGAGGAGCGCCGCGCGACCCACGGCGACGACCATGAAGCAGCAGTCGATCACCACGCTGCCGCTTTCGCCGGAGGCGGAGCGGCGTTCGCGCATGATCAAGTACACGATCGCGATGTCGATCCGCGTGCTCTGCATCGTCGCCATGCTCTTCGCGCAGGGCTGGTGGCTCGTGGTCTGCGCGGCCGGGGCGATCTTCCTGCCGTATTTCGCGGTCGTCATCGCGAACGTCGGCAGCCCGAGCCGTCCGAGCGAGGTGCTGCGACCCGGTTCCATCGTCCGCATCGAGGGGCCGTCCGAGCCGATCGGCGGCAACGCCTCGCCCCGAGCCGGCGGCAGCGCCCATGACGGTGCGGGCGCCGGCGGTGCATCCGCAGACCCCACCCCGCCCGACGACGAGCGCGGTGCCGCGTGATCGGCGGAATCGGGGCGGATGCCGCACACGGCGTCTGCTCGCGGGCGGCGTGCCGCAACGACGCCACCTGGCGCATCGACTGGCAGAATCCGCGCATCCATACGGGCGACCGGTGGAAGACGTGGCTCGCGTGCGATGAGCACGTCGAGTACCTGCGCGGGTTCCTCGAGGCGCGCTCCTTCCCGGTGCGTGTGGGACGCTTCGATGCGGCGACGGCGATCGATGCCGAGGTGGAGTCCGGCACGTGAGCGAGTGGGCCTTCCTCAGGTCGCCGCGCTGGGCGGGATACCTCGCGCTCGTCATCGCCTTCGCGGTCGCGTGCTGCGCGCTCGGCACGTGGCAGCTCAACCGGCGGGCCGAGGCCCTCACCGAGGTCGCACGGATCGACGCGAACTACGACGCCGAGGCGATCCCGGTGTCGGAGGCGCTGCCCGATCCGGCCGCATTCGACGCCGACGAGCGCTGGCAGGTCGTGGCGCTGTCTGGCGCGTTCCTCGCCGACGAGGAGATCGTCGTGCGCAACCGTCCGTTCGAAGGCAGCTCGGGGTTCCAGGTCATCACCCCGTTCCGCCTCGATGACGGAAGGGTCTTCATGATCGACCGCGGCTGGATCGCGCAGGACTCCGCCGGCCGCCCAGGCGAGTATCCGCCGCCGCCCGGCGGTCACCTCGAGCTCGAGGCCCGGCTCAAGGCCGGCGAGGAGCGGATCCCCGGCCGTACTTCGACGGGCATCGAGTTCGCGACCATCGATCTCGCCGAGCTTGCGGAACGCGTCGGCGAGCCCAGCTACACCGGCGCGTACGGCGTGCTCGTACAGAGCGCGGCGGATGCCGAGGAGCCGCCGCTGGCGGCGGCGCGTCCGATCCGCGACGAGGGCCCGCATCTCTCGTACGCGCTGCAGTGGTTCGTGTTCGCGTTGCTCGGCTTCATCGGGCTCGGCTGGGCGGCGAATCAGGAACGGCGCGCGCTCGTCGAGGCATCCGCCCCCGATGCGCCCCGACGCGATCGTGAACCTCGCAGACCGCCACGCGAACGTCATGACGCCGACATCGAGGACGAGATCCTCGACCGGCGGTGACGCAGCGGTTCAGGCGAGCTCGATGAGCTCCTGGTACTCGCGGCTCCAGTGGTCCTCCGTGCCATCGGGCATGATGAGCACGCGCTCGGGGTTCAGCGCCTCGACGGCTCCGGGGTCGTGGGAGACGAGCACGACCGAGCCCTCGTAGTGCGCGAGGGCGTCGAGGATCTCGGCACGACTCGCCGGATCGAGGTTGTTCGTGGGCTCGTCGAGGAGCAGCACGTTCGCCCCCGACACGACGATCATCGCGAGGGCGAGCCTCGTCTTCTCACCGCCCGAGAGCACGCCGGCGGGCTTGTGCACGTCGTCGCCCGTGAACAGGAACGAGCCGAGCACCTTGCGCGCCTCGGTCTCGGTGAGATTCGGTGACGCACTCACCATGTTCTCGAGCACGCTGCGCTTCACGTCGAGCGTCTCGTGCTCCTGGGCGTAGTAGCCGACGCGAAGCCCGTGCCCGGGCTCGACGACTCCGGTGTCGGGCTCGTCGACCCCCGCGAGGATACGGAGCAGCGTCGTCTTGCCGGCGCCGTTCAGGCCGATGATCACGACCTTCGATCCGCGGTCGATCGCGAGGTCGACGGCGGTGAAGATCTCGAGGGAGCCGTAGCTCTTCGAGAGATCGCTCGCGGTGAGCGGCGTGCGCCCGCATGGAGCCGGCGTCGGGAACCGCAGCTTCGCCACGCGGTCGACCGCTCGCACCTCCTCGAGACCCGCGAGGAGCTTCTCGGCACGAGCCACCATCTGGTGCGCCGCCGCTGCCTTCGACGCCTTCGCACCGAACTTCGCCGCCTGCAGCTGCAGCGCGCCCGCCTTCTTCTCGGCGTTCGCCCGCTCCTTCTTGCGTCGCTCCTCGTCGGCCGCGCGCTGGCGCTGGTAGTGCTTCCAGCCCATGTTGTAGATGTCGATGACGGAGCGGTTCGCATCGAGGTAGAACACGCGATTGACGACTTCGCCGACGAGTTCGACATCGTGGCTGATGACGATGACCCCTCCCTTGTAGCCCTTGAGGAACTCCCGCAGCCAGACGACGGAGTCGGCGTCGAGGTGGTTCGTGGGCTCGTCGAGGATCATCGTCTCGGCGTCGGAGAAGAGGATGCGCGCGAGCTCGATGCGCCGGCGCTGGCCACCCGAGAGGGTCTTCAGTGGCTGGTCGAGGATGCGGTCGGGCAGGTTGAGGTTCGAGGCGATGGATGCCGCTTCGGCTTCGGCCGCATACCCGCCGAGGGCGGTGAACCGATCGGTGAGGTTGCCGTACTTCTTCATCGCCCGGTCGGCGACCGCCGGATCGTCGCTGCCCATCTGCATGGACGCCTCGTGCATGCCGAGCACGAGGGAGCCGAGCCCGCGCGCGTCGAGGATGCGCGTGCGTGCGAGCATGTCGGGGTCGCCCGAGCGGGGGTCCTGCGGCAGGTACCCGATCTCGCCCGAGCGGTCGATGCGGCCGCCGGTCGGCAGGGTCTCGCCGGCGAGGGTCTTCGTGAGCGTCGTCTTGCCGGCGCCGTTGCGCCCGACGAGACCGACCTTGTCGCCTGGGGAGACGCGGAAATCGACGTGCTCCATGAGCACGCGTGCACCGACGCGGATCTCGAGATCATGGACGGCGAGCACGGGGTTCCTCCGAGCGGGTGCAGGGTGAGCGGCGTGCCGACTGGCACAGCCTCCCAGTCTATCCCGCACTGCCCCGCCGGATGTCACCGGGGCCCGGCAGACTCGGAGCATGCCGAATACCGCGAGCGAGGCGCGCGTGCGCGCCGCCCGGCTCTCAGCCCACGGGCTCCAGCCCCGTCTCGACTCGATCGAGGGGGCCGTCCGCCGGCTGGGTGCCGTGCAGGCACAGGACTACGCCGCCGCGCGATGGGTGCTCGGAGCACGAGTTCCGGGGTCGGTCGCCGCCGATGTCGACCGCGCCCTCGAGCACGACCGCACGATCGTGCGGTCATGGCCGATGCGCGGCACGCTGCACGTGCTGCCGACCGAGTCGCTCCGGCCGATCCTCGCGATCACCGGGCCCCGGATGCTGCAGCAGGCGGCCGCCCGGCACCGTCAACTCGAACTCGACCACGAGACCTATGCCGTCGCCCGAGCGATCGCCGAGCGCGAGCTCTCGGGCGGCGTGCATCTCTCGCGCGACGCGCTGCAGTCCCGCTGGGAGGCGGCCGGCATCCGCACGGGTGGCCAGCGCGGGTATCACCTCATCTGGTGGCTGGCGAACGACGGAGTGCTCTGCTGCGGTCCGGTCGACGGCCGCGGGCAGGCTTTCGCACTGCTCGACGAGTGGGCGCCCGTTCGTGTCACCGATCGTGACGACGAACGCACGCTCGCCGAGCTCTTCACGGTGTACGCGCGCGGACATGGCCCGGTCACCCTCGCCGATTTCGCCTGGTGGACCGGCCTCACGCTCGCCCATGCCCGCACGGGGCTCGCGGCCGCCGGCGATGCCGTGACGCCCTACGACGCCGAGCGCTGGATCGCCGCCGACGCTCCATCCCAGACGGGAGGCAGCCGGAGCAGCAGCCGAGCGAGGAGCGCCTTCGCCCTCGCCGCGTTCGACGAGTACTTCCTCGGCTATCGCGACCGCACAGCAGTCTGCGATCCGGCCGACGCTCGGCGCATCGTGCCGGGCGGCAATGGCGTGTTCCAGCCGATTCTCGTCTCGTCGGGCCGCGTCGTCGGCACGTGGCATCGCGGCCGGTCGCGGGCGACGACATCGGTCTCGCTCGAGTTCTTCGACGCGACCGCCGCCGACGCCGCCCCCTTCGCCGCGGCCTTCCGGGCATGGGCCCGGTTCCACGGGCTCGAACTCACCACGATCGATCTCGCTTGAGACCGTGAGAGCCGAACGGGCGGCACCGCTTCTCGCGATGCCGCCCGTTGTACCGTTCCCGGGAACTACTGCTCGAGCGCCGCCTGGAGCTCGAGGGTGATCGTCACCTTCTCACCGAGCAGCACGCCGCCCGTCTCGAGCGCCGCGTTGTAGGTGAGTCCGAAGTCCTCGCGATTGATCTCCGTCTTGGCGGTCGCGCCGGCCTTGTAGTTGCCGTAGGGGTCGCCGCCGAACCCGCCGAAGTCGAAGTCGAAGGTCACGGGCTTCGTGATTCCGCGGATCGTGAGGTCTCCGTCCACCTTGTACTCGCCCTTCTCGATGCGGACGCCGGTCGACACGAAGTCGATGGTGGGGTAGGTCTCGGCCTCGAAGAAGTCGCCGGTGCGCAGGTGCGCGTCGCGATTGGGCTCGTTCGTGGTGATGGACGCCACTTCTGCGGACGCCGACACGGTCGAGTCGAGCGGGTTCTCGGCGGTCACGAAGGTGGCGTCGAAGCGCTCGAACTTGCCCTTCACCTTGCTGATCATGAGGTGGCGGATGCTGAATCCGACCTCGCTGTGCGCGGTGTCGACCTTCCAGGTGCCAGCCCGGTAGCCGGGGATCTCGATCGTCGTGGCGGTGCTCGTCATGTGCAGGTTTCTCCTGAGTTCGATGTCGCTGCGGCCGTTCGGCCACACCAATGCAAACGCATGAAATAAGGAGGTATTCCCGATGACTCGAATTCAGCCGCCGAGCCCGCGTCGGAGCGTCAGCACGCGCTCGACCGCGTCGTCGAGCCGTTCGCGGCTGATCCGGCCCGTTTCGACGCCGTCGACGATCGACGTCGAAAGGCCCTCGACCGAAATGCCGAACTCGGACGGATCGGCGGGCAGCACGTAGAGCAGCAGATCCGCCCCTGCGGCGACGGCCCGCACCGCGTTCTCGCCGGGATCGGCGTACTCGGGGAGTTCGTTGTGCTGGAGCATCAGCATGTCGTCGGTGACGACGACGCCGTCGAAGCCGAGCTCCTCGCGCAGGATGCGGTGCCACTCGGGTGAGAGCGAGGCGGGCGCCGGATCGACTGCCGGGTAGGCGAGATGGCCGGTCATCACGAGCTCGGCGCCGGCGTCGATCCCCGCGGCGAACGGCACGGCCGGCCCGGCTCGCCACTCGTCGATCGAGAGCGGGGCCGTCGGAATGCTCGAATGCGAGTCACCGGGTGCCGCTCCGTGACCTGGGAAGTGCTTGAGGGTACTCGCGACGAGGCCCCGCTCTCCGGTCACCGCGGCGGCCACGCGCTCGGCCGCACCCCCCGGGTCGGTGCCGAGCACGCGACCCGCGATGAACGAGTCGGGATCGGCAGTGACGTCGGCGACGATCCCGAAGTTGACGTTCGCGCCCACGTCGGCGAGCGTCGCAGCTCGAGCCGCGAACGCCTCCTGGGCGGCAGTCGCCGGGGCCGACCGCAGGGTCTCCGCGCTCGCGGCGGTGTCCCACGGAAGGCGCTGCACCTCGCCGCCCTCTTCGTCGATGCCGATCAGCAACGGGGCGTCGGGGTCCGCCTGCACTGCGGACGTCAAGGCGGCGAGCTCAGCCGGAGTCGACGGGACGTTGTCGCCCATGAGGATGAGTCCCGACACGCCTGCGTCGACGTACGCGCGGAGGGGAGCCGGATCGGTGCCCGGCGCGTGCAGCATGAGCACCGCGGCGGCCTTCTGCTCGAGCGTGAGCTGCGACATCCGCTCGTCGACCCAGTCGCCGATGGGATCGACGGGGGCGGCCGTCGGCGTGGGTTCGCTCGTCGGCGTCGGCGTCGGCTTCGGCGTGACGGAGGCCGGCGCGGTGTTCGACGGAGCGCACGCCGTCAGGGCGGCGAGCAGGACCGCGAGCACGCACGAGCGCGTGCCGATTCGCTTCACTCGCATCCGAGGGAGTCTACGCTGCGTGTCCCTCCGACGGCCGGGAAGGGCCGTGGGTAGACTCGCGGGGCTCGGAAGGAGGGTGCCGTGCCAGCCAGCGTTCGTGCTCGGGCGGTCGCAGCCGCGCTGCTCGCCGTCATCCTCACCGCATCCCTCGCCCCGGGCCCGCAGGCCGCCGCAGCGGAGTATCCGAGCTGGGACGAGGTCGCCGCGGCCAAGTCGGATGTCGCGTCGCGCGAGGCCGAAGCCGCACGCATCACGACGTTCGTCGACGCGTTGGAGGCAGAGGCCGGCCGGCTCGGCGATGCCGCCGTCGCGTCTGCCGCAAGCTCGGCCGCTGCGGAATCCGCGCGAGCGGCGGCGGAGGCGCGCGCAGCCGACCTGGGCGCCGCCGCGGAGCAGGCGGCGGCCACCGCCTCTGCATCATCGGCACAGCTCGGCCGCGTCGGTGCGGTCCTCGCTCGTTCGGGCGGTGCGGATGTCACGCTGCGACTGTTGTTCGGCGGGGACGACGACCTGCTTCTCGGCCTCTCCCGCGCCGCGCAGCTCACGAACGTCTACGGCGGCGTGGCAGCCCGAGCCACCGCCGAACGAGCCGATGCGGCGGCACTCAGCGCTCAGGCGCAGCTCGCCGAGGCGGAGCGCACACGGCTCGCGCACGAAGCGGTGCAGGCGGCGAAGGAGGCGCAGCTCGCGCACGAGGCCGCGGCTGAGAAGGTCGTGGAACAGCAGGCCGTCCTCGACACCTTGTACGCCCAGCTCGCGAGCCTCAGAGACCGTTCGGTCGAACTCGAACGCCAGTTCCGCATCGGCGAGCAGGCCGCACGCGAGGCTGCCGCGCGGGAGGCTGCAGCGCGCGAGGCCGCCTCCGGTTCGGGCGGGTCGGACGACGGCGGCGCTCCCCCACCCGGCATCGTCGTCGATCGCGCGGCCGCGAAGGCGTACGCGGCGAGCGTGCTGCCGTCGTACGGCTGGGGATCCGAGCAGTTCCGCTGCCTCGACCTCCTCTGGACGCGCGAGTCGAGCTGGCGGGCCGACGCCTACAACGCGTCGAGCGGCGCATACGGCATTCCGCAGTCCCTGCCGGGAAGCAAGATGGCGAGCGCCGGCGCCGATTGGCGCACGAATGCCGCGACGCAGATCAACTGGGGGCTCTCCTACATCTCGGGCAGGTACGGCACGCCCTGTGCCGCATGGGCGCATTCCGAGGCCGTGAACTGGTACTGATGACCGAGCACGAGGACCGCGGGGAGTTCGCTCGCCATGCGGCTGAGGGCGTCCTCCTCCTCGGCGGCGCCGCGGCGATCCTGCTGCAACTCGCCGATCCGCGAATTGCGCGTGGCGTCGCCCGGCACAGCGACTTCCGCGATCGACCGCTCGATCGTCTCGTCGGCACGCTCGACTACATCTACGCCGTCTCGTTCGGCGATGCGCACGTTGCCCGCGCGGCCGTGCGGACCGTCAACGTCAAGCACGGACCGGTGCGCGGCGGCGCAGCCGAAGCGTCGCCCGCCTACAACGCCTTCGACGCCGATGCCCAGCGGTGGGTCGCGTCGACGCTCCTCGCCGTCGCGCTCGGGCTGCACGAGCGGCTCTGGGGACCGATCGAGACCTCGGCCGCCGACGCGATCGTGCGCGGTTACGCGCCGCTCGGTACGCGACTCCAAGCCGGGGGCGAGGGGTGGCCGAGCACGCGGGCGGACTTCGACGCATGGTGGGCCGAGCGCCTCGCCGCCGTCAGCGTCGGCGTCGAGGCGCGGCTCGTCGCGCGAACGCTCCTCTCGGGAGCATCCGCACTGCCGTTCGGCGCGCGTGCGCTCCTCCCACCGGTCCGGCTCATCACCGCCGCCCTGCTGCCCGACGAGGTGCGGGCCGCCTACGGCTTCCGGTGGACCCCGCGCGCGAGACGAGTGGCCGACGCGTGGCTCGACACGATCGCACTCGTGTGGCCGCTCCTGCCTCGCGCTGTCCGTCACGCTCCGATGCGGGCATCGCTCCATCGCGCGCAACGTCGCAGCCGGTACGCTGGGCATGAGCCACGAGGACGACGATGACCCAGCAGACACCGCATCGGAGCGAGGCGCTCGACAGCATCGATCGACGCATCGTCGCCGAGTTGAGCCGTGACGGGCGACTCTCGGTGCGCACGCTCGCCGAGCGGGTGCACATCTCCCGCACCGCGGCGCACAATCGGGTGCAGCAACTTCAGAAGCGCGGGGTCATCACGGGCTTCGGCGCCCAGATCGATCGCAAGGCGATCGGCCTGCACATCTCGGCCCTCGTCGTGGTGCGCATCGGGGAGGTCTCCTGGGAGGAGATCGCCGCGAAGCTCGCGAAACTGCCCTTCGTCGAGAAGGTGCAGGCGGTGTCGGGCGATATCGACATCATGCTCACCGTGAGCGCACCCGACCACGAGCAGCTGAGCCAGGCGATCCTCCGCGACATCCACGACATGCCGGGCGTCGTCTCCACGAGGTCGCACCTGATCCTCGCCGAACTCGACGGCCGGCCGCCTGCGCAGAGCCTGGACATCTGGCGTTCCTGAGCGTCTTCGGGCGGACGCACGGCAGCGCTTTCGCTCAGGCAGAGCCGTTCGTTCACGCTTCGCTGCAAGGCCCTGCGCACGCCCGCAAACTGGCGCACCATGGCTCCATGAGCCTCAATGTCGAGCATCAGCCCGTTCGCGCACTCCCGTCGGAGAAGCCCATCCGGCTCCTCGACAATGCCGGTCACGCCGTGCGCGGAGCCGCGTCGGGCGGATTCGAGCTGCCCGAGCTCGACGTGCTCCTCGAGCTCTACCGGCGCATGGTCATCGCCCGCCGGTTCGACGTGCAGGTGACGGCGCTCACGAAGCAGGGGCGGCTCGCCACCTATCCGTCGGCGTACGGCCAGGAGGCCTGCGAGATCGGTGCCATCTCGGCCATCGAAACGCACGACTGGTTCTTCCCCACGTATCGGGACAGCATCGCGCTGCTCACCCGCGGCATCGAACCCGGCGACATCCTCGCGTCGTTCCGGGGCGACTGGCACAACGGCTACGACCAGCATGCTCACCGCTGCGCCTCCCAGGCGACGCCGCTCGCCACGCAGACGCTGCACGCCGTCGGCCTCGCCCACGCCGCACGACTGCGCCACGATCCGATCGTGACCCTGACCTATCTCGGCGACGGCGCGACGAGCGAGGGCGACGCCCACGAGGCGTTCAACTTCGCCGCGGTCTGGCAGACCCCGACCGTCTTCCTCGTGCAGAACAACCAGTTCGCCATCTCGACCCCGCTCTCCAGGCAGACGCGTGCGGCGACCCTCGCCGACAAGGCCGTCGGCTACGGCATGCCCGGCTACCACGTCGACGGCAACGACGTCGCTGCCATGTATGCGGTCACGCTCGCCGCCGTCGCTCGGGCCCGCGACGGCGGAGGACCGACGCTCATCGAGGGCGTCACGTACCGGATCGAGCCGCACACCAACTCCGACGACCCGACGCGCTATCGCCAGGCGCGAGAGGTGGAGCACTGGAAGCGACGCGACCCGATCGAGCGGCTCGAGAAGTACCTCGTCTCGGAGGGTGCGCTCGGCGACGACGTGCGCACCGAGATCGCGGATGCCGCGGAGTCGGTCGCCGCGCACACCCGCGAGGTGATGACCGCGGAGGCCGAGCTCGACCCGCTCGAGCTCTTCGATCACGTCTACGCGCGGCCGCGTGCGGCGCTCCGCGAGCAGCGCGCGCGTCTCGAGGCCGAACTCAAGGAGTCCGCCATGGCGAACGATTCGAGCCACGCCGGAGCCGCCCGATGACCGCCACGACCACTCCGACCGAACGCGCGCAGCCCGCGACATCCGCCCCTGCCCCGCTCACCATGGCGGGCGCCCTGAACGCCGCACTCCGCGACGCGATGGAGGCCGATGACCGCGTCGTGGTCTACGGCGAGGATGTCGGCCCGCTCGGCGGGGTCTTCCGGGTGACCGACGGCCTGCAGGCCCGTTTCGGCGACCAGCGCATCTGGGACTCGCCGCTCGCCGAATCGGGCATCGTCGGCACGGCCGTCGGCATGGCGATGTACGGCATGCGTCCCGTCGTCGAGATGCAGTTCGACGCCTTCAGCTACCCGGCGTTCGAGCAGATGGTCTCGCACGTCGCGAAGATGCGGAATCGCACGAAGGGGCGCGTGAGCCTTCCGATCGTCGTCCGCATCCCCTGCGCCGGGGCGATCGGCGGGGTCGAGCACCACTCCGACTCGTCCGAGGCGTACTGGACGGCCACCCCGGGCCTCACCGTCGTCATGCCGTCCAACCCGGCCGACGCCTACTCGATGCTGCGCGAGGCGATCGAGTGCGACGATCCCGTCGTGTTCATGGAGCCGAAGAGCCGCTACTGGTCGAAGGCCGAGCTCACGCTGCCCGTCACGACGGCGCCGATGGATCGCGCGGTCGTCGTTCGCGAAGGCACCGACGTGACGCTGCTCGCCTACGGCCCCACCGTGCGAACCGCGCTCGAGGCGGCCGACGCCGCGGCGTCCGAGGACCTCTCGATCGAGGTCGTGGACCTGCGGAGCCTCTCCCCCTTCGACGACGAGACGGTCGGGGCATCCGTTCGCAAGACCTCACGAGCCGCGGTCATCCATGAGGCGGCGCAATTCGGAGGCTACGGTGCCGAGGTCGCCGCTCGGGTGACCGAGCGCAACTTCTTCCACCTCGCCGCGCCGGTGCTGCGGATCACGGGCTTCGACATCCCGTACCCGTCGCCGAAGCTCGAGGAGCAGTACCTGCCGACCGCCGATCGCGTGCTCGCCGCGCTCGACACCTGGGAGTGGGAGGACCGCGCATGAGCCGCGACTTCATCCTGCCCGACCTCGGTGAGGGCCTCACCGAGGCCGAGATCGTCGCCTGGCTCGTCGCTCCCGGCGACGAGGTCGCCATCGACCAACCCGTCGTCGAGCTCGAGTCCGCGAAGTCCGTCGTGCAGCTCCCATCGCCGTTCGCGGGCGTCGTCGAGTCGCTCGGGGGCGACGTCGGCGGCGTGCTGCACGCGGGCGAGGTGCTCATGACGCTCGCTCCTGCCGGGAGCGAACCCGCGCCGACTCCTGAGACCGCCGAGCGATCGAAGGATGCTGCGCCGGCACCCGTCGCGGCAGAACCGGGAGTCGCCGCCCCCACTGACGCAGCCTCCGAGGACTCCGGGGCGGTGCTCATCGGCTACGGAACCCGCGCGAGCTCGGCGACGAAGCGCGCCGCCACCGCGCCCGCGCGATTCGGCCGGCGTCGCGCCGCGAACGGCGGGAGCGGTCACCGGAACGGAGGCGGCGTGTCCACCACGGCCGCGACCGCCGCGCCGGCGCGACTCGACCCGGCCCGCCGCTCCCCCGTGGTCTCCCCGCTCGTGCGCCGGATCGCGCGGGAGCACGGGTTCGACGCGACGCAGCTCGACGGCTCGGGTCCCGACCATCTCGTGCTCCGACGCGACGTGGAGTCGTTCGTCCGCGAGTTGGAAGCACAGGGGCCGGCCGAGACCGCGGCACGCCGCGCTCCCGGCGCCCCCGCCGCTCCGGCGGTGATCGGTCTCGACTCGAGGACCGAGGATCGTCGCGTGCCGCTCGATCGCATGAAGCGCGCCGCCGCCGCGCACTTCACGCGCTCCCGCCGGGAGATCCCCGAGGCGACCGTGTGGCTCGACGTCGACGCGACCGCCCTCCTCGACGCCCGCCGACAGCTGCAGGACGCGACCGGCGAACGCTTCGGGGTGACCGCCCTCGTTGCTCGATTCGTCGTCGCCGGACTCGGGCGGCATCCGCTGCTCAATTCGAGCTTCGACCCCGAGCACGAGGAGATCGTGCTGCACGACCGAGTCAACCTCGGACTCGCGACGCAGACCCCTCGCGGGCTCATGGTGCCCGTCGTCCACGGCGCCGAGCGGATGCCGCTCCGCGCACTTCGCGACGCGATCGCCGCCCGCACGACGGAGGCGGCCGAGGGAGCCTTCGGACCCGACGCCCTCTCAGGCGGCACGTTCACGCTCAACAACTACGGGACCCTCGGTGTCGACGGCTCTGCGGCGATCATCAACCACCCCGAGGTCGCCATGCTCGGGATCGGGCGGCTCATCGAGCGGCCCTGGGTGGTCGACGGTCAGCTGGCCGTGCGGACGGTCACCGAGCTCACACTCTCGTTCGACCATCGGGTCTGCGACGGCGCTGAGGCAGCGGCGTTCCTCACCTTCGTGGCGGGGTGCGTCGAACGCCCGATCTCGGTGCTCGCCGAGCTCTGAGCGAGGATCAGAAGAACTCGTCGGGGGTGCCGGCCGCGCGCTCGACGTCGCGGGTGTCTGCACCCGTGGCCCGCAGCTTCGCCACGGCCACGCGGAGCCCCGACTCCATCTGTGCCGCCCAGGCATCGGACTCGCGGGCGGTCGACTCGGCCGCGCGCGCTCGCGCCTCAGCGGCATCCGCGGCATGACGGGCGTCGCTCACCTGGCGCAGCGCGAGCGAGATGCCGTAGTACGCGGCGACCATGGTGGCGATGGGGGCTGCGATGACGGCGAGGGCGCTGATCGCCGCTCCGGTCGGGCTGAACGCGATGAGCAGGGCGAACGCGAGGAACAACACGACGATGGCCGCGAGCACGACGAGCATGAAGCGCAGGTCGCGGCTCCACACGCCGACGCCCTGGTGCGCCGGTGCGCGCGTCTCGGGGCGCTGGGGCTCGGGTGTCGGCGCCGGGAGCACGGCCGTGGCATCCGCGGGCGGTCGGGAATCGAGATGCACGGCCTCCTGCTCGACGGTCGGACGTGAGTACGCGTCGGTCATTGGGCTCCCCGATCTCGTGCCTGGATCAACCCCCCAATTGTGGGCCGCGGACTCCGAGGAATCAAGGAAGCGCGCCGCACGACCGCGAGGCCGCCGGGGATCAGGCGGGCGCTCAGGCCGCGGCGAGCGACTCGAGTCCTCGCTCGATCGCGGCGATGACGGCGGGATCATCGGGTTGCGTCGCCGGTCGGAAGCGCACGACGGCACCGTCGGGCAGCACGACGAACTTCTCGAAGTTCCATTTCACCCGGCCGGCCTTACCGCTCGCGTCGGGCACCCTCGTGAGCTCGGTGTAGAGCGGATGCCGCTGACGGCCGTTCACCTTCGTCTTCGCCATCAGGGGAAAGCTCACGCCATAGGTCGTGGAGCAGAACTCCTTGATGTCGTCGGCAGCTCCGGGCTCCTGACCGGCGAACTGGTTGCAGGGGAAGCCCAGCACGGTGAACCCGCGGTCGCCGTACTCGCGCTGCAGCCCCTCGAGCTTCTCGTACTGCGGGGTCAGTCCGCATCGGGAGGCGACGTTCACGATCATCACGACGCCCTCGCCGTACGCGGAGAGGCTCGTGGGCTCGCCGTCGATCGTCAGGAGGGGGATGTCGCGCAGATCCATCATCCGACTGTACCGGCCCCGGGAGGGAGCGAGCGCGGCTCGTCGGTGCCCCTCCGGCGGCGAAGCAGACGAGTGGCTACGAACGGGCTTGGACGGCGTATTGTCCGCTGCCTGAGCACGGCCCGCCACCTGCTTGACGGAGTCGCGGGCCGCGTTCAGGGTTGGAGGCCCATGCCTGACGCCGAACGCCCCGATGACGAACTCTGGAGGCGCACCCTCGCGGCCGCCGCCGTCGGGGACCCGGTCGTGCGTGCGTCCGCAGCGCCGCCGCGCCCTGCCGCGCCGGGCGAATGGGAGCGATGGCGCGGCCTCCTCGACCATGCTGCGAGTTGGGAGGCGTTCATCGGTGCGGCTCGGTCGACCGGGCTGCTCGAGCGCTACCCCGAGCTCGCCGCCACGGCAGGAGTGCCGCAGAACCCCGAGTGGCATCCGGAGGGTGACGTGCTCACCCACCTCGCCCTTTCGGCGGACGCCGCAACGGCAGCGTGCGACCGAGCCGGCCTCTCGGGAACCGATCGTCACGTCGCCATCCTCGGAGCCCTCGTGCACGATCTCGGCAAGGCGACCACCACTCGGGTCCGGAATGGTCGGATCAGTTCGTACGGTCACGCTGCCGCGGGAGCAGAACCCGCGCGGCACCTCCTCGCTCGCATCGGCGCGCCCGAGGTGGTCGGCGAGCGGATCGTGCCCGTGGTCGTCGAGCACATGACCCCCCTCTCCACGCCGGGCGGCCCGACGCCTCGAGCCGTTCGACGGCTCGTGCGGCGCCTCGAGCCGGCGAGCATCGCCGACTGGGCCCGCGTCGTGGACGCGGACCGCGCCGGCCGCGCGAGCGGCGCGACCGCCTCGCCGACAGCGGAATGGGTCGCGATCGCGAGAGAAGAGGGACTCGACCGGCACGGCGGTCTCGCGGCCGGCGCCTGACCGGGTCCGCTCGTGGGGCGCGGACCGTGTCGTCGAATCGGCGCCGAGCTAGTCGGCCTGGGCGATTCGTACGACGTTGCCCGAGGGGTCGCGGAACGCGCAGTCGCGGGGACCCCAGCCCTGGTCCATGGGTTCCTGCAACACCTCGGCACCCGAGGCGCGGACCCGTTCGAATGCGACGTCGACATCGCCGGCGGCGAAGACCGTGTGCGGCAGCACGCCCTTGGTGAGGAGCTCCTGCAGCGCATCGCCGTCCGCTTCCGAGCGGCCGGCGTGCGGATCGCTCAGCACGATGCCGAGGCCGGGCTGAGCGGACGTGCCGAGCGTCAGCCAGCGATGGCCGCCCGAGCTCACGTCCTGCACGACGTCGAGACCGAGCGCATCACGGTAGAAGCCCGCTGCGGCGTCGACGTCGTTCACGGTGATGTGGGTGTACTTCAACGAGATGCTCATGCGACACACGCTAGAGAGCGAGCGCCGGTGCGGCTTCTCCGATCCTGCTCGTCTGCAGCTTCGCCGGCTGCGGCCGACCGAGCACCTTCGCGATGCACGCCGGCATCGCCTCGGCCACCGCATGGTCTCGTGCTCGGTATGCACTCGGCGTCTCCCCCACGAGTTCGCTGAACTTGGAGCTGAATGAACCGAGCGACGTACAACCGACGGCCATGCAGGCATCCGTCACGCTCGCGCCGTTCCGGAGCAGCGTCATCGCCCGCTCGATGCGCCGGGTCATGAGGTAGCCGTAGGGGGTCTCGCCGTAGACCGCCTTGAACTGCCGCGAGAAGTGCGCGGGCGACATGAATGCCGCCGCGGCCAT
>JAPSJT010000170.1 GCA_031178045.1 Agromyces sp.
ACCCTTTCAGAAGGGCGAACTGGGCGAACCAGCGCGCCTGCGCGGGGTCGAACCCGGCGGAGGCGCCCTGGTAGGCGATGTTCTGCCACGTCAGCCCCGACTTCACCCAGCCCCCGCGGGCGCCGGCTGCGACGGGTCGCACCGCGAGCCGGTCGACGGATGCCGCGCGCGTCGCGGGCTCGTCGCGAGGACCGCGCCACTCCCCCCGGGGTCTCGTGGCGCGTCGCCGGAGCTCGAACTGCAGGCCGAGCTGACGCACGGAGGAGGCATCCGCCGCCGGGCCCTCGCGGGAGTCGATGTCGCTCGCCGCGCCGCGACCGCCGAGGGCGGCGAGGTCACGGCGCCAGTCGCTGCCGCCGCTGCGCGCGCCCGTACGGGGCGTCGTGGCGGCGGGCATGCACCCATGCTCGCATGGCCGGATGACACTGCGACGAGAGAGCGATGACCACGGACGGCGGTGGGCCCGGTGACGATCGTCCGGCATCGATGCGCCCGACTGTCCACCCTGCCTTGACGCTCCGGTACTCCGCGAGAAAGATGAGGAAAGTTCGAGCAGGGCGGATCGCCGCGAGCCAAGCCGATCGCCGTTCGAACCGACGACATCATCGCGCACAAGGGAGTTCGCCATGTTCCGTCTCAGCGCAGCCCGTCAGCTCGCCGCCGCCACCGCAGCGGCACTCGTCATCACCGCGCTCAGCGCTACGCCGAGTGTCGCGAAGCCGACTCCGCCAGGCGACGAGGACCGACTCGCCGTCTACACGGGTACCGTCGACGCGGAGGGCCTCGCCGCCATCGTCGACCTCGGTGTCGACCGCCATGACGTGGTGGCCGCACCGGTGCCCGACGGGTCGGGCGACATCGAGGTGCAGGTGATCCTGAGCGGGGCGCAGGCCGCCGAGCTCGGAGAGTCCGGTGCCGAGCTCGAGCTGAAGGCGCCGAGCGCGGAGCGACGTTCGCTGCAGGCCGAGGAGGGGGTCTTCCGCAGGTACAGCGGTCCCGGCGGCATCCAAGAGGAGCTGATCGCCCAGGCCGCCGCCCACCCCGACATCGCCGAGCTCCGCGTGATCGGCCAGACGACGTTCGGCCAAGACATCACCGCGGTGCGGGTCACCGAGAACGTGGACCGCGTGCGCGACGGCAAGCGACCGACCACCGTCTACGTCGGTGCGCAGCACGCGCGGGAGTGGATCACGCCCGAGATGGTGCGTCGGCTGCTCGACCACGTGCTCACCTCCTACGGCAGCGATCCGCGCATCACCGACATCGTGGACACGACCGAACTGTGGTTCATCCCGGTGGCGAACCCCGACGGGTACGACTTCACGTTCGAGGAGGGCCAGCGTCTCTGGCGCAAGAACCTCCGTGACAACGATGGCAACGGCGTGATCACCGTCGGCGACGGCGTCGACCTGAACCGCAACTTCCCGACACGATGGGGCTACGACAACGAGGGTTCGTCGCCGATCCCGGCGAGCGAGACCTACCGCGGGCCGGCACCGGCATCCGAGCCCGAGACGCAGGCGATGGACGACCTGTTCGCGGATCTCACGCCCGAGTTCCTCGTCAACTACCACTCCGCCGCCGAACTCCTGCTCTACGGGATCGGCTGGCAGGTCGCGACACCGTCGCCCGACGACGTGATCTACGAGGCCATGGCCGGCGACGACGCCACGCCCGCGGTGCCGGGCTACGACCCCGACATCTCGGCCGAGCTGTACACGACGAACGGCGACACCGACTCGCACATGCAGGAGGCGTACGGCACGCTCGGCTTCACCCCCGAGATGGCGACGTGCGAGGCCGCATCCGACTCGGTTCCCGACGACCAGTGGTTCGCCGAGGACTGCGAGAGCGGCTTCCACTTCCCCGACGACGAGGCGCTCATCCGAGCCGAGTTCGAGAAGAACATCCCGTTCGCGCTCGCGGTCGCCGAGTCGGCGCTCGATCCCGACGACCCGGTGTCGGTCGTGGGCCGGGATGCTCCCGACTTCGTCGTCGACAGCTTCGAGGTGTCGTACGGCGATCCGCAGCCGGTCGCGGTCGTCGCGAAGCGGAGCCTCCTCGCCAAGTTCATGAGCTACCGCATCAACGGCGGCAGCACCAGGATCTCGCTCGTCAAGGAGTGGCAGGGCGGTGAACGCTACGGCGACGAGAACGACGACTACTACGCCGAGTACCGCGGCATGGTTCGGGGAGCCGAACCCGGCGACACGGTCGAGGTGTGGTTCACGGCCTTCCCCTCACCGCGCGACCTCCAGAGGGGCGAGAAGCTCCAGAGGATCGAGAGCGAGCACTTCAGCTACCGGCTCGCGCAGGACACCGGCAACTCCCTACTCGTCATCGCGAACGAGGACTACACCGGCGTGAACCCGACGTACCCGGCCGGCACCGCCGCGCCGAAGTACCTCGACGAGCACGTCGCCGCGCTCGAGGCGAACGGCGTGACGCCGGATGTCTGGGATGTCGACCAGCAGGGCGTGCCGCACGACCTCGGCGTGCTCGCCCACTACGACGCCGCGCTCTGGTACCTCGGCGACAACCGGCTGACGCAGGATCCCGAGGACGAGCTCACCGAGGTGGGAACGAGCCTCGTGCCCGACCTGTCGGTCGCCGAACGCACGCAGTACCTCACCATCTCGGTGCGGGACTTCCTCAACGAGGGCGGCAAGCTCGCCTACGCGGGCGAGACGACGGGCTACTACGGCGTGCTCGCGGGCACCCTCGGAGGCCTGTACTACGGCCTGAACGGCGCACCCGAGGAGCCCTGCGCGGTGACCGAGGACATCTTCAGCGACTGCCTGCTGTACGCCGACGACTTCACGCAGTACTGGCTCGGCGCCTACAGCCGAACCCCGATCGTCGCCGCAGGCGTGACCGGTACCGACCATCCGCTCGAGGGGTTCGAGGCGATGTTCGGAGGGCCGGGTGCGAACGAGAACCCCATCGACGAGGCCGGCGCGCTCATCCCGACGAGCGACGTGCTCCCGGTCGACGAGTTCCCGCAGTTCGAGAGCTGGGGAGCTGCCGAGTACACCGGCGCGACCGGGCAGTTCATCCCGGTCGAAGGAGTCTGGGCGGCCGCCGCACCGCACATCGACGACGGGTACCAGCGGCTCGGCACGACGTACGACCTGACGGGTGTGACGGCCGCCGAGGCGCCCACCTTCGAGGCGCAGTTCTCGTTCGCCGCCGAGGAGGGGTACGACCACGTCATCGTCGAGGCCCGGCCGGTGGGCACGGACGAGTGGACGACGCTCGCCGACCCGCCCGAGTCCGCCGGCGACGTCGGCACGAGCTCGGTGGTGCCGACCGAGTGCGAGGCGGGCTTCTTCGTGGGGGAGCATCCGCAGCTCGAGCACTACCTCACCCTCGGCGACCCGTGCCTTCCGACCGGAACGACGGGCGAATGGAACTCGTTCACCGGCACATCGAACGGATGGACGGACGTGTCGTTCGACCTCAGTGCCTTCGCCGGCCAGGAGGTCGAGGTCGTCGTGAGCTACGTCACCGACGTGTTCATCGGCGAGGCGGGGCTCGTCGTCGACGACACGCGCCTCGTGATCGACGGCACCGTGGTCGAGGCCGAGGGCTTCGAGGAGGGCCTCGGTGATTGGGTCGTGCTCGGCGCACCCGAGTCGAGCCCGGGCAATGCGAGTGACTTCGAGCGCTCCCGCGGCCTCGGCGGCGTCGTCGCCGCCACGGCCACACCCGACACGCTCATGTTCGGCTTCGGACTCGAGCAACTCGAGTCGGATGCCGCGAGGGCCGACGTCGTCGGTCGCATCCTCGCCCACCTGCTCGGGTGAGCGGCGACGGGGTCGGCGAGCACCGCCGACCCGGCCGCGTCGCTCCTCGACTTCCGTCGCCGCGAGCCGTACGGTTCAGGAATGGACAGCGCCGTTGCTGCGATCGCCGAGTGGATGCCGCAGCAGCGGTGGTACGGCGGCAAGGGACGCGCTCCCGTGCTGCGCCGCATCGGCGCCTTCGAGCTGCCCGCTCCCGTCGAGCCCGACGCGCGTGCGCTCACGCTGCTGCTCATGGACGACGCGTCGGAGCCGCCGATCCTCTACCAGGTGCCGGTCGTCGAGCGCACGGCGGCGGCCCTCGCAGTCGGGCGCGACGCGGCATCCGCGCACCTCATCGCCCGCCTCGACGACGGCACGCTGCTCTACGACGGGCCGCACGACCCCGCCTACACCGACGCGCTGCTCGTGATGATCGTCGGTGAGCTGCCGGCGACGGCCGACGGCGCCATGGCGTCGGGGCACGTCTCGGGGCCGTCGACGGCGCTGCCGTCGGTGCCGCGGGGCACGCCGGCCACCGTGCTCGGCGGGGAGCAGTCGAACACCTCGATCATCTACCGGCCCCGGGGCGCGACGCCGATCATCTGCAAGGTCTACCGACAGCTGCACCACGGCGAGAATCCGGATGTCACGCTGCAGACGGCGCTCGCGGCATCCGGCTCCCGGCACGTGCCGGCGAGCATCGGCGACGTCGTGGGCGAGTGGAACGACGTGGGCCGGCCGAGCGGGCGAGCGCGCGGTCACCTGGCCTTCGCGCAGGAGTTCCTCCCCGACGTGGAAGACGCGTGGCGCGTCGCCCTGCGCGCCGCCGCCGGGGGCGTGCCGTTCATCGGCGAGGCGCGCGACCTCGGCGCGACGGTCGCCGAGGTGCACCTCTCGCTCCGCGAGCTCTTCCCGACCGAGTCGCCCTCGACGGCACTCATCGACGCGATCGCCGGCGCGTGGGCCCGCCGCCTGAACATCGCGGTCGCCGAGGTTCCGGCGCTGGCGCCGCAGCGTGCCGCGATCGAGGCGTTCTACGCTCGGGCCCGCCGGGGTGCGTGGCCGGCCCTGCAGCGCATCCACGGCGACCTGCACCTCGGCCAGGTGCTGCTCGTGCCGGGTCGCGGCTGGGTGCTGCTCGACTTCGAGGGCGAGCCGCTGCGCCCGATGTACGATCGCCGTCGCCCCGATCTTCCGGTGCGGGACGTCGCGGGCATGCTCCGCTCCTTCGACTACGTCGCGGGCTCCACGGAACTCGCCCGGCCCGAGCGCGCGAGCGCCACGGCCGAGTGGGCGGATGCCGCCCGGCGAGCCTTCCTCGACGGCTACGTCGCGGCATCCGGTCTCGACCTCGGCGCCTACCGCGAGCTGCTCGCCGCCTTCGAGCTCGACAAGGCCGTCTACGAGGCGATCTACGAGACCCGGAGCCGTCCCAGCTGGGCGGCGATCCCGCTGCGCGCGATCACCCGACAACTCGACGCCTTCGGCGTCAGCGACGAGCGGATC
>JAPSJT010000171.1 GCA_031178045.1 Agromyces sp.
TCACGCTCGTGCACGAGATCGGCCACTTCTTCGGGCTCGACGACGCTCGTTTGCGTGAGCTCGGCTGGGCGTAGCAGGAGCGCTTCGAGGGCAGGTTCCCGGCCGCCGGCATCGCCGGTTGATTAACCGCTTGACCATATCGAGCAGTTCCGTATATCGTCTGCGTAACCGATTAACCAGACGAAGGTGACGATGAACCAGCGAGGGTTTTACCAGCCGGACGGCGCGTGGGTCGGAGATGTGATCCCGTGGCAGGAGGACGGGAAGTTCCACCTCTTCTACCTGCACGAGACGCGTCGGGTGCCGAAGGACGGTATGCCCTGGCACCGCGTCGTCACCGAGAACCTGGTGGACTTCCGCGAGACCGGCGAGGCCATCGCCTCCGGAGGACCAGCGGCTGACGACTTCAACGTCTACACCGGCAGCATCGTGCTCGCCGATGACGGCACGCACCACGCCTTCTATACCGGACAGAACCCCGCGAAGAGCGGCGACGACGGGCTGCCGCTGCAGCTGGTGATGCACGCGACGAGCGTCGACGGGATGCACTCGTGGCAGCGGCATCCGTCGCACACCTTCGGAGCGACCGCCGGCTACGAGACCGCGGACTGGCGCGATCCGTTCGTCTTCTGGGACGACGACGCGCAACTCTGGCGGATGCTCATCACGGCACGCCACGCCGACGGCCCTGCTCGACGCAGGGGAGTCATCGCACAGTGCACCTCCCGCGACCTCTCGCGGTGGGAGCCGGCGCCGCCGTTCTGGGATCCGCGGCGCTACATCGCCCACGAATGCCCCGAGGTGTTCCAGTGGGGCGAATGGTGGTACCTCGTCTTCTCCGAGTTCAGCGACGCCTTCACGACCCGCTATCGGATGTCACGGAGCCTGCACGGGCCATGGATCGTGCCCGACTACGACACGATCGACGGGCGCGCCTTCTATGCGGCGAAGTCGGCCGCCCGCGATGGGCGGCGGCTGTTCTTCGGCTGGATCGCGTCGCGGGAGGGCGCTGACGACGCGGGCGCCTGGCAGTGGGCCGGCACGATGGCAGTGCTCGAGGCGGAGCAGCGCGATGACGGCACCTTGGCCTTCCACCCCGCGAACGAGCTCCGCGAGACCTTCTCGGAGTCCGGCGATGGAGTGGCGATCGAGAGCGGCACCTCGCTTGACGCGCCCGACGGATACCGCGACGTGCTGACGACCGACGATGCGCCGTCGTCCTTCCGGCTCCGTGCCCGGCTCGAGATCGCCGAGGGCACGAGCGAATGCGGCGTGCTGCTGCGCGCGAGCGCCGATGGCGACGAAGGCTACGTGCTCCGGCTCGAGCCGAAGCGCGGGCGTCTCGTCTTTGACCGCTGGCCGCGCCGCTCGACCGGCACCGAGCAGTGGCAGATCTCGGGCGACGTGCCCTTCGCCGTGGAACTCGAACGGCCCTGCCGGGTCGAGGCCGGCGAGCACGAGATCGAGGTGATCGTCGACGGCGACCTCTGCGTCGCCACCGTCGATGACGCGACCGTCTTGAGCACCCGTCTCTACGACCGCCCGAGTGGCCGACTCGGCGTCTTCGTCGGCGAAGGCGCGATCACGGTCACGGAATTCTCCGTGTCCACTCGCGACGAGCTCGAGGTCGCGCCGTTCGATGCGGCCGACGACCTCTTCGCCGCGACCCCGTAGTACTTCATGCCCGCAACCCACCCCTGCAGTCCGATCAAAGGAGATTCCGACCATGTTCACCATGAAGCGCAGACGAGCGTTCCTCGCCGCTGCCGCCACCGCAGCCGCCGCAGCTCTCGCGCTGACGGGCTGCGCGGGCGGATCGAGCGGCGTCGACCCGAGCGATGTCGACCCCGAGGGCGAGATCCAGCCCCGCGAGATCTCCTGGCTGCTCTCACGGCCGGCCGACGGCGGCGTGATCACAGCCATGCAGCAGATCGCCGACGAGTACGCAGAAGAGCACCCCGGCTTCTCGCTCAACCTCGTCACGACGCCCGACCGGCCGTCGTACATCCAGAAGTACGAGACGCTCGCCGCCGCGAACAAGCTGCCCGAACTCTTCGACACGGATGCCACGCCCTTCGCGCAGAAGCTCGCGAGCCAGGGCCGCATGGTCGACGTCGAGCTGCTGCTCGATGACCTCGGGCTCGCCGACGAGTATCGGGAGGCCGCGCTGAACTACCAGCGCTTCGACGACGGCTCGCTGTACATGGTGCCGTTCGAGTTCCAGCTCGAGTTCTTCTGGTACAACTCGGCGCTCTTCGCCGACGCCGGCGTCGAGGTTCCGGCGACGCTCGACGACTTCCCGGCGATGTGCGAAGCGCTCCGCGCCAAGGGCATCACGCCGATCGCCCTCGACGGGCAGGACCAGTGGCCGCTCGAACGGTACATGGCGTACTACCCGTTCCGGATGGCCGGGCCCGAGTACGTGCAGGACCTGAAGAACGGCGACGCCGCATTCGCCGACCCGGCCGGCAGGGCCGCCGCCGAGTGGCTGTACGAACTCGGACAGGCCGGATGCTTCCAGGAGGGCTTCTCGTCGACGGGCTACGCGGATGCGCAGGCGCTCTTCACCTCGGGGAACGCCGCCGTGTACAACATCGGCACCTGGGAGCTCGGCAACCTCGCCACCGACGCACTCGACCCCGCCGTGCGCGACTCGATCGACTACTTCACGCTGCCGACCATCGATGGTGCGGTGACCGAGGACAACGAGTTCGTCACGCCGTCGGGCATCGGCATGGCCGTGAATGCGAAGACCTACGACCCGCTCGTGCGCGACTTCCTCGCCTTCGCGCTCGAGCGCTACCCCGAGGTCTACGCCGCCACCGGCGCGCTCTCGCCGACGACGAACGTCGAGACCACGATCCCCGACAACGCGACGGAGCTGTACTCCCGCGCCGTCGAGCAGGCGAACGAGGTGGGCGCCGAGATCGCGATGCCGTGGGACACGCAGCTCGACCCCGCGACCAACACGCGCCTGCAGCAGGAGCTGACCCTGTTGGTGCAGGGCGACATCACGCCCGACGAGTTCATCGAGACGATGGACGCCGCCCTCGCGGAGCACAGCCATGGCTGAGTCGGTGACAGTCGGAGTGGGTGCGGCGAAGCCGCGCCCGCTCCGGCGGCCGCGGCCGATGTCGACGGCGATGCTCCCGCGTCGGTCGCGACTGTCGGTGGCGGTGTTCCTGGTTCCCCCACTGCTGCTCTACGGGGTGGCGGTACTGCTGCCGATCGTGCAGTCGCTGTTCCTGAGCCTGTTCCGCTGGGACGGCATCACCGACATGGCGTTCGTCGGAATCGACAACTACATCAGGATGCTCACGCGCGACGACGTCTTCTGGACGGCGTTCGGCAACGCGCTCGGCTACCTCGCCATCTGCCTCGTGCTCCAGCTCGGCGGCGCACTGGTCGTCGCAAGCCTGCTCACGGCCCTGCCCAGGGCACGCGAACTCGTGAAGACGATCTACCTGCTTCCGGCGGTCATCTCGACCGTCGCGATCGCCATCCTGTTCCAGCGGATCTACTCGCTCGAACCGGTCGGCCTGCTGAACCAGATCCTCGCGTGGGTCGGGTTGGAAGGCCTGCAGAACGCGTGGCTCTCCGACGTGCAGACCGTGCTGGCCGCGGTGTCGATTCCCGAGGGTTGGCGCTTCACCGGGCTCTACATGCTCATCGTCTACGCCGCCCTCATCGCCGTGCCGCGCGAGCTCGAGGAGGCGGCGCGACTGGATGGGGCGTCGTGGTGGCAGGTGTTCTGGCGCATCCGCTTCCCGTACATCCGTCCGGTGTGGATCACGACGACCATCATGGCGACCACGTTCGCCCTGCGCGGCTTCGACATCCCGTACCTGCTCACCAACGGCGGGCCGGGGCAGTCGTCCGAGTTGCTCACGACCTACATGTACAAGACCGCGTTCGTGCACACCGACTACGGCTACGCCAGCGCCATCTCGGTCTTCATCGTGGTCGAATGCCTCGTCGCGGTCGGCATCATCTTCCTGCTCCTTCGTCGAAGGGATGACTCATGAGCGCCCCCGTGCTCAGTCCCACCGAGGCTCGCCGGTCGCAGCCGCAGCCGCCGCACTCCGACCGCCCCGCCCGCCGGCGCACCCCGTCGCTCTCGCCGCGCCTGCGCATGCAGCGCACGCTCCTGACCGTGACGATCGTGCTCATCGTGATCGTGCAGGTGTATCCGCTGGCGTGGCTCTTCCTCACGAGCTTCCGCACGGCAGCAGATTTCGCCGGCGGAAACCCGTTCGCCCTGCCATCCGAGTGGACGCTCGACAACTACTCGCGTGCGTTCGCCACCGGCAATCTCGGGCTGAACATCGTCAACAGCCTCGTCGTCACGCTCGGTTCGAGCGTGCTCATCGTCGTCGCGGGCATGATGGCCGCCTACGCGCTGCAGGTGCTCGGGTTCCGGTTCAGCGGGCTGGTGAAGGCGCTGTTCCTGCTCGGCATCATCGTGCCGGTGCAGATCGCGCTCGTGCCGCTCTTCATCGACTACTCGCAGATCGGGCTGCTCGACACGCACATGTCGATGATCATCCCGCTCGCCGCGTTCGCGCTGCCGATGGCGATCTACCTGTTCTCGTCGTTCTACGAGTACATCCCGCGTGAGATGTACGAGGCCGCGTCGATCGACGGCGCCGGTCCGTACCGGATCTTCGGCCAGATCACGTTCCCGCTCTCGGCCAACACGATCATCACGGTCGTGCTCGTGAACAGCATCTTCATCTGGAACGACTTCATCTTCGCGAACACCTTCGTGCTCTCGGATGGGCTCAAGACGATCCCGCTCGGCCTGCAAAACTACATCGGAGCGATGGGCAACACCGACTGGACAGCGACGTTCGCAGCCGTCTGCGTGACGGTGACCCCGCTGCTGCTGGTCTTCCTCGTCTTGAACAAGGCGATGATCCACGGACTCGAGAGCGGAGCAACCAAGGGATGAGCACCTCGGAGCACGGCAGGCACCCTTCGGCCGTCACCATGCGGGATGTCGCCAAGGTGGCCGGCGTGTCGGTGGCCACGGTCTCGCACGTCGTGAACGACAAGCCGGGTGCCCGCATCGGCGAGGATGCCAGGCGCCGGGTGCAGGAAGCCGTGATCGAGCTCGGCTACCGGCCGAACGCCCTCGCGAAGACGCTCTCGCAGGGCACGTCGCGCTTCATCGGCCTCGTCGCGGACGCGATCGCCACGACCCCGTTCGCCGGCCAGATCATCCATGGTGCGCAAGACGAGGCGTGGAAGCACGGCTACGTGCT
>JAPSJT010000031.1 GCA_031178045.1 Agromyces sp.
CGCCGGTATCCTTGTGTCCATGGCACGCACCAAGGACACGCCGTCCGCTCCGAAGGAGCCCGGCCGCATGAAGCAGATGTGGCAGGTCTTCCAGATGACCCGCCGCTACGACTCGAGCGCCCAATGGCTCATGCTCCTCGGCTTCCTCGCTCCGATCCTCGTGGGCCTCGCCCTCGCACTCTGGCTCGGTGAGGGCAACGGCTTCACGATCGCGCTCTGGATCGTGGCCGGTGTGCTCGCTGGTCTCCTTCTCGCGCTCGTGATCCTCGGCCGGCGTGCCGAGCGCGCCGCGTACTCGCAGATCGACGGACAGCCCGGCGCCGTCGGCGCGGTCCTGCGCAGCGGCCTGCGCGGCGGCTGGGTGGGCAACGAGATGCCCGTCGCGGTGAACGGCAAGACGCAGGACGCCGTCTACCGCGCTGTGGGCCGTGGTGGCGTCGCCCTCATCAGCGAGGGTCCGGCCAGCCGCACGAAGCGCATGCTCGACGACGAGCAGCGCAAGGTCGCACGCGTGCTGCCGAACGTGCCGATCACCCTCATCTCGGTCGGCCATGAGGAGGGCTCGGTGGAGTTGCACCGCCTGCCGGCGACGCTCCGCAAGACGAAGCGCACGCTCACGAAGCCCGAGGTACTGGCGGTGTCGAACCGGCTGAACTCGCTGCAGGGCGCCCTGCCGATCCCGAAGGGCATCGACCCGATGAAGGCACGGCCCCAGCGCGGCAAGATGCGCTGAGCAGACTTCGAGCGTGCGGCATCCGTCGATCGGCGGATGCCGCATTCGCGTCTCAGGAGCGAATGAGCACCGTGCCCGCGACCTTGTCGTGGAAGCCGCGCTGATCGGAATCCCACACGAGGGCCGGGATGACGACCACGAGCAGGAGCGTGCGCACCACGGGCCGCCACAGGCCCACCCAGCCGCCCACGATCGGCACGACGCGCATGCCGGTCAGCCGGTGACCCACGCTGCCGCCGATCGTCGGGATGAAGACGATCTGCATGATCGCGAAGATCCCGAGCGTGAGCCACGAGTGCAGCAGCGAGCTGTAGGGGGCGAAGAGCATGGCGATCAGGAGCGCCGCCGCCCAGTCGATGGCGATCGCCGCGATGCGGCGGCCGACCCGGCCCACGGAGCCGGGCCCCGTGTCGGGCAGGCCCAGCCGCTCCCCCGGCCACCGACTCGGTTCGAGCTCGCCGAAGGTCCGTGGGTTCGCATCAGGCATCCGTCGAGTCTACCGAGCCCGTCCTGCGTAACATGGCGGAAACATTCGCGTCACGGCAGGGAAACGGCGGCTCGATAGCCTCGCTCTCGGCTGTGCACGTCCGTCCGGTCACCCCGCCCCCTTGGAGATTCCGTCACATGTTCAGTGATTCGTCTGAAGTGCTCAAGTTCATCAAGGAGACGGATGTCAAGTTCCTCGACATCCGCTTCACCGACCTCCCGGGTGTGCAGCAGCACTTCAACATCCCGGCGTCGACCGTCGACGAGGAGTTCTTCACGGTCGGGCAGCTGTTCGACGGCTCCTCGATCCGCGGCTTCGCGTCGATCCACGAGTCGGACATGCAGCTGATCCCCGATGTCTCCACCGCGTACATCGACCCGTTCCGCGCCGAGCGCACGCTCATCATGGTCTTCGACATCTACAACCCCCGCAACGGTGAGATCTACGGCAAGGACCCCCGTCAGGTCGCGAAGAAGGCCGAGAAGTACCTCGCGTCGACCGGCATCGCCGACACCGCCTTCTTCGCCCCCGAGGCGGAGTTCTACATCTTCGACGACGTGCGTTACGAGGTGAAGCAGAACGCGAGCTTCTTCTCGGTCGACTCGAGCGAAGGCGCCTGGAACTCGGGCCGCGAGGAGGAGGGCGGCAACCTCGCCAACAAGACCGCCTACAAGGGCGGCTACTTCCCCGTCTCCCCCGTCGACCAGCACGCCGACCTGCGCGACGACATCGTGCTGAAGCTCATCGATGCCGGCCTCGAGGTCGAGCGCAGCCACCACGAGGTCGGCACCGCCGGCCAGGGCGAGATCAACTACAAGTTCGACACGATGGTGCACGCCGCCGACGACATCCTGAAGTTCAAGTACATCGTCAAGAACACGGCCGACCAGTGGGGCAAGACCGCCACGTTCATGCCGAAGCCCCTGTTCGGCGACAACGGTTCGGGCATGCACACGCACCAGTCGCTCTGGAACGAGGGCAAGCCGCTGTTCTACGACGAGGCGGGCTATGGCGGCCTCAGCGACCTCGCACGCTGGTACATCGGCGGCATCCTGAAGCACGCTCCCGCCATCCTCGCCTTCACGAACCCGACGGTGAACTCGTACCACCGCCTCGTTCCGGGCTTCGAGGCTCCCGTGAACCTCGTCTACTCGGCGGGCAACCGCTCTGCGGCGATCCGCATCCCGATCACGGGCACGAACCCGAAGGCCAAGCGCATCGAGTTCCGCGCTCCGGACGCCTCGGGCAACCCGTACCTCGCCTTCGCCGCCCAGCTCATGGCCGGTCTCGACGGGATCCGCAACCGCATCGAGCCTCACGAGCCCGTCGACAAGGACCTGTACGAGCTGCCGCCCGAGGAGGCCAAGTCGATCCCCCAGGTGCCGGGTTCGCTCGACGCCGTGCTCGACGCGCTCGAGGCCGACCACGACTTCCTCCTCGAGGGCGGCGTGTTCACCAAGGAGCTCATCGAGACCTGGATCGACTACAAGCGCGAGAAGGAGCTGAAGCCCCTCGCCCAGCGCCCGCACCCGTTCGAGTACGAGCTGTACTACGGCGTCTGATCTCGGCGCACCGCGTCATCCCGGAAGGGCCCGCATCGCTTCGGCGGTGCGGGCCCTTCCGCGTCTGGCGGGACGACGGGGCAGGCGTGCACGGGCGTCGTGGCAGGGCCCCGTGCATCAGACCGAACGGATCAGCTCGTCGACGGGTCGCGGCGCGGTTCGACGCCGTAGAAGCCGCGCTCGAACACGGCACGTGCGCGTCGCGTCACCTGCAGGTAGTCGTCTTCGAGACGGGTCGCCGAGCCCGGCGGGTAGCCCATGATGCGGGCGACGCCCTCGAGCTGGGAGCGCTCGACGGGCAGCACGTCGGTCGTGCGATCGAGCCAGAGCGTGAGCGCCGATCGAGCGCGCGAGGCGAAGATCCAAGCCGCCCTCAGCACGCGGGCGTCGGCCGGATCGACGAAGCCGTGCCGGACCGCGGCCTCGAGGGCGTCGAGCGTCGACGGTGTGCGCAGCGACGGCTCGGCCGCCGCGTGCTCGAGTTGGACGAGTTGCACGAACCACTCGACGTCGGACAGCGAACCGCGACCGAGCTTCAAGTGCCGGGTCGGGTCGGCGCCCTGCGGAAGGCGCTCGTTCTCGACGCGCGCCTTGATGCGCTTCACCTCGCGGATGTCGCGCTCCGAGATCGACTCGGGATAACGTACGGAGTCGGCGAGCTCGATGAAATCGGCGATGAGCGCGGGGTCGCCGGCGACGCCCCGGGCCCGGAGCAAGGCCTGCGCCTCCCACGTGAGCGACCAGCGAGCGTAGTAGGCCCGGTAGGCGTCGAGTGAGCGCGCGACGACGCCGTTGCGGCCCTCGGGACGGAGGTCGGCGTCGAGCTCGAACGGCAGGCGGGCGTCCTCGCTCAGGCGAACGAGTTCGGCGACGATGCGCAGCGCCCGCGACTGCGCGGCCTCGGACGAGGCATCCGTGGGGCGGAAGACGTAGAGGATGTCGGCGTCCGAGCCGATGCCGAGCTCGCGTCCGCCGAAGCGGCCCATGCCGATGACGGCGAACTCGATGCCGTCGGGCTCACCGCCTCGGATCGCGGCCAGCAGCGCCGAGATGTGACTCTCGGCGACGTCGGAGAGCCCGTGACCCAGCTCCTCGACCGTGCAGACGTCGAGGATCCCGGAGAGCGCGAGCCGAAGCACCTCGCGTCGGCGGATGGCGCGGAGCACCTTCGCCGCGGCGTCCGCCTCGTCGTGCCGCGCGAGCACGGCGCGCACTTCGTCGTCGAGGGCCGCGAGCGGCCGCGGACGGAGCTCGTCGACGTCCTCGAGCCAGGCGACGGCTTCGGGCGTGCGTTCGAGCAGCTCCCCCGCGAAGCGGGAACCGGCCAGTACGCGCGTGAGTCGGAGCGCGGCGTCGGAGGAGTCACGGAGCAACCGGAGGTACCAGTGCGTCGTGCCGAGCCGATCGCTCAGACGACGGAATGAGAGCAGGCCGTAGTCGGGATCGGCGCCCTCGGCGAACCAGGAGATGAGCACCGGCATGAGATGACGCTGGATCGTCGCACGACGCGAGACGCCCGAGGTGAGCGCGCCGATATGGGCGAGGGCCCCGCGCGGGTCGCGGAACCCGATCGCCGCGAGTCGCGCCTCGGCCTGCTCGCTCGTGAGCTCGAGACCGCTCGCGGGAAGGGCCGCGACGGCCGAGAGGAGGGGGCGGTAGAAGAGTCGCTCGTGCAGACCGCGGACGCGCTGCCTCGTCGACTGCCAGAGTGCCGTGAGCTCGTCGGCATCGCGCGCGAGCCCCGAGGAACGCGCAAGCGTACGCAACTCGCCGGCGCCGCGAGGCATGAGATGCGTGCGTCGCAGCCTGGCGAGCTGCAGCCGGTGCTCGAGCACGCGGAGGATCCGATAGTCGCGGGAGAACTCCGCCGCCTCCTCGCGGCCGACGTACCCGCGCTCGGCGAGTGCCGCGAGCGCCGGCAGGGTGCCCGCCTGGCGGATGGCGGCATCCGTTGCCCCGTGCACGAGCTGCAGGAGCTGCACCGTGAACTCGATGTCGCGAAGGCCGCCCGGCCCGAGCTTCAGCTGCACGTCGACCTCATCGGCGGGGATGTGCTGCGTCACGCGCTCGCGCATGCGCTGCACCGACTCGACGAACCCGTCGCGGCTCGAACTCGACCAGACCTTCGGTGCCACCCCGGCCGCGTACCGAGCGCCGAGGTCGAGATCGCCGGCAAGGGGCCTCGCCTTCAGCAGCGCCTGGAACTCCCAGCTCTTCGCCCAGCGGTCGTAGTACTGCAGATGGGAATCGAGCGTGCGGACGAGCGCCCCGTCCTTCCCCTCGGGGCGCAGGTTCGGGTCGACCTCCCAGAGCGGAGGCTCGACACCGTGCTCGCCGATCACCCGCATCGCGACCACGGCGAGCCGCGTGGCGATCTCGAGCGCTCGCGGCGTCGATGCGAGCTCCTCGTCGGCCGACTCCGCCACGAAGATCACGTCGACATCGCTCACGTAGTTGAGCTCACGCGCACCCGCCTTGCCCATGCCGATCACCGCCAGCCGGGTCGCTGCCACCTCACTGGCCGGGTAGCGTCCCGGTGCAGCCGGTTGCCCCTCGCCGCGCGAGGTCGCGCGTCGAGCCGCGAGGAGTGCGGCATCGAGCGTCGCCCCGGCGAGGTCGGCGAGCCCCGCGGCCACCGTGTCGACCGCCTCGATCGTGTTCGGACGAGTGAGGTCGTACACCGCGATGCCCGCGAGCAGGCGACGGTAGCGCACCCGGATGGCGGACGCGGCCGCGTCGACGAGCGCACCGCCGGTCGCGTCGACGCCCTCGAGCGCCGCGAGCATCACCGCACGGGCGTCATCGGCGGCGAGGGGCGGCTGCGGCACCTGCTGCACGATCGCGATCTCGGACGGATGCCGCATGAGGAAGTCCGCGAACCCCTTCGACGCGCCGAGCAGGCGGACGAGACGCTCGGCCGAGGCCTCCTGCGCGAGCACGGCCCCCACCTCGCCGGGCGCCCGCTCGCGCAGTCGCTCCATCGCCATGAGCGCCTCGTCGGGGTCGCCGGCGACCGAGAACGCGGCGAGCAACTGCTCTTCGCCGGTGCCGGTCGCGGCGGCCAGCGAGCTCAACCCCGCCGCGGCACGCTCCAGGTCGTCGAAGCCCGCCCGCGCGAGTCGACCGAGGGTCGGGGCCTGACGTGACATCCGGATCGGGTCAGAGGATCTCGAGGTTGCGCGTGAGCTCGAACGGAGTGACCTGCGATCGGTAGTCGCGCCACTCCGCGCGCTTGTTGGCGAGCACGTAGTTGAACACCTGCTCGCCGAGCGTCTCGGCGACGAGCTCCGACTCCTCCATGTACTCGATCGCGTGATCGAGGCTCGCCGGAAGGGGGTTGTACCCGAGCGCCCGCCGCTCGCTGTCGGTGAGTGCCCAGACGTCGTCCTCGGCCTCGGTCGGCAGCTCGTAGCCCTCCTCGATGCCCTTCATGCCCGCCGCGAGCAGCAGGGAGAAGGCGAGGTACGGGTTCGCGGCCGAGTCGATCGCGCGATACTCCACCCGGGCGCTCTGCCCCTTGTTGGGCTTGTAGAGCGGCACGCGAACGAGCGCGGAGCGGTTGTTGTGCCCCCAGCAGATGAAGCTCGGCGCCTCGTCGCCGCCCCACAGGCGCTTGTACGAGTTGACGAACTGGTTCGTGACGGCCGAGATCTCGTTCGCGTGACGCAGCAGACCGGCGATGAACTGCCGGCCGATCTTCGAGAGCTGGTACTGCGCGCCGGGCTCGTAGAACGCGTTCGCGTCGCCCTCGAAGAGCGAGAGATGCGTGTGCATGCCGCTGCCCGGATACTGCGAGAACGGCTTCGGCATGAACGTGGCGTAGACGCCCTGCTCGATCGCGACCTCCTTCACCACCGTGCGGAAGGTCATGATGTTGTCGGCGGTCGTGAGGGCGTCGGCGTAGCGCAGGTCGATCTCGTTCTGGCCGGGCCCCGCCTCATGGTGGCTGAACTCGACGGAGATGCCGAGGTCTTCGAGCATGCGGACCGAGCGGCGACGGAAGTCGTGCGCCGTGCCGCCCGGCACGTTGTCGAAATAGCCGGCGGAGTCGACGGGCATCGGTCCCTCTTCGCCGTACTTCGACGACCGCAGCAGGTAGAACTCGATCTCGGGGTGCGTGTAGAAGGTGAACCCGCGATCGGCCGCGCGCGCGAGGGTGCGCTTCAGCACGTTGCGAGGGTCGGCCACCGCGGGCTCGCCGTCGGGTGTCGTGATGTCGCAGAACATGCGCGCCGTCGGATCGATGTCGCCCCGCCAGGGCAGCGTCTGGAACGTCGTCGGGTCGGGGAACGCGAGCAGGTCCGACTCGTACGTGCGGCTGAGTCCCTCGATCGCCGAGCCGTCGAAGCCGATGCCCTCGGTGAAGGCCCCCTCGACCTCGGCCGGGGCGATCGCCACCGACTTCAGGGTGCCGACCACGTCGGTGAACCAGAGCCTGACGAACTTGACCCCTCGCTCCTCGATCGTGCGAAGAACGAAGTCGCGCTGCTTATCCATCCACACCCTCTCTCGCATCTCTCAGGGTAGCGGCTCGTCACGGGCGCAAGCGCCGGGAGGGGATGCCGCGTGTGCGAGACTGACGACATGTCAGAGCAGTCCGCCAGCGACGCAGCATCCTCCGGCGCATCGCCCACCTCCGTGGGCGTCGAGACGAACCCCTACGGCGGCGCCTCAGCATCGGGCGGACCGAAGCGAGTTCGCACTCGCCACTTCCAGAACGCCAAGCGCGAGGGCATCAAGATCACCGGCCTCACGAGCTATGACCAGCTCACGGCTCGCATCTTCGACGAGGCGGGCATCGACTTCCTGCTCGTCGGCGACTCGGCGGGCAACAACGTGCTCGGGTACGAGACGACGCTCCCGGTCAAGGTCGACGACCTCATCCCCCTCACGCGCGCAGTGGCCGGAGCCGTGAAACGCGCGTTCGTCGTGGCCGACATGCCGTTCGGCTCCTACGAGAACGGCCCGGAAGACGCCCTGCACACGGCGGTGCGATTCATGAAGGAGACGGGCGCTCACGCGGTCAAGCTCGAGGGGGGTGAACGGAGCCAGCGGCAGATCCGGCGCATCGTGCAGGCGGGCATCCCCGTCATGGCGCACATCGGGTACACGCCCCAGAGCGAGCACGGTCTCGGCGGTCATGTCATCCAGGGGCGCGGCGAGGGCGTGAAGCAGCTGCTCGCGGACGCGAAGGCGGTGCAGGAGGCGGGCGCGTTCGCCGTCGTCCTCGAGATGGTCCCGGCGGACGCCGCACGACAGGTCACCGAGCTCTTGGAGATCCCGACCATCAGCGTCGGCGCCGGCCCCCACACCGACGGGCAGCTGCTCGTCTGGACCGACTGGGCGGGGCTCACCATCGGGCGGGTGCCGAAGTTCGTCAGGCAGTACGCCGACCTGTCGGGCATCTTGAGCGAGGCCGCCAGGGCATGGCGCGAGGACGTCGAGTCGGGGGTCTACCCGAACGCCGAGCACAGCTACGAATAGCGCGCCGACTCAGTCCTCCGCGGCCTCTTCCTCGGCCCACTTCGCGCTGTTCGCACGGAGGACATCGAGGGCCCGCTCCGCCTCGGCGCGGGTCTCGAAGGGCCCGACGCGATCGACCGAGGGCGACTCGAATCCCTGCTCCACCTGACCGGTGTGCAGGTTGTACCAGTACATGTGCTCCGCATCCTGCGCCATAGGCTGATCCTATGCCCAAGGATGCCGCCGGCCACCTGATCCCCGGCCTGTTGACTCCCGCGCGACCCGTGCCGTCAGGCATCGCCCGGCCCGAGTACGTCGGCCGCCGGGCTCCCGCGTCGAACGACGCAGGCGACCGGTACACCCCCGACGAGGTGGAGCGCATCCGCGCCGCGGGTCGCATCGCCGCGGGCGCGATCGAGGCCGCGGCATCCGCCATCAGGCCCGGCGTCACGACCGACGAACTCGACCGCATCGCGCACGACTACGTCACCGGACACGGCGCGTACCCGTCGACGCTCGGGTATCGCGGATACCCGAAGTCCTCGTGCACCTCCGTCAACGAGGTCATCTGCCACGGCATCCCCGACGACACGGTGCTGGACGACGGCGATCTCGTCAACCTCGACGTGACCGCCTACCTCGACGGCTACCACGGCGACCTGAACCGCACGTTCCTCGTCGGCGACGCGAGCGAGGAGGCGACGCTGCTCGTCGAACGCACTCGTGAGGCGCTCGCTCGCGGGATCCGTGCCGTGGCTCCCGGCCGTCAGGTCAACGTCATCGGGCGGGCGATCGAGGCCTACGCGAAGCGGTTCGGCTACGGCGTCGTGCGCGAGTACACCGGACACGGGGTGGGTCGCGCCTTCCACACGGGCCTGATCATCCCCCACTACGACGCGCCCGAGTACGACACGGTCATCGAACCGGGAATGGTGTTCACGATCGAGCCGATGCTCACGCTCGGCTCGACCGACTGGGAGGTCTGGCCCGACGACTGGACGGTGGTGACGCGCGACCGGTCGCTGACCGCGCAGTTCGAGCACACCCTCGTGGTCACCGAGCGGGGAGCCGACATCCTCACGCTCCCCTGAGCGTCGTCGGGCGGCGCCGCGATAGTCTGGCGCCATGGCGACTGACCACGCGATCGGCATCGACATCGGCGGAACGGGGATCAAGGGGGCGGTCGTCGACCTCAGCACCGGTGAGCTCGTCACCGAGCGCGTCAAGGTGCGCACGCCCGAGGGCGGCCGCCCCGACGACATCGTCTCGGCCACTCGCGAACTGCTCGCACAGCTCGACGGCGCCGTGTCCGGCGCCGGCCCGCTTCCACTCGGCGTGTGCTTCCCCGCCGTCGTGAAGGCCGGCCGTACCCTGTCGGCTGCGAACATCTCGCGCGAGTGGATCGGCCTGCCCGCCGAGGAGCTCTTCGAAGGCGCGTTCGGACGGCACATCCACTTCATCAACGATGCGGACGCCGCAGGCTACGCCGAATCGCGGTTCGGGGCGGCGCGGGACGCGCGCGGGCTCGTCATCCTCACGACCCTCGGCACGGGAATCGGTTCCGCCTTCCTCTACGACGGCGTGCTCATCCCGAACACCGAGCTCGGGCACCTCGAGCTCGACGGGGCCGACGCCGAGGACCGCGCCGCGTACTCGGCGATGGAGCGGGAGTCGCTGAGCTGGGAGCAGTGGGCGAAGCGTCTGCAGCGGTACTACCGCCACCTCGAGTTCCTCTTCACGCCCGACCTGTTCGTCGTGGGCGGGGGCGTATCGAAGCACCACGAGCAGTTCCTGCCGCTGCTCGAGCTCGGCACGCCCATCGTTCCGGCGGTGCACCGGAACAACGCGGGAATCCTCGGCGCCGCGGCCCTCGCCGTGCTCTGAGTCCACGACCGCGCGGCGGCAGCGGATGCGGGAGTGTGCGAGTGGGCCGGCTGATACGCCGGGTTCTGTTCACCGGGCGCTTGCGCGACACCGGCTGGACGACCATCTCTCTCGGAGCTGCGTTGCCGCAGCCCTCCAGCGGCCTACCCGGGAACGGGAC
The DNA here is from genome assembly GCA_031178045.1 of Agromyces sp. Lineage (GTDB taxonomy): Bacteria > Actinomycetota > Actinomycetes > Actinomycetales > Microbacteriaceae > Agromyces. The sequence continues at coordinate 10,290 of JAPSJT010000031.1, forward strand.
GGGCAGCCCCATGGTTCCCTGTCTGACCTTGCTCCGGACGAGGTTTACCGAGCCGACCGCGTCGCCGCGGCCGCTGGTGGGCTCTTACCCCACCGTTTCACCCTTACCCCGGACTCGCGTCCGTGGCGGTCTGCTTTCTGTGGCACTGTCTCGCGGGTTGCCCCGGGTGGGCGTTACCCACCGTCCTGCCCTGCGGAGCCCGGACGTTCCTCGGCACCCGAACGCTCGGATGACGCGGCCGTCTTGCCGACCCACTCACCACCAGCCTACCGTCCGAAAGCGGGCCGTTCCGATGGAACACCAGGGCGGCTCGTCAGAGTCCCGACTCATCGGTGCGCACGAGGATGCGGTCGCATTCGGGGCAGAACAGCACGTCGTCGGATGCCGCTCGCCGCACGGTCTCGAAATCGGACCCCGTGAGCGTCATCGTGCAACCGCTGCAGGTGCGCTGGCGGAGGAGTGCCGCGCCCACGCCGGCGCCCCTCGTGCGGCGCTGCTCGTAGAGCTTCAGGAGCGCCTCGGGCACTCCCCCGGCGACGACGGCGCGGTCGCGGTCGGCGGCGTCGCGCTCGACGTCGAGCGCAGAAGCCGCCTCACCGCGTTCGGCTTCGAGCCTCGTGATCTCGGCGGCGATCTCGGCACGCTCCTCGTCGATGCCGGCGACGTCGCGCTCGGCGATCTCGACGCGCTCCATGACCACGAGCTCCTGGTCTTCGAGGTCGGAACGCCGCCTGGCGAGCGCCGACAGTTCGGCCTCCAGCGCCGCGACATCCTTCACGGAGGAGGTGTGCTGCAGCCGGTCGCCGTCACGTGCGATGCGCGCCTCGACGACGGCGACGTCGGATTCGAGCCTCGCGAGCTCTGCTCGTGCGTCCTCGAGGCCGCCGACCGCCTCCGCCCGCCTGCCGCGCACAGCGGTGTCGCGCGCGGCGAGCTCTGCGAGCGGGCCGGACTGCGGAAGCGAGCGGAGCCGATGCGCGAGCTGCTGCAGACGGGTGTCGATCGACTGCAGTCGCAGCAATTCCTGCTGCTCGGCGGGGCTGGCCTTCACGTGGTGCTCCTCGTGGCGTTGATGGGCGAAGTGGTCATCATTGCACGACCTGGAAATCCCAGGGGTCGGTGCGGAGCTCGCTCACACGGACGTCGAGCTCGGGATGCGCCGCGCGGAGCTCGTCGGCGGCGGCGTCCAGCCACAGCCACTCGCTCGCCCAGTGCGACACGTCGATGAGGGCGGGGCCGCCGCCGAGCAGGGCCTGTTCCCGCGCCTCGGATGCCGGGTGGTGGCGCAGGTCGGCCGTGATGTAGACATCCGACGCCCGAACGGCCGGGTGGCCGAGCAGCGAATCGCCGGCGCCGCCGCACACCGCGACCGTCTCGACCACGTCGTCGTAGCCGCCGGAGGCGCGGACCCCGGTCGCCGTCGCCGGCAGCAGGTCGGCGAGTGCCCGGGCGAGGCGTCCGAGCGTCATCGGCTCGTCGAGTCGACCGACCCGGCCGAGGCCGAGAGCGGGATCGGCGCTCGGCACGATCGGACGCACGTCGACGAGGCCGAGCCGAGCGGCGAGCACCGCCGACGTGCCGCGTTCGACGATGTCGGCGTTCGTGTGCGCCGCGACGAGGGCGCAGCCGCTGCGGATGAGCCGGGCGAGCAGCGCTCCCTTGTATCGATCCTCGGCGATGGTCGTGACGCCGCGGAGGAGCAGTGGGTGGTGCGCGATGAGGAGGTCGGCGTCGGCGGCGATGGCCTCGTCGACCGTCGCGCCGACGGCGTCGACCGCCAGCACGATGCGCTCGACCTCGGAGCTCGGATCGCCCGTGACGAGCCCCGGAGCGTCCCACTCCTCGGCCCCATCGAGAGGCCACAGGCGGTCGATCGTCGTCAGGACCTGGGCGAGAACGGCTGGCACCCGCCCAGCCTATCCCCGCCCGTGCGGTCGAGCCGGGCGAGCCGAGGGCGCGGCGATCGGAAGCAGTCGTGGGCCCTGCCGGGCTCGAACCGACGACATCCACGGTGTAAACGTGGCGCTCTACCAACTGAGCTAAAGGCCCACGCCGTGCGGCGCATGCCAATGCTAGCGGAGGGTCCATAGACTCACGACATGCAGGTGGTGACGAGGCATCCGAGCCGCACGGCTCCACCGGAGCATCGGTGGCCGGCGGTCGGCGGCCTCGTCGCCGCGCTCGGGCTCTACGCGTTCCTCCCGAACGAACTCGTCGGCTCGCTGCGGTTCGTCGTGGTCGGCGCCGGCATCGCCCTGCTCATCCCGCTCATCGTCGTGAACCCCTACCGGCTCACACGCCAGTCCCGCTGGAGCCGAACCCTCTCCGTCCTTCTCGCGCTCGTGCTCGTGCTCGCGAACCAGGTCGCGCTCGTCCTGCTCGTCTTCAAGCTCGTCAGCGGACGGCACGACGCTCCCGGCCTCCTCCTCGCGGCACTGCAGGTGTGGGTCGCGAACGTCATCGGATTCGCGCTGCTCTACTGGGAGATGGACCGCGGTGGTCCGGTCACCCGCACGACGTGGGCGAGGAGCGAGCTTCCGCCGGCGGATTTCCGCTTCTCGCAAGACGAGGACCACGACGCGATCGCGGAGGTGGCCGCCGGATCGTCCGCCGCGCAGGACTGGACGCCGAGGTTCGTCGACTACTCCTACACGTCGCTCTCGAACTCGATGGCCTTCAGCGCGAGCGACTCGATGCCGCTCTCCCAGAGGGCGAAACTGCTCATGGGCCTGCAGGCGTTCGGCGGATTCGTCATCCTCGCGCTCGTGATCGCGCGTTCCGTGGGCATCCTCGACTGAACGGCGGCGGCGGCATCCGCTCAGTGTCGGAGCGCGTCGCGGTACTGCTCGATCGTGCGCGCCTCGCCCGGTGCAGCCGCGAAGCTCGAACGGATGACTCCGGAGGGGTCGATCACGAACGTCGCCCGGGCGGCATGCCCGGGACCCTCGAGGAACGCGCCGTACTCGCGCGCGACGGCGCCGTGCGGCCAGAAGTCGGCGAGCAGTGGGAATGCGTAGCCCTGCTCCTCGGCCCAGGCTCGAAGCGCATGCTTCGAGTCGACGGAGACGGCCAACAGCTGCGCGTCCGCGTCGTCGAAGAGGGCCGCCTGCTCGTGGAGCTCGCCGAGCTCGCCCTGGCAGGTCCGCGAGAAGGCGAATGGGAAGAAGACGAGCACGACCCGCCTCGCGGCCCGGGCCTCGGCGAGGCGGACGGATTGCCCGAACTGATTCGGCAGTGAGAACTCGGGCGCGATCACGCCGGGGGCGAGGATCATGGCCGACGCTCCTCCCGTGGTCGCGTACGCTGAACGCGGCTCAGCCTAGCTCCGACTCGGCGGGCATAGAATCACTAGGATGGCGTGGTGCCTCGCGACCGTGATCCGGTCCCTCCGTCGTGCGCACGCCCCCACACCCGCAGGCACGATCTGCTGAAGAGAGAGGTCGAGTGTGACTGTCAACGACCAGGATCCCTACTCGGTCGAGGCGATGGACGCCGATCCCGAAGAGACATCCGAATGGGCCGAGTCGCTCGACGCGCTCGTCGCTGAGAAGGGGCACCAGCGCGCCCGGGAGATCATGCTGAGTCTCCTCAAGCGCTCGAAGGAGCTGCACCTCGGCGTGCCGATGGTGCCGACGACCGACTACCTCAACACGATCGCGCCCGAGAACGAGCCCGAGTTCCCCGGCGACGAGGAGATCGAGCGCCGATACCGCGCCTGGATCCGCTGGAACGCGGCGATGCTCGTGCATCGCGCGCAGCGGCCCGACATCGCCGTCGGCGGTCACATCTCGACGTACGCGTCATCCGCCGCCCTCTACGAGGTCGGCTTCAACCACTTCTTCCGCGGCCAGGACCACCCCGGTGGCGGCGACCAGATCTTCATCCAGGGGCACGCCTCCCCCGGCACGTACGCGCGCGCCTTCCTCGAGGGCCGGCTCAGCGCCGACCAGCTCGACGGCTTCCGCCAGGAGAAGTCGCACGCGCCCAACGGACTCTCGTCGTATCCGCACCCGCGCCTGATGCCCGACTTCTGGCAGTTCCCCACCGTCTCGATGGGGCTCGGGCCGATCAACGCGATCTACCAGGCACAGCTCAACAAGTACCTCACGAACCGGGGCATCAAGGATGCATCCGACCAGCACGTCTGGGCCTTCCTCGGCGACGGTGAGATGGACGAGGTCGAGAGCCGCGGTCAGCTGCAGGTCGCGGCGAACGAGGGCCTCGACAACCTCACGTTCGTCATCAACTGCAACCTGCAGCGCCTCGACGGACCTGTCCGCGGCAACGGCAAGATCATCCAGGAGCTCGAGAGCTTCTTCCGCGGCGCCGGGTGGAACGTCATCAAGGTCGTCTGGGGCCGCGAGTGGGACGACCTGCTCGCCCGCGACCACGACGGCGCGCTCCGCAACCTCATGAACGTCACCCCCGACGGCGACTACCAGACCTACAAGGCCGAGTCCGGCGCGTACGTGCGCGAGAACTTCTTCGGACGCGACCCGCGGGCGCTCGAGCTCGTGAAGGACCTCACCGACGAGCAGATCTGGAACCTCAAGCGCGGCGGCCACGACTACCGCAAGGTGTACGCGGCGTTCAAGGCGGCCACCGAGCACAAGGGCCAGCCGACCGTCATCCTCGCGAAGACCATCAAGGGCTATGGCCTCGGTCCGAGCTTCGAGGGCCGCAACGCGACCCACCAGATGAAGAAGATGACGCTCGACAACCTCAAGACCTTCCGCGACGCGATGCGCATCCCCATCACGGACGCGCAGCTCGAGGAGAACCCCTACCTCCCGCCGTACTACACGCCCGGCGACCAGGACGAGGCGATCCAGTACCTGCACGAGCGCCGCCGGGCACTCGGCGGCTACCTTCCCGAGCGGCGCACGAAGCACACGGCGATCTCGCTCCCCGACGACTCGGCGTACGCGATCGCGAAGAAGGGCTCGGGCACGCAGGAGATCGCCACCACGATGGCGTTCGTGCGCATCCTGAAGGACCTCATGCGCGCGAAGGACTTCGGCAACCGCATCGTGCCGATCATCCCCGACGAGGCACGCACCTTCGGCATGGACGCGTTCTTCCCGAACGCGAAGATCTACAACCCGAACGGGCAGCACTACACCTCGGTCGACCGGGAGCTCCTCCTCGCCTACAAGGAGAGCCCTCAGGGCCAGATCATCCATGTCGGCATCAACGAGGCCGGCGCGCTCGCCGCGTTCACGGCCATCGGCACCTCGTACTCCACCGAGGGCGAGCCGCTCATCCCGATCTACGTCTTCTACTCGATGTTCGGGTTCCAGCGCACGGGCGATGCCATCTGGGCGGCGGGCGACCAGATGGCCCGCGGATTCATGATCGGCGCCACCGCCGGCCGCACCACGCTCACCGGTGAGGGCCTCCAGCACGCCGATGGGCACTCGCCGCTGCTCGCGTCGACGAACCCGGCCGTCGTCTCGTACGACCCCGCCTACGGGTACGAGATCGGCCACATCGTGCGCTCGGGCCTCGATCGCATGTACGGCGGCAATCACCCCGACCCGAACGTCATGTACTACCTCACGGTCTACAACGAGCCGATCGTTCAGCCGGCAGAGCCCGAAGGGGTCGACGTGGAGGGCATCGTTCGCGGCATCCACCGCCTCTCGGAGTCGACCACGCAGGGCCCGAAGGCCCAGCTGCTCGCCTCCGGGGTCGCGGTGCCGTGGATCATCGAGGCCCAGGAGCTGCTCGCGAACGACTGGGGCGTCTCGGCGGATGTCTGGTCGGTCACGAGCTGGACCGAGCTGCGCCGTGACGGCGTCGCCGCCGACGAGCACAACTTCCTGAACCCCGACGCAGAGCGTCGCAGCGCGTACGTGACGCAGAAGCTGTCGGGAGCGCAGGGGCCGTTCGTCGCGGTGTCCGACTACATGCACGCCGTGCCGGACCAGATCCGCGCCTACGTGCCCGGCGACTTCGCGACGCTCGGCGCCGACGGTTTCGGCTTCTCCGACACCCGTCCGGCGGCTCGCCGATCCTTCAAGATCGACGGCCCCTCGGTCGTCGTGCGCACGCTCGAGCTGCTCGCCGACCGCGGTGAGGTGGATCGCTCGCTCCCCGCTCAGGCGATCGAGAAGTACCGGCTGCACGATGTGAACGCGGGCACCACCGGATCGGCCGGCGGCGAAAGCTAGCGCGGGCGACCGAGGTGGCGACGAAGCCCAGGACGAAAGCGGAGACGCTCGCATGGTTGCGCACCATCGCGGGTGAGCTGTCCACCCAGACGCTGAAGCGGCTCGAGGACACGCTGCCGTGGTACGGCGATATGCCGCCGAGTCGGCGCTCCGCCGTCGGGCTCGTGGCACAGGCCGGCATCTCCTCATTCATCTCCTGGTTCGACGACCCTCGGTCCACCCCGTGGATCGCCGCCGACGTGTTCGGCGCGGCTCCGCGAGAGCTCCTCCGCTCGGTGAGCCTGCAGCAGACGCTGCAGCTCATCCGGGTGACCGTCGAAGTCGTCGAGGACCGCGTGAAGGACGGCGGCGAACCGCTGCGCGAGGCGATCCTGCTCTACTCGCGCGAGATCGCCTTCGCCGCTGCGGACGTCTACGCACGTGCGGCCGAGGCGCGCGGCCTGTGGGACGCCCGCCTCGAGGCGCTCGTCGTCGACTCGATCCTCTCGGGCGAATACGACGACGAGCTGCCGAGCCGGATCGCGGCACTCGGGTGGCACGGCCACGGCGAGGTCGCGGTGCTCGTCGGCACGGCGCCGAAGCAGCTCGACATCGACCAGGTCCGCCGTGCCGCACGGCACATGCACGCCGACGTGCTCATCGGCGTGCAGGGCAACCGGCTCGTGCTCGTGATCGGCAGATCCGATCCGCTCGGCGGCGAGCCCGATGAGACGATCGGCACGTCCCCTGCGCTCACCTTCATGGAGATGGCGACCCAGCTCGAACCGCACTTCGGCCAGGGCCACCTGGTGCTCGGACACGAGGTGCCGAACCTCGTGGATGCGTCGAAGAGCGCGAAGGCGGCGCTCGCCGGCTTCGCGGTCGCCAGGTCGTGGCGGCACGCACCACGGCCCGTGCACGCTGACGACCTGTTGCCCGAGCGGGCGCTCGCGGGTGATCCCCTCGCCCGCGCGACCCTCGTCCATCGCATCTACCGGCCCCTGCAGGCGCACTCCACCGAGCTGCTCACCACCCTCTGGAGCTATCTCGACAACGGTCGCTCGCTCGAGGCGACGGCGCGAGAACTGTTCGTGCACCCGAACACCGTGCGCTACCGGCTGAAGCGCGTCTCCGATGTGATCGGGTGGGACGCGACCGGCGCGAGAGAAGCGCTCATCCTGCAGTCCGCGCTCATCATCGGATCGATGAGCGATCACGAGCACCAACCCCGACGGCGCCCGAGCTGATCGCCCAGACGGGGTGCGAGTGTCTGCCACGCACAAGGGTTTCGCCGAGAGCTTGTCGTATCGCCACACACCAGGCGGGTCAGGGCTTGGCAGACTAGGGAGAGTGATCGTCGTCGTCTGCCCTGGACAGGGCTCGCAGACCCCCGGATTCCTCGCCCCCTGGCTCACCGACTCGACCGCCGTCGAGCGGCTGGCCGCGTTCTCCGACGCCGCCGGCGTCGACCTCGCGCAGCACGGCACCGAGAGCGATGCCGACACGATTCGCGACACGGCGGTCGCGCAGCCGCTCATCGTCGCGGCCGGCCTGCTCGCGCTCGACTCCCTGCTCGCCGACGGGCGCGCCTCGCGCATCGGCGGCATCGCGGGCCACTCGGTGGGCGAGATCACCGCGGCGGCCGGTGCAGGAGTACTCGACGACCTCGACGCGATGCGCTTCGTCGCCGAGCGCGGACGCGCCATGGCGGACGCCGCGGCGCTCGCGCCCACCGGGATGAGCGCGGTGCTCGGCGGCGATGAGGAGGCACTGCTCGCCCGACTCGCCGAGCTCGACCTCGAGCCCGCGAACTTCAACGGCGGCGGCCAGATCGTCGTCGCCGGAGCGCTCGACGCGCTGGAGCAGCTGAAGGCCGCACCACCGGCCGGCTCACGCGTCATACCGCTCCAGGTCGCCGGCGCGTTCCACACCCGCTACATGCAGCCCGCGGTCGAGCGCCTCGCCGCGATCGCCGCCGACCACGACGTCTCCGACCCCGGAGTGACGCTGTGGACGAACCACGACGGCAGCACCGTGACCTCCGGTCGCGAATTCGTCGACCTGCTCGTCGGACAGGTGTCCTCCCCCGTGCGATGGGACCGCTGCATGGAGTCGTTCGCCGCCGCCGGGGTCACCGGCATCATCGAGGTCGCCCCGGCCGGTGCGCTCGTCGGCCTCGCGAAGCGTGCGCTCAAGGGTGTACCCACGGTCGCCGTCAAGACCCCCGAGGACCTCCCGGCTGCGATCGAGCTCATCGAACAGGCCGCCTGAATCCGGGCACGACCGACGCACTCCACAGATTGGCGAGCATGACGAAACCCACCCTGCAGCAGTCGCACGGACCCGCGTACACCCGCATCTACGCGATCGGCGCCGCCCGCGGCGAACATGCCGTGCCGAACGAGGACCTCATCGGTCCGATCAACTCGTCCGACGAGTGGATCCAGCAGCGCACGGGCATCATCACGCGTGCCCGAGCCGGCGCCGACGTCGAGGCCCTCGATCTCGCGACGGACGCCGCTCGCGAGGCGATCGAGAAGTCGGGCGTCTCCCCCGAGCTCATCGACCTCGTCATCGTCGCGACGGTCTCGAACGTGCAGCAGACGCCCTCGATCGCCGCCGTGCTGGCCGACCGGGTGGGCTCGAATCCCGCCGCCGCGTACGACACCAACGCCGCATGCGCCGGCTACGCCTACGCCATCGCCCAGGCCGACGCGCTCATCCGCACCGGTGGCGCGCACTACGCACTCGTCGTCGGCGCCGAGAAGCTCTCGAACGTCGTCGACCCGACCGATCGCTCGATCTCGTTCCTGCTCGGGGACGGCGCCGGCGCGGTCGTCATCGGGCCGAGCGACTTCCCCGGCATCGCACGCACCGTCTGGGGCTCCGACGGCTCGAAGGCCGGCGCAGTGGGCATGAACTCCACGCTCACGCAGTACCGCGACGGTGCCGCCGAATGGCCGACGCTCCGCCAGGAGGGCCAGACGGTCTTCCGCTGGGCGGTGTGGGACATGGCCAAGGTCGCCAAGCAGGCGCTGGATGCCGCGGGCGTCACGTCGGCCGACCTCGCCGCCTTCATCCCGCACCAGGCGAACATGCGCATCATCGACGAGTTCGCGAAGCAGTTGAAGCTCCCCGACACGGTCGTCATCGCGCGCGATATCGCCACCACCGGGAACACCTCCGCCGCGTCGATTCCGCTCGCGGCGCACCGGTTGCTCGAGGAGCATCCGGAACTCTCGGGGGGCCTCGCCCTCCAGATCGGCTTCGGCGCCGGACTCGTGTTCGGCGCCCAAGTGGTGGTTCTGCCCTGAACCGCCTGCCCTCGTCCATCTAGACTGTGTCTCGGTCAAACGAGACACCCCCAAGGAGAAGAACAATGGCATTGTCCACCGAAGAAGTGCTTGCCGGCCTGGCCGAGCTCATCAACGACGAGACCGGCATCGCGACCGACACGGTTGAGCTGGACAAGTCGTTCACTGATGACCTCGACATCGATTCCATCTCGATGATGACGATCGTCGTCAACGCCGAGGAGAAGTTCGACGTGAAGATCCCCGACGAAGAGGTCAAGAACCTCAAGACCGTCGGCGACGCCGTCGACTTCATCGTCAAGGCCCAGGCCTAGTCGCTGTTCGGGCGGGCCGGCGCATGGTGCGTGCGGCCCGCCCGTCCGCGAGACCCTTTCCCTCCTACGGAGTGCTTTCGTTATGACCAAGAAGATCGTGATCACCGGCATCGGTGCGACGTCGCCCCTCGGCGGCACCGCTCGCGAGAGCTGGACCGCATTGCTCGCCGGAGAGTCGGGTGCTCGTTCGCTCGAGCAGGACTGGGTCTCCGAGCTGGAACTCCCCGTGACGTTCGCGGCGACCGCCAAGGTACCGACCGCCGGTGTGCTCGAGCGGCACGAGCAGAAGCGACTCGACCCCTCGAGCCAGTTCGCGCTCATCGCCGGCCGCGAAGCGTGGGCCGACGCGGGCGCTCCCGAGGTGGCCCCCGAGCGCCTCGCCGTCGACTGGTCGACCGGGATCGGCGGCGTGTGGACCCTCCTCGACGCGTGGGACACCCTTCGCGAGCGCGGGCCGCGACGGGTGCTGCCGATGACTGTGCCCATGCTCATGCCGAACGGCCCGGGCGCCGCGATCGGCATGGACCTGCACGCCCGTGCGGGCATCCGCACGGTCGTCTCGGCGTGCGCCTCGAGCACCGAGGCGCTCGTGAACGCCTACGACCACCTGCAGCAGGGTCTCGCCGACGTCGTCATCGCGGGCGGCTCGGAGGCGGCGATCCACCCGCTCCCGATCGCTGCGTTCGCCTCGATGCAGGCGCTCTCGCGCCGCAACGACGAACCCGCCATCGCGTCACGTCCCTACGACGTCGGCCGTGACGGCTTCGTGCTCGGCGAGGGTGCAGCGGCACTCGTCGTCGAGACCGAGGAGCACGCCAAGGCCCGCGGTGCGCGCGTCTACGCGGAGCTGCTCGGCGGCGCGGTGACGAGCGACGCGTACCACATCACGGCACCCGACCCCGAGGGGTCGGCAGCCGCCCGAGCCATGAAGGCCGCGATCGAGGGCGCCGGCGCGACACTCGCCGACGTGCGTCACATCAACGCGCACGCCACGAGCACGCCCGTCGGCGACATCGCCGAGTACAACGCGCTCCGCCGTGTCTTCGGCGACTCGCTCGACGGCATCGCCGTGACCGCGACGAAGGCCTCGACCGGGCACCTGCTGGGTGGTGCCGGTGCGATCGAGGCGCTGTTCACGGTGCTCGCGCTGCACGAGCGCACCGCGCCGCCGACGATCAACCTCACCGAGCAGGACCCTGAGATCCCGCTCGACGTCGTGACGAGCCCGCGAGCGCTCGGCGATGGCGACCTGGTGGCCATCTCGAACTCGTTCGGGTTCGGCGGACACAACGCGGTGGCGGCGTTCCGCTCGATCTGATCGGATGCCGCGGCGCGAGCCGCTCTCACGAGGAGACCCCGGGTCGCCGCATGGCGCCCGGGGTCTCCTGTCTCGTGGCCCGTCGTTTCGGTCGTGCGGCACCGGGAACGAGTCATCCGATGCTCGCGTCACGCCACG
>JAPSJT010000172.1 GCA_031178045.1 Agromyces sp.
GAGGTCCGCCTCGTGGGACCAGGCGGAGAGCAGGTCGGCGTCGTGAAGATCGAGGTGGCCCTGCGGCTCGCGCAGGAGGCCGATCTCGATCTCGTCGAGGTCGCACCGAACTCCAAGCCGCCGGTCGCCAAGATCATGGACTACGGCAAGTTCAAGTACGAGGCTGCGCAGAAGGCGAAAGAGGCCCGGCGCAACCAGGCGAACACGATCCTCAAAGAGGTCCGGTTCCGCCTCAAGATCGACAAGCACGACTACGAGACCAAGATGAAGCGCGCCATCGGCTTCCTCAAGACCGGCGACAAGGTGAAGGCGATGATCCTCTTCCGGGGCCGCGAGCAGTCGCGCCCCGAGATGGGTGTCCGCCTCCTGCAGCGCTTCGCGGAAGACGTGGCGGAGTTCGGCACGGTCGAGCACAATCCCACGATCGACGGCCGCAACATGGTGATGGTCATCGCGCCCCTCAAGAACAAGTCCGAGGCCAAGGCCGAGGCGAATGCACAACGTGCTGCGGCGAAGGTGCGGCCGACGGCGGATGCCGCGGGCGAGTCCGAGTCGCAGACGGCCGACACCACCGAGGCGTAGGCCAAGCACCCCCGTCCGCCACCCGGTGGCGGCAGAACCAAGGAGATACACGAGATGCCGAAGCAGAAGACCCACTCCGGGTCCAAGAAGCGCTTCAAGATCACCGGCAGCGGCAAGATCAAGAAGCAGCAGGCCGGTATGCGCCACAACCTCGAGGGCAAGTCCTCGGTGCGCACCCGCCGCCTGAACCAGGACAAGGTGCTGTCGGCCCCCGACGCCAAGGTCGTCAAGAAGCTTCTCGGCCGCTGAGCCGCGAGACCCGTTAAGGAAGAAACAGAGTCATGGCAAGAGTGAAGAGGGCGGTCAACGCCCACAAGAAGCGTCGGGTCATCCTGGAGCGCGCCGAGGGCTACCGCGGTCAGCGGTCGCGCCTCTACCGCAAGGCGAAGGAGCAGGTCACCCACTCCCTCGTCTACGCGTACCGCGACCGTCGCCAGAAGAAGGGCGACTTCCGTCGCCTCTGGATCCAGCGCATCAACGCCGCGTCGCGTCAGAACGGCCTCACGTACAACCGCTTCATCCAGGGCCTCGGCCTCGCGGGCATCGAGGTCGACCGTCGCATCCTCGCCGACCTCGCCGTGAACGAGCCCGCGACCTTCGCGGCCCTCGTCGAGACCGCCAAGCAGGCGCTCCCGGCCGACACCTCGGCTCCGAAGACCGCCGCCTAGGCACGCGATCTCCAGAACGGCCCGGCACCTCTGCTCGAACGAGCAGGGTGTGCCGGGCCGTTCGCCGTCTGCGCCATAGACTTGCGGCATGCTCGAGAACCCCCGGTCTCCGCGTGTCCGTGCGGTCGCGAAGCTCGCGAAGAAGGCGGCACGTGCCGAGAGCGGCATGTTCCTGCTCGAGGGACCGCAGGCCGTCGCCGAGGCGCTGACCTACCGCCCGCAGCTCGTGGCCGAGCTCTTCGCGACACCGTCGGCGCTCGAACGCTACGGCGAGATCGCCGAGGCGGCGGCACGTGCCGGACTCGACGTCGAGTACGTCACCGAAGAGGTGCTCGACACCATGGCCGACACGGTGACGCCTCAGGGCTTCGTCGCGGTCTGCCGGCAGTTCCCGACGGCCGTGAAAGACGTCTTCGCGGCATCCCCGCGCCTCGTCGCCATCCTCGAGGAGGTCCGCGACCCGGGCAACGCCGGCACCATCGTGCGGGCAGCGGATGCCGCCGGCGCCGACGCCGTGGTCTTCACCGGGCGTGCCGTCGACCTCTACAACCCCAAGGTCGTGCGCTCGTCGACGGGGTCGATCTTCCACCTGCCGGTCGCCGTCGGTGCCGACCTCGACGATGTCCTCGAGCGCGCCCGTGCCGCTGGTCTCACGGTGCTCGCCGCCGACGTGAAGGGTGAAGACCTGCTCACGGCGCGCAATGAGGGGGTCCTCGAGCGGCCGACCGCGTGGCTGTTCGGCAACGAGGCCCGCGGCCTGCCCGACGAGCAGCTCGCGCTGGCCGACCGCGTCGTCACCGTGCCGATCTACGGTCACGCCGAATCGATGAACCTCGCGACGGCGGCATCCGTCTGCCTCTACGAGAGCGCGTTCGCGCAGCGCAGTGCGGGTCACGAATAGATAACCCACCGCGCCGCTCCGTGGTGCGGAGCGGCGCTGAGCCCTAGTTTTGGGGGTATGGAGCCAACCCAGCAGGCGCCCGCGACGTCGAACATCTCGGTGCGTCGCGGCGAACCCCTCGTCGTCGTCGATCACGTCGACAAGCACTTCGGCGATCTTCACGTGCTGAACGACATCAACACCGTCGTCAACCGTGGCGAGGTCGTCGTCGTCATCGGCCCGAGCGGCTCCGGCAAGTCCACGCTCTGCCGCGCGATCAACCGCCTCGAGACGATCGACTCGGGCTCGATCACGATCGACGGCCAGAAGCTGCCGGAAGAGGGAGCGGCGCTCGCGAAGCTCCGTGCCGACGTGGGCATGGTCTTCCAGTCGTTCAACCTCTTCGCGCACAAGACCGTGCTCGAGAACATCACGCTCGCACCGATCCGCGTGAAGAGGATGTCGCGCAAGTCGGCGAACGAGAAGGCGATGGAGCTGCTCGAGCGCGTCGGTGTCGCCAACCAGGCGAACAAGATGCCCGCGCAGCTCTCGGGCGGACAGCAGCAGCGCGTCGCGATCGCCCGCTCGCTCGCGATGAACCCGAAGCTCATCCTCATGGATGAGCCCACGAGCGCGCTCGACCCCGAGATGATCAACGAAGTGCTCGATGTCATGGTCGGTCTCGCGAAAGACGGCATGACGATGATCGTCGTGACGCACGAGATGGGCTTCGCCCGGAAGGCCGCCGACCGAGTGCTGTTCATGGCCGACGGGAAGATCGTCGAGGAGGCCACGCCCGCCCAGTTCTTCGACAACCCGCAATCCGATCGTGCGAAGGACTTCCTCTCGAAGATCCTCGAGCACTAGACCTGCGCTGCCACGAGCGGCGAGGAATCACCCACACAGGAAGAGGCAGACACATGAAACGCATGAGAATCGCACTCGTCGCGGCTGCGGCGGCGTCGGCGCTCGCGCTCGCCGGTTGCGCCGGCAACGGCGGCGGCGGCGAAGCCGAGGAGCCCACCGCTGAACCGGCCCCCACGTTCGAGGCCGGCACCACGATGGCCGAGCTCGCCGAGGCCGGCAGCATCACCGTCGGCACGAAGTTCGACCAGCCCCTGTTCGGCCTCGTCGGCCCTTCCGGCGTCCCCGAGGGCTTCGACGTCGAGATCGCGAAGATCATCGCCTCGGAGCTCGGCATCGAGGAAGACGGCATCGAGTGGGTCGAGACCGTGTCGGCGAACCGCGAGCCGTTCATCCAGAACGGCCAGGTCGACATCGTCGTGGCGACGTACACGATCAACGACAAGCGCAAAGAGGTCGTCGACTTCGCCGGTCCGTACTACATGGCCGGACAGTCGATCCTCGTGCTCGCCGACAATGACGACATCGAGAGCGAAGACGACCTGGTGGGGCAGCCCGTCTGCTCGGTGACCGGTTCGACGCCCGCGGCGAAGCTCGCCGAGATCGGCGCCGAGCCGGTGCTCACCGACACGTACACGAACTGCCTCGAGCCGCTGCGCAGCGGCCAGGTCGTCGCGGTGTCGACCGACAACGTCATCCTCGCGGGCCTCGCCGCCCAGAACGAGGGCGAGTTCAAGGTCGTCGGGGAGCCGTTCACGGAGGAGCCGTACGGCATCGGCCTCGCGAAGGACGACACCGAGTTCCGCGACTGGATCAACGACGTCCTCGAGGAGGCCTACGAGGACGGCCGGTACGAAGAGGCGTGGGACAAGACGGCCGGCACGGTGCTGCCGTTCGTCGAGCCGCCCGCTCCCGACCGCTACTGATCGAGCGTGGCCCGGGCGGCAGTACCGTCCGGGCCACCGCCTGATCCTGATCCCACCACGAACGGAGGCGCGTGGACGCCGTCATCGAGAACCTGCCGACGTACTGGCGTGGCTTCAGCATGACCCTGCTGCTGCTCGGCGTGAGCGGCGTCTCGGCGCTCGTACTGGGCACCATCATCGCGGCCATGCGGATCTCGCCCGTCGCCGCGCTTCGCGGGTTCGCCACCGTCTACACCGAGCTCGTGCGGAACACCCCGCTCACGCTCGTGCTCTTCTTCTGCGCGATCATCCTGCCGTACCTCGGCTCGCGACTCGACTACGTGACCGCAGCCATGATCGGGCTCTCGGTCTACACCTCCCCGTTCGTCGCCGAGGCGCTGCGATCGGGCATCAACGGCGTGCCGGTCGGGCAGGCCGAGGCGGCGCGCAGCGTCGGCCTCAGCTTCGGCCCCACCGTCGGCCTCATCGTGCTGCCCCAGGCGTTCCGGATGACGATCCCGCCGCTCATCAACGTGTTCATCGCGTTGACGAAGAACACGTCGGTGGCGGGCGGATTCTTCGTCTTCGAGCTCTTCGCCGCCGCCCGTGAACTCGCGAACGCGAACGGCGATGCCGTGATCGCGATCCTGCTGGGTGCCGCGACCCTCTATCTCGTGATCACCATCCCGCTCGGTGTGGTCGCGGCCCAACTCGAGCGCAAATGGGTGGTGCAGCGATGAGCGGTTCGTCAGTCCTCTTCGATGCGCCGGGTCCCAAGGCGCGTCGACTCTCCCTCACCTCGTCGATCATCGCCGGCGTGCTCATCCTCGTCGGTCTGGGCTGGATCGCCCTCACCCTCGCCGCTCCCCGCGAAAGCGGCGGCATCACCCTGCCCGGGTACTTCGACCCGAGCCGGTGGGACATCCTGGCCGACCCCGAGCTGTGGTCGTTCATCTTCTTCCAGGGCGTGCTCGGCACCCTCCGCGCCGCGCTCACGGCAGCGGTGTTCGCGCTCATCCTCGGGGTGATCTTCTCGCTGCTCCGCAGTTCCGAGATCGCCTGGATCCGCATCCCGACGGCGATCATCCTCGAGTTCTTCCGCGGCATGCCGGTGCTGCTCATGATGCTGTTCATCCTGCTGGTGCTCAGCACCGACCCCTTCTGGGCGGTCGTCGCAGCGCTCTCGCTCTACAACGGAGCGCTCATCGGCGAGGCGCTCCGCGCGGGCCTCGCGGCGCTGCCACGCGGCCAGCGCGAGGCGGGCCTCAGTCTCGGCATGCGGACGATGCAGTCGAAGATGCTCGTCGAGTTCCCGCAGGCGTTCCGTCAGATGCTGCCGATCATCGTCGC